>NZ_JBXWRM010000019.1:0-76169 GCF_059612905.1 Ruegeria sp. YKSD163
ACGAGGTCGCCATCGAACGGAACCTCAAGATCCTGCGCGACATCTCCGACCGCTCCGGCGCGCATGTGCTGTCGGCGCTCAAGGCGTTTTCCATGTTCGCCCTTGCGCCCCCCGGACGCTCAGCCTCAGGGAGACGCCGGATATGGCAGATGTGATGCAAACCCAGGCCGGTGACGCTGGCGCCTTTCGCCACTTTGACCTCTCCCGTGTGCCCACACCTTGTTTCGTGGTAGACGAGGTCGCCATCGAACGGAACCTCAAGATCCTGCGCGACATCTCCGACCGCTCCGGCGCGCATGTGCTGTCGGCGCTCAAGGCGTTTTCCATGTTCGCCCTTGCGCCCCTCGTGCGCCAATACCTCAGCGGCACCTGCGCCAGCGGCATATACGAGGCGCGGCTGGGGCGCGAGGAATACGGTGGCGAAGTCGCCACCTTCTGCGCCGGGTACAAGGAACAGGATATCGACGAGATCCTGTCGCTCAGCGATCACATCATCTTCAACAGCCCGGCGCAAAAGGATCGTTACCTGACCCGCGCACAGGCGGCGGGCGTTCAGGTGGGTCTCAGGATCAACCCCGAGCATTCCGAAGGCGAGATCCCGAAATACGATCCCTGCGCGCCCTGCTCGCGCCTCGGCACCCCGGTCAGCCAGCTGACGGCTGAGGCCTTAGAAGGGGTCGACGGGCTACACATGCACACGCTCTGCGAACAGGGGTTTGACCCGCTCGCGCGCACCTGGGCGGCGGTAGAGGTGAAGCTCGCCCCCTATCTGCCCGGCCTCAAATGGCTCAATTTCGGTGGCGGCCATCACATCACCCGCGCCGATTACGACCGCGACGCGCTGGTGCGCTTCATCAAGGGTATCCGGGAAAAACACGGGCTCGACGTCTATCTCGAACCCGGCGAGGCGGTGGCGCTGGATGCTGGTATCCTCGTCGGTGAAATCCTCGACCTGCCGACCAATGGCATGGACCTCGCCATCACCGATATCTCGGCCACCTGCCACATGCCCGACGTGATCGAGGCACCCTATCGCCCCGCCCTGATGGACGAGGCCGACAGCGGCCATACCTATCGCCTGGGCGGCCCCTCCTGCCTCGCCGGGGACGTGATCGGCGATTACACCTGGGACCAGCCGCTGACCATCGGCCAGCGCTTCGCCTTTCTCGATCAGGCGCATTATTCGATGGTCAAGACCAACACCTTCAACGGCGTGCCCCTGCCCACCATCGCGCTGTGGAACAGCGACACCGACGCGCTGCGCATCGTGCGCCAATTCGACTATTCCGACTTCAAGGAGCGCCTCTCATGAGCATCTTCCTCGACAGCGAACTCACCGCCGCCGAACGGGGTGAGGACGCCCGTTTCCGCATCATCCCGGTGCCGCTGGAAAGGACCGTCTCTTACGGTTCGGGCACGGCGGGGGGGCCCAGTGCGATCATCGAAGCGTCTAACGAGCTGGAACGCATTACAAACGGCGCCGAGCCCTGCGCGCAGGGCATCTTCACCGAACCGCCGCTCGACTGCGACGGCCCGCTGTCCGAGGTGATGGAGCGCCTCGCCCAGCGGACCGAGGCCGCCATCCGCGCAGGCCAAGTACCGGTCACGCTGGGGGGTGAACATTCGCTCAGCTTCGGCGCGGTGATGGGCGTAGCGCGCGCCCTGGGTCAGCCGCTGGGGCTTGTGCAGGTCGACGCCCATGCCGACCTGCGCATCGCCTATCAGGGCGAGAAACACTCTCATGCATCGGTCATGCATCTGCTCGCCGAGGAGGGCATTCGCCTGGCGCAATTCGGCGTCCGCGCCCTCTGCCAGCAGGAAATGGACGAGCGTGCCAAACACGGCGTGTTCTATAAGGATGCCGAGGAGCTGGTCACCGACAATATCCACGCCATCGACCTGCCCGAGGATTTCCCCGAGTTGGTCTATGTCAGTTTCGATGTCGACGGGCTGGACCCGGCCCAGATGCCCGCAACCGGCACGCCGGTGCCGGGCGGCCTCGGCTATTATCAGGCGCTGCATCTGGTCGAGAACGCGCTCAAGGGCCGCAAATGTGTTGGCCTTGACGTTGTGGAACTGGCGCCCGACGGCAATGCTGCGTGGGATTTCACCGCAGCGCAGATCGTCTATCGGCTGATGGCGGCCTCTACAGCCTGATCCCCGTTATCCGGTAGGGCACGTTCGCGCAGCGCGGCCATCTCGGTCAGGCCCAGCTGCGCCAATGTCAGGCTGACCTCCTGCGCCAGCACGTCCCACAGCTGGTGCAGCCCCGCCTCGCCCCCTGCCGCCATGGCATAAAGGAGCGGGCGGCCAAGGAACACGAAATCGGCCCCCATCGCATAGGCCTTGACCACATCCTCGCCGCTGCGGATGCCACTGTCGTAGAACAGCGGATAGCTGGGGCCGACCGCCTGCCGGATCGCGGCCAGCGCCTCGATCGCCGGGGGTGCTGCGTCCAGCTGACGGCAGCCATGGCTCGATACCTGGATCGCATCGGCGCCCAGCGCCTTGAGGCGCAGCGCATCCCCGGGATGCAGCACGCCCTTGACCACCAGCTTGCCGGGCCAGGCCGCGCGCAGGCGCTCGAAGGTCGTCCAATCGGCGGCGGCGCGGCTCTCGGTACGGTCGAAAACATAATCCCGCCCGTCGAAATTGGCCATCTGCGGCCGCCCCCGGATCAGCGTGGACAGGGACCAGCGCGGATGCAGCGCGAAATCGACGAATTGCCGGGGGCCGATGCGGAACGGCATCTTGAACCCGTGCCGCAGCTCGCGCGGGCGGCGGCCCACCTCGGGCACATCGACGGTCAGCACCAGCGTGCCGTATCCGGCCGCGCGGGCGCGCTCGACCAATTTCATGGTGCCGCTGCCATCGCCGCTGAAATAAAGCTGAAACCAGGCCATGCCGCCCGAGGCCTTGAGCAGGGTTTCCATGTCGGTCGAAGCCACGGTCGAGACGCCATGCGGCACCCGGTCCCGCGCTGCCAGCCGCGCCAGCATCAGATCGGCGCCGGGGGCGGACAGGTTGCACATGCCCATCGGGCTGATGCCAAAGGGGCGTACCGCCAGCTTGTCGAACAGCTGCACCCGCAGCTCGCGTCGGCTGACGTTGCGCAGCACCCGGGGCGTCAGGCGGATGTCCTGAATGGCCCGACGCGACAGCATCGAACCATGCTCCTCGCCGGCCGCGCCGTCGATATAGTCGAACACCATCCAGGGCAGGCGTTTGCGCGCCAGCCTGCGGGCGTCCTCGCTGGAATGAATGCCGGTCTGGCGCAGCATAATCTGAGCTCACTTTGTGGGGCGTCGGGCGGTACCCGCCCTAGCGCAGCACCATCACCGTGCAAGGTGCGTGGCGGACAACACGGGCGGCGGTGGTGCCCAGGAAATAGTCGCTGAGGCCGGGCCGGTGCGATCCCACGATGATCAGGTCGATGCCCATATCGGTGGCGTATTCGGTCAGCGCGCGGCTGGAATGACCGCTGAGCAACACCGGTTCGACCCCCGGCGCATCGGCCACGCGGGCGCGCAACCGCGCCTCGGCATCGGCGCGGGCCTTGGCCACCAGATCGGCGTCCAGATAGGCGCGGACCGCCGGGTTGGGCGGCTCGATCACGTGAACGGCGCGGATGCTGGCGCCCTCGGCGGCCAGCGCGCGGGCGGTTTCCAGCGCCCGCTCGCTGATCCCGTGTTCCAGCGACAGGGCAACAAGGATGCGGTGATACATGGCCTAACTCCTTTACGGTTCGGTGTCGGGAACCAGCAGGACCTTTGGTGCAGCCACCCGACCCGCGCGGATATCGGCAAAGGCCTCGGCGCCCTGTTCCAGAGGGCGCGACTCGGTCCAGTCGAGCGGGCCGAGACGGCCGTCAAAGATCGCCTGCGCGGTCTGGCGGAAATCCTCGGCGGTATAGGTATAGGTCCCAATAAAGGTGATCTCTTGCAGGGTCATCCGCCGGATATCGAGGCCACCGGTATCCTCGCCCAGGCCGATATGGCCGATCGCACCGCCGGGGCGGACATGGGCCGAGGCAGCGGCGCGGGTGGCGGCATAGCCCACCCCGTCGATCACCAGATCGTATTGCGACCCCTCTGGCGCAGCGTCGACCGCATGTTGGCCGCAACGGTCGCTCAGATAGGCGCGGCGGGCGGAGTTCGGTTCGACCACCGTCACCTGCGTCACGCCCTGCGCTGCAAGGCACAAAGCGGCGCCCAGCCCGATGGCCCCGCCACCCAGAACCAGCGCCGTGTCGCGCGCACCGGATAGCGCGGCCAGTGACAAGCGCACCGTGTGCCAGCCACAGGCGATGGGTTCGGCCAGTGCCGCCTTGGCCAGCGGGACGGGGTCAGGAACGGTCACCAGATTGCCCTCGGGCATCGCCACATATTCGGCAAAGCCGCCTTCGCGCGGGGGCATCGAGATGATCTGGCGCGTGGGGCAGAGGTTGTCGCGCCCCTCGCGACAAGCCGGGCAGGTGCCGCAGGTGACCAGCGGGTTCACGGTGACCCGCTCACCATCGCGCGGGCCACCTACGATCACACCGGCCACCTCGTGCCCCAGGATGAGCGGCGCCGGACGGCGCGCGTCATGGCCCAGATAGGCATGCATGTCCGAGCCGCAGATACCCACCTGCGCAATGCGGATCAGCTGTTCGCCCGGCCCCGCCACCGGGTCGGGCATCTCGCGCAGCGCAAGCGCTTCGGGGCCCGTGTAAACCAGCGCCTTCATTTCGCGGTATATCCTCCATCCACCATCAACACCTGACCGGTGACATAGGCCGAGGCCTCGGAGCAAAGGAACAACAGCGGCCCATCCAGGTCCTCGGGTTCACCATTGCGGCCGAGACAAGTCTGCGCGGCGTTACGCGCCGCGCGCTCGGGGTCGGCAAAGACAGGCGCCGTCAGCTCGGTACGGAAAAAACCCGGCCCCAGCGCGTTGGCGGTGATCCCATGCGGAGACCAGGCCTCGGCCATGGCGCGGGTCATCTGCGCCACGCCGCCCTTCGACGCGCCATAGGCGATGCCGCCGGGAAAGGCGCGGGTTGTCTGGAGCGAGGCAAAATTGACGATCCGGCCCCAACCGCGTGCCTTCATCCCCGAGACCAGATACTGGCTGAGGAAAAAGGGCACCGACAGGTTCAGGGTCAGGGTGATGTCCCACCCCTCGGGCGTGACCTCATCGGCGGTTTGCCGGGTGTTGATACCGGCGGCGTGGATCAGAATGTCGGGCGGGCCAAAGGGCGCTGCGACCTGCTGCGCCAGCCCCTCCAACCCGTCGCGGTCCGACAGGTCATAGGGAAGGGCATGGGTTTCGCCCCCCGCCTCGGCTTGCCATTCGGCCAGCGCGTCGGCGCGGCGGGCCACGCCCACCACCCGCGCGCCGGCCTGCGCCAGCACCGTCGCCGCGCGTCGGCCAAGGCCGGAACTGGCGCCGGTGACACAGGCCACCCGGCCCCGCACCGAGAAGAGATAGCCAGAGTCAGCCATTGGCGGTCAGGTCAAAGGTCTCGTCGGGAAAATATTTGGCCAACCGCACATCGGCGGCGCGGGCATGGCCCTCCATCCCCTCCAGCCGGGCGATGCGCGCAGTGGCCTCGGCAACGGGTTTATAGCCCTCGCGGGTGCCGCGCTGCCAGGTGACGATCTTCATGTATTTGTGCACGCTGAGCCCGCCGGTATAGCTGGCGGCGCCACTTGTCGGTAGCACATGGTTTGTGCCCGCCGCCTTGTCGCCATAGCTGACGGTGCTTTCCTCGCCCAGAAACAGCGATCCATAACAGCTGAGCCGGTCGAGCCACCAATCCAGATCCTCGGCCATCACCGTCAGGTGCTCGGGCGCATAGCGGTCCGAGGAGGCGGCCATCTCCTCGCGGTCAGCGCACAGGATCACCTCGGCATAGTCGCGCCATGCGGCGGCGGCATTGTCGCGGTTCACCTCGGGCAGGTCGGCGATATAGGCCGGGATCATCTCGATCACCTTTTCCGCCAGCGCGCGATCATCGGTCACCAGCCAGACCGGCGAGTTGTAGCCATGCTCGGCCTGGCTCACCAGATCGGTGGTCACGATATGCGGATCGGCGGTCTTGTCGGCCAGGATCAGGCTGTCGGTTGGGCCCGCAATCATGTCGATGCCGACGCGCCCGAACAGCATGCGCTTGGCCTCGGCCACGAACTGGTTGCCGGGGCCGACCAGGATTTTCGCCTTGGGCAGGCCAAACAGACCAAAGGCCATGGCCGCCACCCCCTGCACACCGCCGATTGCCATGATCGTGTCGGCGCCACAGATATGGGCGGCATAGACGATGGCAGGCGCCACGCCGACACCGGGACGCGGCGGCGAGCAGGCCATGATATGTTTGCAGCCCGCCACCTTGGCCGTGGTCACCGTCATGATCGCACTGGCGATATGGCTATAGCGCCCGCCGGGCACATAGCAGCCCGCCGCATCCACCGGGATCGCCTTTTGCCCGGTGATCACGCCCGGCACCACCTCGAGTTCGACATCGGTCAGCGTCGCCTTCTGCGTCTCGGCGAAGCGGCGCACATTGTCATGGGCAAAGCGGATATCGGCCTTGAGCTTTTCCGGCACCAGCGCGCAGGCGGCCTCGATCTCTGCGGGCGACAGGATGATGCTGCCCTCGTAGCGGTCGAACTTGGCGGCATAGTCCAGCGCGACCTGATCCCCGCCCGCCTCGATATCGGCGAGGATCGCGCGCACCGTCTCTTGCACATCCGAGGCATCGGATTTCGAGGTGAGCGAAGCTTTCTTGAGGTATTCGATGGTCATACCGGGGGCGTCCTATTTGTAGATATCGGGCAAGAGGGTGGTGGAGATGGCGGGCAGATAGGCGATGAGCAGCACCACCAGCAGCATGAACAAGACGAAGGGCACGGCGCGGGCGGCGATCTTGAGAATTGACTCGCCGGTGATGCCGGAGACCACGAACAGGTTCAGCCCCAGCGGCGGCGTGATGAATCCCACGCCCAGCGCGGTAATCATCATGATGCAGAACTGGATCTCGTTCATGCCGATATTGTCGGCCAGCGGCTTCAGGATCGGGGCAAGGATCACGATATTGGGCGTCGTCTCCATGACGCAGCCCGCCGCGATCAGGATGCCGATCATGAGCAGGATCAACAGCCAGGGTTCGTCGGTCATGCCGGTGACGGCGGCGACAAATCCCTGCGGCACACCCATGATCGCCAGCGCCTCGGCCAGGGGGGCGGAAAAGGCGATGATCGGCAGGATCACCCCGTTCACCTTGGCCGAACTGACCAGCATCGCCGGGAAGTCGGACAGCGACAGGGTACGCAGGATGAAGCCCATCAGGATGGTGACGACAACAGCGGTGGCGCCCGCCTCGGTCGGCGTCAGCCGGCCCGAGAAGATGCCGTAAAAGATGATGCCCGGCACGATAAAGGCATACCAGCCCGATTTCAGCGCCCGGCCCAGATTGCCCAGGTATTCGGAGGCCGAGATATTGCCGCCGCCCTCCCAGCCGTTGATGCGGTTCATCACCACATTGGTGACTAGGATCGAGATCAGGATGCACAGGCCCGGAATGAGCGCGGCCAGAAACAAGGTCGAGGCCGAGATACCCAGTACGAGGCCGATGATGATATAGGCGATCGAAGGCGGAATCAGGATGCCGGTACAGGCCCCTGCCGCCACCAGCGCGCAGGCATAGGGCCGGGGATAGCCCGACTCGACCAGCCGGTCGATGGTCATCCGGCCCACGGCGGCTGCCCCCGCAGCATCCGAACCCGAGATGGCCGCAAACATGCCGCAGACCAGCACCGTGGCCGAGCCGAAACCGCCCTTGGCGAATTGCGTCAGCGCCTCGGCCACGTCCAGGAACTTGCGGGAAAGCCCTGTGCGCACCAGCACGTCGCCGGTCAGGATGAACAGCGGCACCGCTGTCAGGGCAAAGGCGTCGATACCGGTGAACAGGCTCTCGCCAACCGCGCTCAGCGGCATGTCCCCCGACATGATCAACATGGTGATCGCCGCCGCCCCGATGGCGGCCCAGACCGGCACCGCCAACGCGATGAGGCCCACGAACATGATCACCGGCAGGTAGAAATCCCAGCCCAGTTCAACCGTCTGGTTGAGGGTGTTCCAAAGCATGACCGTCCCCTCAATCGAACAGTTTGTCGCCCTCGTAGACGGGCGTGCCGTCACGAAGGCTGCGCAGGTCGCGCAGGAAGGATTGCACCAGTCGCAGGATCATCAGCGAAAAACCGACCGGCACCGCCATCAGGAACCACACCATCGAGATGCGCAGGCCGTGACTGACCGAACCGAACTTGGCCGAGACCAGCACCGTCTCGAACGACCAGTAAAGCGCGATCACCGCCACCACGAACATCACCAGATCGCCAAAGATATAGAGCAGTGCCTTGGCGCGGCGGCCCAGGTAATGCATCAGCACGTCAATGCGGATATGGCCGCGCTCCTTCACCGCCGAGGCGGCGCCGATCCAGGCGAGGTAGATGAAGGAATAGCGCACGATCTCCTCTCCCCAGATCGAGGAATAGGCGAAGATCTCGCGCCGCAGCACCTCGATGGCCATGGTGACGACAAGCATCACGTAGAAGACCAGCAGCGCCCAGCGCTCGGCATTCCGGTTCAGGGCATTCAGGATAGGGGTCACGTGTCCCTCCCTCCGGGCGAGGGGCATCCGTTGCCGGAGGCCCGGTTGATGGCGTCATGCGGGTAAGGAAAGGGCCGGCGCCGTCCCAGGCGCCGGCCGGTGCCGATCAGGCGTCGTGCACGTAGTAGCGGCCCATGGTGCCGGCGGCCTCTTCAAGGCGGGCAAAGGCATCCATCGACCCGGCCAGTTCGGTCTTGAAGCTGTCCCATTCCGAGCGCTGATAGCCGCCGGTCGCCTGCCATTCGGCCAGCTGGTCGGCGGACAGCGAATGGAACTCGACCCCGGATTTGGTCAGTTCCGACATCGCATAGGCGCGTGCCGCGGGCACCTTGGCCAGGTTCTGCTGCGAGGTGACCTCGCCCGCGAACATGATGCCTTCCTGCACGTCTGCCGGAAGCCCGTTGAACCATTCCAGGTTCATCGAGAATACCTGGCTGTCGGGCACCGCCTGGGTAAAGGTCACATGGCTCAGGATATCCTTGAACCCAAAGACGTAAAGCGCGCCGACCGACGGGTCGAGCGCATCGGCAACACCCTGCTTGATCGCCGAGGGCGTCTCGCCCCAGGCCACCGGCGTCGGGTTGGCGCCGACCATCCGGTAATACTGTTGCAGCATCTTCGAGCCGGGCACGCGGAACTTTACGCCTGCCAGATCGCCCGGCGTGATCACCGCGTTGCCACCCTTGCGCACGGCCACGACGCGCGGGTCGATCACGATGTAGAACAGCGCCTTGAAGCCCGCGGCCTCGACCTTGGGATGCACTTCGGACTTCCAGGCATCTGACGACACGAGGTTGGTGAACCGCTGGTTCGAACCACAGAAATACGGCATGTTGATCAGGTCGACGGCGCTTGCAAAGGGGGCAAAATTCGACAGCGAGTGCTGCGCCGCCTGGATGGTGCCGCCCTGCACCTTTTGCACCAGCGCGCCACCGGCGCCCAGCTGGCCGCCCGGCGCCAGTTTCACATAGACCTTGCCGTTGGTGGCGTTCTGGATGTTCTCCTTGAGGTCCAGCTGCATGATCGGATAGCTGCGCGACGCGCCCAGCACATAGGCCGTCGCCACCGTCATCACATGCGATGCGGCGGCTTCACGTTCCTTCTCTTCCTTGGCGGTCTGCGCTGCGGCCTCGGTCGACCACAGGGTCCCCGCCGCACCGGCCACCATGGCGGCGGTAAAGCTGCCGCTGCCGGCCAGTTTCAGAAAGTTGCGGCGTGTCGCGGACGCAAGTCCGGTCCGGTCGTCTTTCATGTATTTCCTCCCATTTGGACAGATCAGGGCCGCTGGTTTGTCTTTCTCTTCGCTGCGGCTTCCCGTTGCAGAATGGCCACCACAAACGCGATTGCGGTGGCGAACAGAACCAGCATTTCACCAACATCCCCCAGCATCGGCCCGACCCCGACAGAGCCAAGTCCCACATTCAGGGCAAACAGGGCAAAGAGTGCGGCCGAGATCAAAAGCATCGGGTCCTCCGGATGGGCAAAAACACGATTCGCCTCCGCAATGTAAGCGCTTACATTTGACGATGCAAGCGCTTACACGCTATGCTGTCCTCGGCGACTGGGGTATCGGAGCATACTGCCCGCCTCTTTCAACCAAACACGGACCTGCACGTCATGACCGCGCCGAGCACACAGCCCACCCCGACCCTGGCCGATGTGGCCCGGCGGGCAGGTGTGTCGACGGCGACGGTCTCGCGCTGTCTGAACACGCCCGACCGGGTGATCGAAGAGACCCGCAACCGGGTGCTGGAGGCGGTGCGAGAGCTTGGCTATTCGCCCAATTTCGGCGCCCGCGCCCTGGCCGCGAAACGCACCAACACGATCGGCGCCGTGATCCCGACCATGGAAAACGCGATCTTTGCCCGCGGTCTGCAGGCCTTTCAGGAGGAACTGCGGCTCAAGGGGATAACGCTGCTGGTGGCCTCCTCCTCGTATCGCGCCGATCTGGAAGAAGAGCAGATCCGCACCCTGGTGGCGCGCGGCGCCGACGGGTTGTTCCTGATCGGCGCCCATCGCGATCCGGCGCTTTACGACTTTCTCAACCGGCGGGGCATCCCGACACTGGCTGCCTGGGTGCATGACTCGGACGCGCCGGTTCCCACGATCGGTTTCGACAATCACGCCGCAATGCTGGACCTGGCCCGCGAGGTCATCGCACGCGGCCACCGCCGGATCGGCGTGATCAGCGCCGAACAGGCCAGCAACGACCGCGCCCGCGCCCGGGTGGCCGCGATCCGCGCCGCCATGGCCGAGGCGGGGCTCGGCGCCGATACGCTCAGCCTGGTGGAAACCGCCTATGGCATCGACGAGGGGGCTGCCGCCTTCGACATCCTGATGCAGCGCACGCCCCGTCCCAGCGTGGTGATGTGCGGCAACGATGTGCTGGCGGTGGGTGCCATGGGTCGGGCCAAGGAAACGGGCTATGACGTGCCCGGCGATGTCTCAATCACCGGGTTCGACGATATCGAACTGGCCAAGGTATGCAGCCCGGGCCTGACCACGGTGCATGTACCGCATCGCCAGATGGGCACCCAAGCCGCACAGGCACTGGTCGCCATGGTGGCCGAAGGCGCGCCGGGCAAAGGGCAGCGCTTGGACACCTATGTGGTGCTGCGCGGTTCGCTGGCGCCGCGGCGCGCCTAGGCCGCAAGATCAGAGGTCGATTTCGACCACCCCGCCCGGCTCTGCCGCGCGGGACTGGCACAGGATGATCGCGCCCTCGCGCTGCTTCCCGGACAGCACGAAATCGCGATGTTCGACCGCGCCCGAGATCAGCCCGCATTTGCAGACGCCGCAGATCCCGTCCGAGCATTTGACGTCGATATGGATCCCGTTCTCGTTCAGTACCTGCGCGGCATCCTTGTCCGCGGGCACGGCGATTTCGCGCCCTGACTGGGTGAGTTTCAGCGTAAAGGGGTGGTTTTCATACGCGGGCTGTTCAGGGACCGAAAAATACTCCAGATGCCGGGCCTCTTCCGGGAAACCCTGCCGTTCGGCCGCCTGCATCACCCCATCCATATAGCGATCGGGACCGCAGGTATAAACGTGCCAGCCGGGCCGATACCCCGCCAGAACCGTATCCAGATCGGCGCGCGACCCCTCATCCGAGACATGCAACTGCACATGATGGGCCCAGGGCATCGCGCCAAGATCCTCGAGATATCCGGCGCTGGCGCGGCTGGGGACGGAATAATGCAGCTCGAACTCGGCCCCCAGCGCGTGCAAGCGGTGGGCAAAGGCGATCATCGGGGTGATGCCGATGCCACCGCCCATCAGGAATGTGCGCGTCGCGCGCTCCTCCAGTTCGAAGTGATTGATCGGTTTCGAGATGAATACCCGCCGGCCCGGCGTAAAGATGCGATGCATCAGCCTTGAGCCGCCCCGCCCCGCATCCTCGCGCAGCACCCCGATCTGATAGGTGGCGCGGTCCTCCGGGTCGCCCGACATCGAATACTGACGCAGGAACTCGGGCGCGACCAGCACATCCAGATGCGCGCCCGCCGTCCATTCGGGCAGCGGCGCGCCGTCTGGGGCGGCAAACTCGTATTTGGTGATCTCAGCCGTCATCTTCTCGGCCCGCGTCACCTCGACCCGGATCACTGGCGCACTGTCCGCATCGGGTACGGTATAACGATGCACCATCGACCGGTCGCCAGATGCCAGCCGCGCCCGGTATTCGTCGGCGCTGATCATCGCCTGATAGGCGGCGATCCCCGCCTCACGGTCCATCGGAAACGGATAGGGCCAGGGGTGCGGCGCCAGCGGCGCGGGATAGACGGCCAGCGTCTGATCCTCGTATTTCAGGTCCAAGTCCCGTTGCAGGCCGCGCCGGTTCACTGGTCCGGCGGTCGGGCGATAGGCGCCATCGGGCTGCAACTCGATATCCCACCACCATCTCTTGACCTCGTTCAGCCCACCATGGCCCAGCGCATCGTCGAGCCGCGCCAGCGCCGGGGCCGCCGCCGGGATCGTCATCGCCGCCCAGCGAAAGGGGCGTTCGGCAAACAACCCTTCGAGGTTCCACGGGCAGGTCTTCATGCAGCGCCCGCACATGGCACCGCCCTGGGTGGTGATGCGATAGGTGGCGCATTTCTGACTGTCAGATTTCCAGATCTCGTAGCCGTTGAACATCCGCTTGGGCCCGGCGGTGATCGCCCCCGAAGGGCATTCGCGGGCGCATTTGTTGCAGGCCTCGCAGAACCGTTGCAGACCAAAGTCGATGGGCTTGTCATGGCTCATCGGCATGTCGGTGGTCACCGCCCCCGATTTCAGGCGCGGACCCAGGAACGGGTTCAGGATCACTTCGCCGATGCGGCTGACCTCGCCCAAACCCGACAGCAGCAGGAGCGGCGGTTGCAATACCTCGCCATCCATCACCGTATGGGCCTTGGCCTTGTAACCCAGATTGCGGATCTGCTGCGCGATCACACCCCCCAACAGCGAAAAGCGCAAGTAAGCGCGCATGGATTGCGCCACCGCGATCCAGTCGTCGCCGCTCGACCCTTCCATCGTCTCATAGCCCTGATCGACGATCATGCTGATCGCCTGATCATGCGGCGGGGTAAGTGCCTCGCCGGTGGCGTCATGGCTGTACCAGGCCCAGGTCGGGCAGCGGCTGAGGCCGACGGCGTCGATGCCCAGGAAATAGCTCGCCGCCTTGAGGTTGGCGGCATTGCGGCGCGGATCGACCGGGCGGGGCACATCGGCGCTGTCGCCATCCTGAAGCAAGACGAACGCCCCCAGCGCCCGCCGCTGGGCAAAGCTGGGCGCCGCCTTGCGCACATAGTGACCGCCCTTGGCCCCCTCTTGCAGGGCCTTGCCCATATCGCCGAACTGGGCGCGGGCAAACATGTCGGCGCGTTTGGGAACACGGGCCACATTAGCCTCGTCGATATAGGTGGTGGGGGTCTCGACCCGGTGCAGCCGCTCGAACGGGTGTGCCCCGTCCACATAGCGCCGCCGGGCATAGGGGTCGCGGTTCAGCCCGCTTTTGGCGAACCCCTTGCCCAGCCACCAGGCCGGGCCGCGTGTGGCGGCCCAGGACTGCGCGGCCAGTGGCGTCAAGGGGCGGTCGTGGGCCAGTTCCATTTCGGTGGTGACGGCGGCCAGGCCAAAACGGCGCCCCAGCCAGGGCGCGGCCAGTTGCCCGCCTTCAAGCGTCACCAGCCCCGCCGCCAGCGCCAGCCGCCCCAGATCGACATCGCTTGACATGGCGGTATGCGCCCGCGCGTCATAGCCCAGAAGGCGGATGTAATTGGCGATCACCACCGCGTTTTCGCTGGCAAGCAGACAGGCGCGATGGTCCTGCGCGTCCCTTATCCACTCTGTTCCCGGTTCGTCCGCCTCGGGGTCGCGGTGATGTTCGTAGAGAAAGACAAGCGCGTGCCGGTGCCCCTCGATCGGGCGTGGCGGCGCCTCCATGCTCTCCTTGAGGTCGGCCATGATCACGTCGATACCCGAGGCCAGCGTCTTGGTCTGCCGGGTCCGCAGCGCCTCGGCCAGCCGGTCGATATCGGGGTTGCGTCGGGGTGCCGGCAACAGCGCCCCGGACGGCAAGGGTCCGCAACCCATCATCGAGGCATCGTTGAAATACCCAAACGCTTTCAGATGGTTGGCGCGCTCCTGTGGATCGGAAGGGATCTCGGCGCGGGCCGGGTTGACCAGCCCGTCGCGGATCGCATCCAGCATCGCCTGAAACTCGCCCATCGCGTTGACGATGCTCTCGGGCCGCTCGGGCCGGTGAAAGCTGAGCACAGGCATTTGCGGAACGCCAGCCAGATCCGCCACGCCATCGCGCCGGGCGAGCCGCTCCAGCGGATAGGGACCCATATGAACGGGCCTATCGCGGTCCGAGAAAAAGCGAATACCCATCCGGCGCCTCCTGAATGCCCGTCCGGCGTAACGTGGAATGGACAGTAAAACCATTCATGTTTAGTCATAAATCTCATGAACAAATTCGATTTCACCGATCTCGATGGCAAGGTGCTGCGCTGCTTTCTGGTCATCCTCGAGGAAAGCTCGGTCTCGCGCGCGGCCGACCGGCTGGGCGTCACCCAATCGGCGGTCAGCCATACGCTGGCCAAGCTGCGCGCGGTGCTGGGTGATCCGCTGTTCGTACGCTCGGGCCAGGGGTTGACGCCCACCGAACGGGCACTGTCCCTGCGCGAACCGGTGCAGCGGGTGCTCGACGGGATCAAGTCGCTGACCGATGCCCGCCCCTTTGACCCGCTGGGCGAAGCGATGCATTTCGACATCGCCGCCAACGACCTGCAACGCGAGCTGATCTTTCCCGAACTGTTGCACCGCGCCCGTTCCGAAGGAGTACGGCTGAGCCTTGGCTTCGTCCCCTCGGGCGTGCCCGATCCGGCCCTGTTGCGCAGCGACCGCTGCCAGCTGGTGCTGACGCCGCTGCCGCCGGATGGGCCCGATATCTATCAGCGGCACCTGTTCACCAGCCCGTTGCAAATCTACTATGACGCCAGTCATCGCAGCCCGCCCGACAGCTGGCAGAGCTATTGTGCCGCCGAACATGTCGAGGTGCGATTCAGCGACGGACGCAGCGCCAATGTGGTGATGCGCGGCGTGGATCAAAGCCAGATACGCCCACCCACGGTGATTTTACCACATTTCGGCGCCATCCCCGCCTTTGTCAAAGGCAGTGACCTGATCTCGACCGATACCACGCTGATGAAACTGGGGCCGCTGGCGGCGCTGGATTGCGCGCCGCTGCCCTTTGCCTGCGATCCGGTGTCGATCTACATGGTCTGGCACGAACGCTCGACCGCGGATCCGGCCCATCGCTGGCTGCGCGCCCGGGTCGAGGCAATCGCCGCCCGGCTGCAACGCGGCGCTCAGTAGCCCACGCGCGCCCGGATCAGGTGCATCAGCGTGGCGCCGGTTTCCACATAGGCCTGTTGCAGGGTGGTCCAGCGCTCGGCATGGTTGTCGATGGCGGGGATCGGCAGGTTGGTCTCGTCACCACTCAGCAGCGCCTCGGCCATGGCCTTGCCGAACAGGGTGCCCGGCCCGATGCCGCGCCCGGAATAGCCATGCGCCGCCAGCGCGCCGGGGCCGGGGCGGGTGATCTTGGGGATGTGATCGCCGGTCATCGCGATGCGCCCATGCCAGCTGGTGACCAGCGGTTGCCCTGACAAGGCGGGATAGAGCTGCGCCAGCTTGCGCCGCACCCAGGCCCGGTGGATGCCGCTGGCCGGATGGTCCAGCGCCCCCATGCCGCCGATGATCATCCGCCCCGCCCGGTCCAGCCGGAACGAGGTCATGATCAACCCGGTATCCCAACACCCCTCGCCGCCCGGCAGGATCGCGGCACGGATCTTCTCCGGCAGCGGATCGGTAGCATATTGGAAATAGTGCACCGGCACATGGGCGGGCTTTCGTCGGGCCAATCCCCGGTGATAGGCGTTGGTGGCCTGGATCAGCTTGCCCGCGCGGATGCTGCCGCCGGGCGTGCGCACCTGCCAGACCCCGTCTTTGTGTTCCACCTCCAACGCCGGGCTTTGCCCATGCAGCTGCGCGCCTGCCGCCTGCGCGGCGCGGGCCAGCCCGCAGGCATAGGCCAGCGGCTGGATGGTGCCCGCGCGCGGATCATAAATCGCGCCACAAAAGGCGCCGGACCCGGTGCGGCGGGCGGCGTCCTCGGCCGAGAGCAGTTCGACAGGCGCCCCGCTGGCGGTCAGTTGCGCGTGACGCCGTTTCAGATCTGCCAGACCCGAGGGGGAATGCGCGCAATGCAGCGTGCCGCCCCGCACCGGCTCGCAGGCGATGCCGTGCCGGTCGATCAGATCGAACACCAGCCCCGGCGCCCCGGCCAGCAGCGCGATCAGCCGGTCGCCCGCCACGTTGCCCAGATGGGCGCGGATCTCGTCGGGTGGCAGCCACAGACCCGCATTGGCCAGCCCGACATTACGGCCCGAGCCGCCATGGCCCGGCGCCTCAGCCTCGACCAGGCGCACATCGGCGCCTTGCTCCGCGGCGTGGAGCGCCGCAGACAGCCCGGTATAGCCGCCGCCGATCACCACCAGATCGGCGGTCACATCCCCCGCCAGCGGCGGCGCGGTGACCTGTTCGGCAGAGGTCAGATGCCAGAGATTGCGGGTTTTGTCCGACATGACCAGGTCTCGTCTGCAAGAGGGATATCTATGTCTTAGGCGCTCAGGCGGCGGTGACAAGCCCGCGTTGATCCTCGCGCCCCATCGCCATCAGCAAGGGCGCCTCGGCCTGCCGTGCCTGAAACGTCGCCTTATCGCTCATGCCACGCCAATTTGCCAGCACCAGGGATTGCGCCACAGCACCGCCAAGCGTGGCGCCGGGGCCGGTGACGATAAAGAGGTCAGGGGCAAACTCGCGCGCGGCGGTCTGCACGGCGCGGGTGAAGTCATAAGGCTCGGTCACCTGATGGCCCAGCGTATAGTCCCATAGCGCCGCAGTGTCGGTGGCGCCCGGCCACCAGATCTTGCCGCGCCCGTCGATCATCGGGTGGGTGGGTTGAGTGAACAGGTCGGCGCCCAGACGTTGCCGCCCCTCAGCGGCAACCGGTGCCTGCAAGCGGGTGTGAAAGGCGGCGTGATTGGCCAGCCGCATCGGGAAGCGTTCCTGCGCTACTGGCTGCGCCGCCTCGAAGGCTGACAGACCGGCCTCATTACCCGCGAGTACCAGCATGCCCCCCAGGTCAATGGACAGCGCCAAGTCATGCCCCGGCATCGAGTCGATCAGGGCCACATCCGCCAACAGCGCCGCCTTGCGCGCGGGATCGTCCGCCCAATCCTCACCAGTGAACGGATAGACCAGTTGACCGCCGATCAGCCGTTCCTGCATCAGCGTACCCATGGTGTTGACCACGCGAAAACCATTCTCAGGACTCAGTGCCCCTGCAGCGGCCAGCGCGATATACCAGCCCATCGAGTTGCCTGTGACGGCGACCACCTCGATATCCTCGGCCAGCGCCTGAGCATCTGCCAGCGCGGCGGCATAGATCAGCGGCGAGGCCACATCGCCGCGCGAGTATTTGCCGACCGTATAGCGCTCGGCCCCGTCCAGCGCGGTCACCGCCTCTTGCCCGGCCTCGGCGCGGATGGCGTCAAAGGCGCGAAACATGTCCATCCGGGCGCCGTGGTGGCGATGCAGATAGCCTAGTTCAGGCTTGTTATAGGTGCCCCGGCCGGGGCAGATCACGACAGCGGTACGGGTCATTTTACAGCTCCGGTCAGGGACAGCGCGGCGGCGACGATGCCGTCCCTGGACGGCAGCGGGGCGGCATAGGCCGGGCCGGTGGCAATGAAGCAATCCTCGGCCACCACGCGGGCGGTCGAGGTGGCGCGACTTTCTTCGCAGAAGAAAGTCATCAGCGCCTCGGATTGGCTGCCGGTGCGGCGGCATTCGTCGACGATCAGCACGTGTTTGCACGCGCGCGTAGCCGCGCGCAGCGCCTCGATGGGCAGCGGCGCCAGCCAACGCAGGTCGATGATCCTTGCCTTGACCCCCGCCGCCTCAATCTCGGGCAGCGCCTGTTGCGACAGGTAATGACCATTGCCATAGGTGACGATGGCCAGGTCGGTGCCGTCCCCATGCACCCCGACCTCGCCCAGCGCGATGCGCCGGTCGGGCGAGGGATAGGGGGTCATCCAGCCGCCATCCTGCACCCCGTGCAGATCGCGCATCGGATAGAGCGCAATGGGTTCCAGGAACACCACCACCCGCTGCTCCTCGCGCGCCAGCCGCACGCTTTCGCGCAGCATCTGTGCCGCATCTTCCCCCGTCGAGGGGCAGGCGATGATCACGCCGGGAATGTCGCGCAGCACCGCCAGCGAGTTGTCATTGTGGAAATGCCCGCCGAACCCCTTCTGATACCCCAGCCCCGCGATGCGCAGCACCATCGGGTTGGTGAACTGCCCGTTCGAGAAGAACGGCAGCGTCGCCGCCTCGCCCCGGATCTGATCCTCGGCATTGTGCAGATAGGCCAAGAACTGGATCTCGGGGATCGGCAGGAACCCGTTATGCCCCATGCCGATGGCCAGCCCCAGGATGGATTGCTCGTCCAGAAGCGTGTCGATCATCCGGTCGGGGCCGAACCGTTGCTGCAATTTCTGGGTCACGCCATAGACGCCCCCCTTGCGGCCCACATCCTCGCCCATGCAGACGATTTCGCCATGTTCCAGCATCAGATCGGTCAGCGCCCAGTTGATCAGGCGGCTCATCGGCTGCGGCTCGTCCATGGCGCGCATGTCACCGCCAAAGGTGGCGGCCCGCGCCTCGGCGCTGGGTCCGTTCGTCGGTTTGCAGTCCCGTTTCGTCGGGATCAGGCTGGCCGCCACCTCAGCCGCACTGGCAAGGTGCGGGCGGGTCGCGGCGTCGGCCGCGATGCGGTCGGTGCGGGCG
This sequence comes from Ruegeria sp. YKSD163, assembly GCF_059612905.1. Taxonomy (NCBI): domain Bacteria; kingdom Pseudomonadati; phylum Pseudomonadota; class Alphaproteobacteria; order Rhodobacterales; family Roseobacteraceae; genus Ruegeria; species Ruegeria sp. YKSD163. The sequence continues at coordinate 19,052 of NZ_JBXWRM010000019.1, forward strand.
CAGGTCTGTTCATAGATCGCCAGCGCCTCCTCCTGTGTCAGCGCGCCGTCCTCGGCGAGCAGCCGCACGCTGTGCAGCAGCGGGTCCATGGCCTCTTCCGCCTCGACCTCGGCGCGGGTCAGATAGGTGGTCGGCACATCCGCCCCCGCATGGCCATAAAGCCGCACGGTTTTGAGATGCAGGAACGCAGGCTTGCGCCGGGTACGGACATACTCGGCGGCCTCTTGCGCCACGACATAGGTCTCGTAGATATCCAGCCCGTTGGCCTGGAAATAGCGGATACCGGGCCGATGCTCCATCGAAGCCTGGATCCAGCCCTTGGGCGTCTTGGTCGAGATACCGATCCCGTTATCCTCGCAGACAAAGAGCAGCGGCAGCGGGATCGACTGCACGCTGGTCCAGCCCGCCGTGTTGATCGCGCCCTGCGCCGTGGAATGGTTGGCCGATGCATCCCCGAAGGAACACATGGCAATTCCGTCCTCGGGCAGCATGCGGTGTTCCGGCGGATGCCGCCGCGCCGCGCCCAAGCTATAGGCCGCGCCCACCGCCTTGGGCAGGTGGCTGGCGATGGTCGAGGTCTGCGGCGGGATCATCAGCGCCCTTGATCCCAGCACCTTGTGCCGCCCACCCGAGGTGGGATCTTCCTTCGAACAGGCAAAGCTGAGCAGCATGTCCCAGGCGATCTGCTGACCCGGCACCTGTTCGGCCCGCGCGATCTGAAACGCCGCATCGCGGTAATGCAGAAAGGCGATGTCGGTCGGGCGAAGGGCCTGCGCCACCGCCGCCATCCCCTCGTGCCCGGACGAGCCGATGGTATAGAACCCCTGCCCCGCTTTCTGCATCGCCCGGCTGGTCCGATCGAGCGCGCGGCTGAGCACCTGCGAGCGGAACAGTGACACCGCCTGCGCCTGCGACAGGCCCGGGCGCGGCGGTGCGCCCCGCGGCAGGTCACCCGCAGCCACGCGGCTGAGGAAGTTCTCATGTACGATCTGGGCGCGGTCCATGGCTCGGCCTTCTGTTATGCTTGGGGGCGATCCCCCTGGTTACAACGCTGCGACGGTGCGGGCGATACGGGCAAGCCCCTCTTCCAGACTCTGCCTCGCATAAGCGAAGGAGAGGCGCAAATGCCCCGGCATGCCAAAGGCCCGCCCCGGCACCAGCGCCACCCCGGCCGTGTCGAGCAAATGGTGGCAGAATTCATGATCAACCGGCATCCGCGCTGGTGTCTTGGGGAACACATAGAACGCGCCGTCCGGCAGCGCACACTCAAGCCCCGCCGCGTTCAACCCGGCAACCACCAGATCGCGCCGCGCCAGCATCTCGGCCCGGCGCTCGGCCAGCAGATCCTGTGGCCCGGTCAGCGCTGCCAGCGCCGCCGCCTGTGCGATGGAACAGGCGCCCGAGGTGATCTGCCCCTGCACCGCCACCATCGCCTTGATCAGCGGCGCCGGGCCGATACCCCAGCCGATCCGCCATCCGGTCATCGAATAGGCCTTGGACACCCCGTTCACGATCAGGGTGCGATTGGCCAGCTCCGGCACCGCCTGCACAAAGGGGGTGAAGGGCACATAGGACAAATGTTGGTAAATTTCGTCCGAGATCACCCAGACATGCGGGTGACGCTCCAGCACCGCGCCCAGCGCCTGCAATTCGGCCTCAGAATAGATCGCGCCGGTGGGGTTCGATGGCGTATTGAGCAACAGCCAGCGGGTGCGCTGGGTGATCGCAGCCTCCAGCTGTGCGGGCGTCAGCTTGAACCCCTGCGCGCCGGGACAGTCCAGCACCACCGGCACGCCGCCCGCCAACCGCACCATATCGGCATAGCTGGTCCAGAAGGGCGCGGTCGTGATCACCTCGTCGCCCGGGTCGAGCGTGGCGAGGAAAGCACCCGCCAGCACCTGCTTGGCCCCCGTCGAAACGATCACATTGGCAGGCTCCACCCCGGCCTCGGCGGCAATCGCCGCGCGCAGCGCCGGGGTACCGGCGGTCGCCGGATAGCGGGTCTGCCCCGCCAGCGCCGCCCGATGCGCCGCCTTGATCACATTGGCTGGCGTCGGGAAATCCGGCTCTCCCGTGCTGAGCGCGACGATATCGGCGCCAGCAGCCCGCAACTGCGCCGCACGTTCCGAGATCTGCACGATCTCGGACAGCTCGATCCCGTTAAGACGCCCTGCGCGCCGAAAACCGGTATCGCTGGATATGTTCATCACCTTCCCCAATTTCAGGAGTTTCCCGCATTAGATCGCGCTGGATCATGCAAAAATCCAGTGATATTCCGGTCAAAAGGTATGAGGAAAAATCAAGTGATTGCCCCCCGCCGCTTTCTCCCCTCGATCTCCTCCCTACTTGCGCTGGAGGCCGTCGACCGGCTGGGCAGCGCCTCGGCCGCCGCCGAAGAACTGGCCCTGACCCAAAGCGCGATCAGCCGGCAGCTGAAAACGATGGAAGAGCAGTTGGGCGTCGAGCTGGTCCAACGCGACCGGGTACGGCTGCACCTGACTCCGGCGGCTCAGGAGTATGTCCAGACTGCGCGCGCGGCATTGACCCAGCTGGCACAGGCCTCTCTCAAGCTCAAGGCAAATCCTACCGGCGGCACGCTCAGCCTGTCGATCCTGCCCGCATTTGGCATGCACTGGCTGGCGCCCCGATTACAGGACTTCGCCCGACGCCACCCGGAGGTATCGGTCAATCTCAGCACCCGGCTAATACCCTTCGACTTTGCCAGCGAACCCTTCGATGCCGCCATTCATTTCGGTCGACGCGACTGGGCCGGGGTCGACTATCTCAAGATCATGCGTGAGGAGGTGTTGCCAGTTTGCGCCCCCGAGCTGCGGCAGAAGACGAGCGACCCCACCTGGCTGCGCAGCGCGCCGCTCCTGCATCTCGACACCCGACCGGATGCCTGGGAACGCTGGTTCGCGGTCCATGACCTTGCGGCGCCGGGGCTGCGCGGCATGCTGTTCGACCAGTTCTCGACCATGATCCCGGCAGTTGCAAACGGTCTGGGCGTGGCGCTGCTGCCCAGCTATCTGGTCGCGGATGATCTGGCCCGGGGCCGGCTTGTCACTGCCTGTGACGGGCCCGCCGTAAGCCTGGGGAGCTATTATCTTGTCTGGCCAAAGGAGCGCATGATCGCGCCGCCGCTCGCCTCGTTCCGGGCCTGGCTGCAAGAGGCATTTGCATAAAAGCAGGGGCGCTGCCCCTCTTGCCCTGCGGGCAATTCACCCCGGAGTATTTCCGACCAGAAAGAAGTGCAAATCCGGCTCTGGTTTCTTTCTGGTTACAAATACTCCAGGGAGTTTGAGGGACAGCGTCCCTCAACAAAGAATCGAGCGCGCCGCAGGCGCACGATTTGGTCGCGCCCTGTTCAGACGTCCATCGAGCGGGCGATGAGTTCCTTCATCACCTCGTTGGTGCCGCCATAGATCATCTGCACCCGTGCATCCGCGTAGAGCCGCGCGATCGGGTATTCCATCATGAACCCGTAGCCGCCGAAGAGTTGCAGGCATTCATGCATGATCTCGTTCTGCACCTCGGACCCGTAATATTTCACCATCGAGGCCGTGGTGGCGTCGAGCTGCCCGGCCTCCAGCCGCGCGATGCAATCGTTGACAAAGCTGCGCAGCACCTCGGCCTTGGTCTTGCATTCCGCCAGCTTGAAACGGGTATTCTGGAAATCCATCACCCGCTGGCCGAATGCCTTGCGCTCCTGAACGTATTTCACCGTCTCGGCGAGGGCAAAGTCGATGGCGCCCAGCGCCATGATGCCGATGGTCAACCGTTCCCAGGGCAGCTGTTTCATCAGCTGGTAGAACCCATGCCCTTCTTCGGGGCCGATCAGGTTGGTCATCGGCACCTTGACGTCTTCGAAGAACAGTTCGGCCGTATCGTTGGCCTTCATCCCCAATTTCTTGAGGTTGCGGCCCCGGCGGAACCCTTCGGCGCCCTCGGTTTCGAGTGCGATCAGTGACACGCCCTTGGACCCCAACGTCTTGTCGGTCTTGGCCACCACGATGATCAGATCGGCGGTCTGCCCGTTGGTGATGAATATCTTGGAGCCGTTGATCCGATAGGAATTGCCGTCCTTCTCTGCGGTGGTGCGCACCGCCTGCAGGTCCGAGCCGGTGCCCGGTTCGGTCATCGCGATGGCGCCCACGATCTCGCCCGAGGCCAGCCCGGGCAGCCATTTGGCCTTTTGCTCCTCGCTGCCATAGGCGGTGATGTAATGGGTCACGATCGATTGGATACCATAGCCCCAGCCCGCATCCCCGCGCGAGGTCTGTTCATAGATGGTGACCGCGTCAAAGCCCATGCCGCCGCCGACGCCGCCGAACTCCTCGGGGATGGCGCCCGCCATCAGCCCGGTTTCGCCCGCCTTGCGCCAGAAATCGCGGTCAACCACACCATTGTCGACCCAGGTTTCGATGTTGGGGACCAGTTCGTCATCCAGGAACCGGCCCGCCGCTTCGGCGAACATCCGGTGTTCGTCGGTGACCCAGGCGGCGGTGCTGCTGAAAAGGGACATGACATTCTCCAATTTGCGTTTGTGCCCAAGCTACGCGCGCACCCGATTCCCGCCAATCCGGGTGACGCGGCGTTTCGGCGGCGCTACGCTACGTCCTTTTCCACTCAGCCCGCGACGCGGTGGCGCGCGCCCTTGGCGGGCGGGGTTTCCGGCCCGCCCGCGAAACATTGCGCGATGGCCATCCACTCGGCGGCAAGCGGGCCTTCGACCACCAGCGAGGTGTCGGCGATGTTGCGGGTCTGGGCCACCACTTGCGCGAATTCGACCGCCGGGCCGGCGATCCGGTTCGCGCCCGGTTCGCCGAATTCCCACAGCCCGCCCGAGGGGGCGGTCAGCTCCAGCCGGGGCATCACCTCGGGCTGTGGGCGGCCATGCACCTTGAACGACCAGCCGAAGGTATTCACCCCCAGCACCACGATGTTCTTGATCCTGTCGGTCTCGGTCCGGGTGGCGCCAAGGCAGTCGAACACTTCCTGCCCATGGGCCCAGGTCTCCATCTGCCGCGCGGTGATGGACGAGCGTGCCGACATCTCGGGACCGACCCATTGCAGCCGCTGCTTGGGGTCAAGCCCCGCCCAGCGTTCCGCCATATCCGTGTATTGCGCGGCCCAGGCGGCGCGCAGATCGGCGCCCCGCTCGGTGATCATCGCGTTTTCAGTAGCGCGAAAGCCGTCGCGCCCGATGCCCGCAAGGGTCTCGGCGGCGCGGGCCTGAAAGGCGGCCGGGTCGGTCAGCGACAGATCCGCCATCCGGTTCCAGAAATGCAGGTGCACCAGCACGTCGTTCAGGGTCCAGCCCTTGAACTGGGTGGGGCGGTCCCAATCGGCGCCGCTCACCCCGTCCAGTACCGCGTCCAGCGCCCGGCATTCGGCCAGAAAATCGCCTGCCTGTTCCATCCTTATCCCTCCAGTGTCGCCATCAACCGCTCGGTCGCGGCGAGGTAGTCGCGTTTGAATTCCTGCACCACTTCGGCGGCGGATGTGGACTGGGTCATCAGCCCGACCCCCTGCCCGACCCAATAGGTGGCCAGGTCGGCGGCGCCCGCATGGCCGCGCTGGGCCAGCGCCTCGATCCGGGCCAGCGCCGGTTCGGCCACCAGCGATTGCAGCGGCATCGGCAGCGGCGCGGGGCCATCGGCCTCCCACGCGTCGGTCCAGGCCGATTTCAGCTGGCGCGAGGTCTTGCCCGTGCGCGAGCGCGAGCGCACCGTATCCGAGGATGAGGCTGCCAGCATCTTGTCCTTGACCACCTGGCTTGGCTCGCCCTCGACGGTGGTCAGCCAGACCGAGCCGCACCAGGCCCCTGCCGCGCCCATGGCCATCGCCGCCGCCATCTGTCGGCCGGTCACGATACCGCCTGCCGCCAGAACCGGCGTGTCGCCCGCGACCGAGACCACCTCGGGCACCAGCACCATGGTCGAGACCTCGCCGCAATGGCCGCCCGCCTCACCCCCGGCAGCGACCAGAATGTCGACCCCGGCGGCGACCTGCCGCTGGGCATGCTGCTTCGATCCCACCAGCGCTGCCACCGGAACTCCCGCCGCGCGGGCGCGGTCCAGCATGATCTGCGGCGGCGTGCCCAGCGCGTTGGCAATCAGCCGAATGGGAAAGGAAAAGGCAACATCCAGCATTGCCTCGGCACCCGCACTATCGAGATTGCGCGAGATATGCAGCAGCGCGCGGCGGCGCTCCTCCAGATCATCGGCACCAACGCCCGCCCGCTCCAACACCTGTTCGGCAAAGGCCAGATGTTCGGCGGGCAGCCCCGCGAGCAGTTGATCATCGTTCGGCCCACTTGTCCCCTGCCGCTGGATCGAGGTCGGCACGATCAGGTCCACCCCATAGGGTTTGCCGCCGCAATGGGCGTCGATCCATTCCAACTCGGTCCTGAGCTGTTCCGGCGTATAGAGCACGGCGCCGAACACGCCCATGCCACCCGCCCGACTGACGGCGGCGACCACGTCGCGGCAATGGCTGAAGGCAAAGAGCGGAAACTCGATCCCCAGTTTGCGGCACAGGTCGGAATTCATGCGCTCTCTTCCTCTTCGATCTCGAACATCACATCGCCGGCTGCCAGTTGCGCACCCGGCGCCACATATTGCCGGGCCACCCGACCCGCGACCGGGGCGGTGATCTGATGCTGCATCTTCATCGCCTCCAGCACTGCCAGCGTTTGGCCCTTGGCGACTTCGGCCCCTTCGGACACCGAGACCGACTGTACCAGCCCGGGCATCGGCGCCGTGACGCGGCCACCGCCCAGCACCTCGGCATCGGGGGCGCCGGGACGCTGACGGCGCAGGCTCAATCGTTGCGCGCCAGATGCCATGTGCACCGTGTCACCCGACACATGGGCCAGCAGGTCATGGGTTTCACCACCCAGCCGCGCCCGCAGCCCATCTTCGCGCTGGTCCAGCGCGATTTCGAACTGCGCGTCCGCAACCCCGATCCGCCAGCCACCCGGAACGGCGCCCGCGGTGCAGTCAAAGCCCTGCCCGCCGGTCTCGACCCGCAAGCTGCGCGGCAGGACCGGGGCGCTCGACCAACCCAGAAGCTCGGGCGGGGTCGGCCCGGCAATCGCCAGCGCCGCGTCGCGGTCATGCTGCATCAGCACCGCCACCATCAGCGCCACCGCAAGCGGATCGGGCGCGCCCGGGCCATAGCCCTCGGGATAGCTGCGCGCCAACAGGCCGGTGGTGGCCAGGCCCTCAGCAAACTCGGGCAGTGCCAGCAGATCGGCCAGAAAGGCGCTGTTGGTCGCGGTGCCCAGCAGCACCGTATCGGTCACCGCGCGCGCAAGCCGGGCCAGAGCCACCGCGCGACTGGGGCCATGGGCGATGATCTTGGCCAGCATCGGGTCGTAATGGGGCGCGATCTGCTGCCCCTGAGCGATGCCCGCATCGACGCGCAGGCCCGCCCCGTCCGCCGGGCGCCAGCGCAGCACAGGCCCGATGGCGGGCAGAAAGCCCGCCGCCGGATCCTCGGCATAAAGCCGGACCTCGATTGCGTGGCCGTCGATGCGCAGATCGTCCTGCGTCAGCGGCAGCGGGTCGCCCTGCGCCACTTGCAATTGCAGCGCCACCAGATCGAGGCCCGTGACCATCTCGGTCACCGGATGTTCGACCTGAAGCCGGGTGTTCATCTCGAGGAAATAGAAGCCGCCCGACGCGTCCAGCAGAAACTCGACCGTGCCGGCGCCGCGATAGTCCACCGCGCGGGCGGCGGCCACGGCTGCGGCGCCCATAGCATCGCGCAGGTCAGGTGTCATCACCGGACAGGGCGCCTCTTCGATCACCTTCTGGTGCCGGCGCTGGACCGAGCAGTCCCGCTCGCCCAGATGGATCACTGCGCCATGGGCATCGCCAAAGACCTGAAACTCCACATGCCGGGGTTCGATGATAGCGCGTTCCAGGATAAGTTCGTCCGAGCCGAAAGCGCCCAGTGCCTCGGCCCGGGCGCGGGCCAGCGCCTCGGTCAGGGCTTCCGGCCCCTCCACCTGCCGCATGCCGCGCCCGCCGCCGCCAGCCGCGGCCTTGACCATCAGCGGATAGCCTATCTGTTCGGCCTCGCGCGTCAGCGCGGCATCGGATTGATCGTCACCCTGATAGCCCGGCACGCAGGGCACCCCGGCGGCCAGCATCAACCGCTTGGCCTTGGCCTTGTTGCCCATCGCCTCGATCGCCGCCGCATCCGGCCCGACAAAGACCAGCCCCGCCGCAGCGACAGCGCGGGCAAACCCGGCGTTTTCAGACAGGAAACCATAGCCGGGATGGATGGCCCCGGCGCCGCTTTGCCGGGCGGCATCAAGGATACGGTCGGCATTCAGATAGCTGTCGCCGACCGGGCCTTCGCCGATCCAGACAGCATGATCGGCCAGCGCCACATGCGGCGCACCGGCATCGGCGGTGGTGTAGACCGCCACAGCACGCAGCCCCATCTCGCGGGCGGTGCGGATGATCCGCACCGCGATTTCGCCCCGGTTGGCGATCAGCAGAGTGTCAAATCGCATCATCAGAACCTCGCCACCCCGTAAGAGCCGGGCTTGACCCGGCGTGCCCGCGCCTCGCGGCAGGTGAGCAGGCAGAAGCCCAGCACCCGCCGGGTGTCGCGCGGGTCGATCACCCCGTGATCCAGACAGCGCCCCGAGGTATAGAACGCATCTGACTGGTTATCGAAATGCGCCGCGATCATCGCCGATTGCTTGGCCAGCCGCGCCTCGTCGATTTCCTGCCCCTTACGGGCCGCACCGGCGCGGGCGACCATGGCCATGGTGCCCGCCGCCTGCTCGCCCCCCATCACACCGGTGGTGGCGTTGGGCCAGGAAAACAGGAAATCGGGCTCGTAGGCATAACCGGACATGCCGTAATTGCCCGCCCCGAAGCTGGCGCCGACATAAAGCGTGATGCGCGGCACGTCGACCGACGTCACCGCTTGGATCATCTTGGCGCCATGCTTGATCATGCCGGCCTGCTCATAGGCGGTGCCGACCATGTAACCGGTGGTGTTGTTGAGAAAGATCAGCGGCGTGTCGGATTGCCCGCAGAGCTGGATGAACTGCGCCGCCTTGGTGGCGCCATCGGGGTCGATGGGGCCGTTGTTGCCGATGATGCCCACCGCAATCCCGTGGATCGCCGCCTGCAGGCAGACGGTCGACACACCATAGCGCGGTTTGAAATCCTGGAAGACCCCGCCATCCACCACCCGCGCCGCCAGTTCGCGCATGTCATAGGGCACCCGGTAATCGACCGGCACCAGCCCGGCCAGATCCTCGGGGTCGAGCGGCGGCGCGATCTCGGCGGGCACGGGCCGTACGGGCAATGCCTTGTTCCAGTCAAGCGCGGCAACCACCTGACGCGCGATCTCGATCCCGTGGGCGTCATCCTCGGCCAGGTATTCCACCAGACCGCTGGTCTGGGCATGCATCTCGGACCCGCCCAGATCGCGGTCATTGGCGCGCTCGCCGGTGGCGGCATGCACCAGTGCCGCCCCCGCCAGCGCCGCCATGCCGTTCTTGCGCACGCCCACCACGTAGTCGGCCAGACCGGGCATATAGGCGCCCCCTGCGGTCGAGGGGCCATGCAGCACCGCGATATTGGGGATGCCCGCCGCCGACAGCCGCGCGAGGTTGCGAAACAGCTTGCCGCCATGGGCCCACAGCTCGACCCGGTATTCCATCAGATTGGCGCCCGCGCTCTCGACCAGATGCAGGAAGGGGAGCCGCTGTTTCAGCGCCACCTCCTGCGCGCTGAGAAAGGCGGCGGCGGTCATCTCGGTCATGGCACCGGCCTTGATGCCGCTGTCATCGACCACGACCATGCAGCGCACGCCCGACACAAAGCCGATACCGATGATGACCGAGGCCCCGGGAACAGAGGTTTCGGGATCGGCGCTGTCAACCATGTATCCCGCGAGGCTGTGCAGTTGCACAAAAGGCAGACCCGGGTCCAGCAGCCGCGCCAACCGGTCGCGCGGGGTGATCTGGCCGCGCGCCTCCATCCGGGCGCGCCGCTCCTCGCTGAGCGCCATGGGTCGCGCCTCGAGCGCGCGGAGCTGATCCACCAGCGCCAGCATATCGGTGCGGTTGCGCCGATAGCTGTCGCTGTCCTTATCGAGCTGGCTGATAAAACGCATGGTCCCTCCGCCCTAATCCGTTGTGATCAACCCGACCGGAACGGGCACCGGCAGGGACAGAAGCTCTTGAGCAAAGGCCTTGCCCTGCGCGTCGTTTCTGAGGCTGGCCACCCCGCCACCGCCCAGCGCCCCTGTCAGCACGATATTCATGGCATGACAGCCCGGCAGATAGAAACGTTGGATTTGGGCGGGAGATTTTTCGTCGAAAAATCTCATCACCGCTTGGGGCGAGAGGGCCGCCCAGATATAGGGCATGTAATCCGGGTGCCGGGCCAGCACGCCGATATTGGCGCTGTCGCCCTTGTCGCCGGAGCGCGCCCAGGCCAGCGCTTCAAGCGGCCGCGCCTCCAACTCAAATTCCGTATCCGGCGGCGGCGGACAGACTGCGGGGCTCTCTTCGAGGTCATGCAGCAAAGGCGCAGGGGCCTGAAAGGGCAGTTCACCCCCGTCCAGCACGACGCGGCATCGCACCGCATCCGCCGGGATCAGGCAGGAAAACAGCGCCACCACCGGCGAGGGCCGGGGCCGCCCCGCGCCAGTGAAAAAGTGCAACCCCGGCGGAGTCGCCAAGGCCGCGCCCACCAGTTCCTTGAGGAACAGCCCCACCGCGCGCGCATCGTCATGGCGCACCGCCGCCTTGAACGCGATCTCTTCGGGCGCATCCGGGGTCGGGCGCCCGCCAAAGGCCTCGAACGAGACCTCGCGATAGTCTGGCGTGCCCAGCGCTGCCAGCCGCGCCTTTGCCCGGTCAAGCCCGGCACGGGCAAAGGCCTGCGCCTTGGCCCGTGCGTCGCGCCCGGTCATCTGGAACACCATGCCGCCGCGATAGCCATCGAACCAGGTGACCGAGACCTTGAGCCGCCCGGTCGGCGCCTGCCCGCGCGCACCGCTGACCCGCACCCGGTCCAGCCCCGCCTGCTCCAGCCTCACGCCCGAGAAATCGCAGACCACATCGGGCAACAGGTAGGCGCGTGGATCGCCGATCTCATACAGCATCTGTTCGCCCACCGTGGCCGGGGTCACCAGCCCGCTACTGCCCTCGGGCTTGGTCAGGACAAAACTGCCATCGGCGGCGACCTCGGCGATGGGATAGCCGATCCGCGCCAGATCGCCTGCAGCCTCCCAATCGGTGAAATTGCCCCCGGTCGCCTGTGGGCCACATTCCAGCAGATGCCCGGCCAGCGACCCCGCCGCCAGCCGGTCATGATCGGTCAGGTCCCAGCCAAAGTGGTGCACACAGGCCGCCAGTGTCAGGGCACTGTCAGCACAGCGCCCGGTCAGCACGATATCCGCCCCTGCCCGCAAAGCCGCCACCACCGGCGCCGCACCCAAATAGGCGTTCATGGACGCGATCCGCTCCGGCGGTGGCATGGCGGCGCCGGTGAACATCTCGGTACACCTGGCAAACTCCGAGGCGCGCGCCAGCAGGTCATCGCCAGTGACCACCGCCACCCGCAGCGACAAGCCTGCCGCCGCGATCCGCTCTCTCAGTGCCTCTGCGCAGGCCTCGGGGTTCACACCGCCGGCATTCGACAGCACCCGCACGCCTTGCTTGGCAATGGTCTTCAGGTTCGGTCCCATCGCCTCGGTCACGAAATCACTGGCATAGCCCTGATCCGGATCCTTCAGCCGCGCGCGGGCCATGATCGACATGGTGATCTCGGCCAGGTAGTCATAGACCAGCACATCGACCCCGGCCGCAAGAAGCTGTGCCGTCGCATGCGGCGCCTCACCCCAGAAACCGCAGGCCCCGCCGATCCTCAACGCTGCTGTCACGCGACGTTCTCTCCCATGGCTCCCGGCAGCCACTTTACAGACCGCCCGTTCTGTTTTTAAGCTGCCTCCCGAGGCCCCCGCGGTCAATCGAAATAAGTGTGACGTGACGGCAGATGCCCGAGACCCTGAAACAGACCCAACAAGACCGGCGATCCAGATCGACCCAGGCCAAGGTAATCCGGGCCACCATCACTTGTCTGGACAGGCTGGGCTATGCCGAGACCACCTTTGCCCGCATTCAGGAACGGGCGGGCGTGTCGCGCGGTGCGATCACCCATCACTTTCCCACCCGGCAGGCGCTGGTCGCGGCCACCGCGATGGAATTGCTGGCGCGCGCGCTCGACCCGGTCGAACGCCGCGCCGCGCAGGCCGCCAGCCCCGAACCGGTGCGCGATCTGATCACCCGGGCCTGGGGCCAGGTGGTGAACGCCGCCGGGGGCCGCGCCATGGTCGAGATACTGGTGGCCTGCCGCACCGATGCCGAGCTTTATCGCCTGCTCGAAACCCGCCTGCATGACTGGGACCGGCAAAGCCGCGCCTCGGTCGCGCGCGCCTATGTCGGGGCGGATCAGGCGCCGGACGATGCCGAACTCTTGTGGAGCATGACACGCAACTTCCTGCGCGGTCTGGTCCTGCACGAACGTTTCGTCACCGACCCCGCCTATCTGGCGCGGATGGTGGACCGGTTCGCCGGGATGATGGAAAGCCAGTTGACCCCCCTGCCCGCAAAGGACGCGCCATGACCTGCCCCTCCCCCTTCATGACGCCCGAGCGTCAGGCCTTTCGCGACACGCTTGCCGCGTTTTTCGCCACCGAGGTCACCCCGCATGTGGAGGAGTGGGAGGCCGCGCAGGCCGTGCCTTGGGAACTACACCAGAAACTGGGCGAACTGGGCGTGTTCGGTTTTGGTATCCCCGAGGAATATGGCGGGCTGGGCTTCGACGATGCGTTCATGCGCTGCGACTACGCCGAACTGGCCTTCGGCTGCGGCGCCTCGGGAGTGGCCGCGGCGGTCGGCGGTCGGATGATCTCGCTGGGCCCGATGGTCCGGTTCGCTCCCGAAGCATTCCGGCAAACCGTCCTGCCCCGGATCGTCAGGGGCGAGATGAACTCGGCGCTCGCGATCACCGAGCCTGGGGGCGGGTCTGATGTGGCCAATCTGAACACGCGGGCGGAGCGGGCGGCAGGTGGCTGGGTGCTGAACGGTGCCAAGGCCTATATCACCGGGGGGATGGACGCGCAGTGGTTCGTCGTTGGCGCCCGCACCGGCGGGCCGGGGCTGGCGGGCATCTCGCTGTTCCTGATCGAGGCGGATGCGCCCGGCTTTTCGCGCACCCCGCTGGGCGGCAAGATGGGCTGGCATTGTTCGACGCAGGCCATGCTGCATTTCGACGATTGCCACGTGCCCGAGGAGGCGCTGATCGGCCCCGAAAACAAGGGCTTCCTGGCGATCATGAACAATTTCAACCACGAACGGCTGGCGATGGTGGCCGGCAGCCTCGGCATGATGCGCGTCTGCTATCGTTCCGCGCTTGACTGGGCGCGTGAGCGCCGGACCTTTGGCCAGCGGTTGATCGAACATCAGGTGATCGCTCATAAATTCGCCGAGATGTCGGCGCGGATCGACATGACCGAGGCCTATCTGGAGCGGATTTGCTGGGCGATGAACCAGGGGCTGATGCCCGCGGCCGAGATCGCCAAGGCCAAGGTGCAGGCGACCAAGGCGCTGGAATTCGTGGCTTCGGAAGGAATGCAGATCTTCGGCGGCGCAGGGTATCTGACCGGAAACCCGGTCGAACGGGTCTGGCGCGAGGTCAAGGTGATGGCGATCGGCGGTGGCTCCGAAGAAATCCTGCGCGATCTCGCGGTTCGGCAGATGGGCCTTGCCGGTCAGTAGGGCGCGGAATTTTGCAAAAATTCCGTTCTGGAAAACGAAGTTTTCCAAGCCGTTTTCCGAGCCGGAAAACGGCCCCTGTCGCGCGCGCACCGTATCAGTTCGAAACGTATCCCGCCACCACCTGCAGCAACTTGAATGCGGTTGCTGCATCGTTCTCTACCACTGCCAGGAACTCTTCCTCGCCGATGCGCAGACAGGTGATATCGGTGGCCGCCACCATGCTCAGAGCGCGCGGTTCCTTGCGGATCAAACCCAACTCGCCCACCAGGCGGCCCGGCCCAACAGTCACGATCAACTGATCCTCCTGCCCCTCGCGCGGCAGGTATAGACCGGCCTCGCCTTCGATCATCATATAAGCACCATCGGTGGGCTGGTCGTCCTTCAGGAACACCACCTCGCCCGCCTTGGCCGAGTACCAGCGCGCGCCAAAGGCAAGCAGCCGCAACTGCCGCCGGTCGAGACCGGAAAACAGCGGCGTTTGTTCCAACGTGCGGACCTTTCTGCTGAGATCGGCCGAGGCGACGCTGTCCTCTTCTTCCTGCTTTTTCGGCACTTCTTCGGTCACGATCCGGCCTTGCTGGACCTCGACATAAAAGTCGAAAACGTCCGGATTTTCGAACGCATCGTTAAGATAGATCAGTGTCGTCTCGGGCAGCAACGCGCGCAGATTGCGATACACCGCAATCTGTGTCTGCATGTCATAGCTGGCCAGCGCCCGGTCGAGAAGCAGGATATCGGGTCTCTTGATCGTTGCACGGGTAAAGGCCAGCGGCTCCGCGAAGATCGCTGGCACGTTCTGTCCACCCAGCGTGACCGGCAGATCATAGATAAGCTGGATCACCTGCGGCCGCACGCCGTGTTCGTCCAACACCTCGGTGATCAGCTTTCGCAACTCGTCCGAACGCGCACCGCCAACCTCGCTCACCTTGCCGAACAAAGCGTTTTCCAGCACGTTCAGACCGGGTGCAAAGGCGTCGGGGTCGAGCGGGGCAAAAACATCGTCCAGACTGCGCATCAACTCGGTCGAATGGCTCTTGCGCAGTTCCAGAATGCGCGCCTTGATCTCATCGGAGAAGGCCGGGCCGATCTGGTCTGCCGAGATCCGGAATGGCACTGCGAGCAGGCTGGCCAGTTGCGCATCCTCCAGCGCCCGAGCGCCGTCGTCGCGGGTCTTCTCGACCAGTTCCAATGCGGTCTCGTAGGTGCGCACATCCAGGTTCAGCTTGCGGAACAGCGGGTGGTCGGTGCCGTCCAGCCCGAAGATCTGACGCAACATGTCGATGACGTCCTGCGTCAAACGCACCAACGGTTCGTCCAGCCCGATCTCACGAATCTGGGCCAAGAAATCGGTCTGACCGGCCAGAACCTCAGGGGTGAACGGAGCGCGTGGCGTGGCGAAGAGAAGGTTTTCCGCCACCGGCAGTGCCGGGTTGTATTGGTCTGGATCAAAGAAATGCGCCTGCCCGGCAAGGCCCGAGCGCTCTGCCGCCTCCTGAATGACCGGCCGTAACGCCACCAGCCGCGCCGCCAGTTCGGGGTGATCGGCCTCGGCAAAGACCTGCTCGGCACCGCGACGGTAGAGCGCCGCACCTGAACCCAGCCCCTCGACCAGCTTCAGCCACCAGTCCCTCAGCGCACGGGCATCATCGAAGCCAGCGAGGCCGGGCTCCAGCCAGTCGCTGTGATAGGGATCGGCGCTGTTGCCTGCACGCAAGGTTTCGGCGTGAAAGCCCGGCTCGCCGCTGTCACCCTGAGGGCGCACCCGGACCGGCATCGTCACGTTTTCCCCGAACGTGCCCTGGAACAGCACCGGGCGCGAGGTTGCATGGCCTATCCTTGAGGCCACCACCATCTGGTGCAGATCCGACAGTCCGACCTCGCCGATCCGTACCTGTCCGCTGGCGGGCAATACCTCGCGGGTGAGCAGTTCCGAAAGCGCCCGGCGATCTTCTTCGCTGCTGGCGGCGATACCGATCACCTTGCCGCCCGGCAGTGTCAGGTCAAGATCGTCCAGCACCAGATTGCCATCGGCATCGCGAACCGAAACCTTGTCGAGCACGATATCGCCAGTCAGGCGCGGACGCTCTTCGGGGAAGCCGGTGAACTTGTCCTCATCGATCATACCCGGCGGCGCGAACCGATCCAGGATCACCTCCCAGCGCAGCGACATGTCCTGGGTCTGGTTGTAATAGGTCAGCAGTTCCTTCCAGGGGCTGGACAGATCCTTGTAGGCCGCCAATGCAGCCACCAACGCGCCCAGTGACACGCTGCCCTGCAAGACCAGATAGCCGCCGATCGAATAGAACAGGAACGGCGTCAGCTGTCCGATGAAGTTGTTCACGAACTTCATGAAGAACTTCTTTTGGTAGATATCGAAGCGGATGCTGAACAGCCGCCCCAGCTGATAGCTGATCATCGACATCCGCCACGGCCAGCCGGCATTTGATCGCAACGTCGCCGCGCCGGCCGCGTTTTCGCCGATCTGCGCGGCGAGAACGCGCACCTCCTGGATGCGCTTCTTGTTGAGCAGGTTGATCTGGCGCTGCATGCGCGGGATCAGCCAGGCCTGAAGCGGGATCAGGGCTACGGCGGCCAGTCCGAACCAGGGGCTTTGCAGGAACAGGAAGGACAGGATGGTGATCATCTGCCCGGCCTGCAGCACCGGCTGGCTGATCGCATCTCCCATCAACCCGCCCATCGGCTCGCTTTCGGCGGTGATCATCGACACCAACTCGCCCTGACTGACGCGCTCGAAATAGGGCTGTGGAAACCGCAGCGCCCGAGTGATCAGCAGATAGCGGAACCGGCGCAGCATCCGCTCGGACATCACGCCTTTCATCGTGTTGATCCGCATCTTCATCAGCCCATGCGCGAGCACGGCAACCAGGAAGGCGGTGCACAGGATACCCAGATAGGTTACCTGATCGAAGGAGAAGCCCCAGACCTCGATGGTGGAACTGGCGGCGCCGATGGCGTCGTTGATGATGCGTTTGGGCAACTCCAGCGTAAGATAGAGCAGCGGGAACAGGGTCGATGTCACCATCAACAGGATCAGTTGATCGCGCCTGGAATACTTCCAGATGAAACGGAACAAAGTGCGTTCTATGACTCCGACCCCCAAATCGGCCTTAAACAAATCGGTCGCCACCCGAAGCCCGCGACCCGAACCAAGGCTATCGCGGCCCGATATGGGCTGGCAATCGCATTTACGTCCGGTCAATCGGCTTTCTGTGTGAACGAGTTCATTTTGCAGCCCGCTCCTACTGCGCTAAGGTAATATCGGGAACGCGGATGGAGGAGTGTTCTTGCCTGTGACTATCGGCTCGCTGCTGTTGGTGCTTGGCCTCTTTCAGGTCAAGCACATGTTTGCGGACTTCTTTCTGCAAACTCCCCGGATGTTGTCCGGGCGGTGCGAGTATTGGCATCTGGGCCGGGCCCAGCATGCCGGGGTCCATGCGATAGGTTCGGTCTTGCTTTTTCTTGTTGTGGGCGCGCCGGTAGTGTTTGCCTTGGCGATTGCGGCGCTGGAATGGGTCGTGCATTTCAACATCGACTACGGCAAGGCCAGCTATTCGGACCGGAAGGCGCTGCACCCAAATCAGGCCAAATACTGGCATGCGATGGGGTTCGACCAGTTCCTGCACCAAATGACCTATCTGGCCATGGCATGGGCCTGGGTCGAATTCGCCCATTGAAGCGAAAAGTCGTTTTCCGACGCGGAAAACGGTACGGAAAATCTGTGATTTTCCGAGTCGGAAATCCCTGATTTCCGACGGATCAGCGCCTAGCCTGCCTTGCGGAGCGCTGCAAAAGCGGGCACTGGCGCCGCATAGCCCTTGAGTACGATGGGCTCGAGCGGTTCATAGACGATATCCTCCAGAACCGCCGCATCGCGGGTCTCTCGGTCGATCAGCACCTGATCTGCCGCCGCCTTGGAACACAAACGCGCCGAGAGATTCACCGTTGATCCCAGCACGGTGAAATCCATCCGGTCGCGCGCGCCCATCGCCCCCATCACAACCTCTCCCGAGGCGACGCCGATCCCCACATGCAACCCATGCTCGGGGTTTTCCTCCAGCAGCCGGGCCATGGCCTCGGTGATGTCGACAGCGCAGGCCACGGCCCGCGCTTCCATCCCTTCGCCCTCGAACACCGCCACCAGCGCGTCACCGACGAACTTGTCCACGTCACCCTTGTAATGCTCGACAATATCCGTCTGCGCGTCAAAATAGCTGTTGAGCACCTCGATCACCGTCTCCGGCGGCACCCGTTCCGAAAACTCGGTATAGCCGCGAATATCGGTAAAGATCACCGAGACCCGCCGCCGCTGCCCACCGCGCGCCATGCCGGTGCGGTCGGCGCTCTGGATCGCGGACATTGTGCTGTGCGAGACGAATTTCATCAGTTCCACCCGCTCGCCCAGATGCGCGATCATCCGATTGAACCGCCCCGCCAGGTCACCAATCTCGTCACGTGAACGAACATCCTCGACCCGGGCCGAGAAATCGCCCTCGCCGACCTGTTGCGCCACCTGCCCGATTCTCAGGATGGGCCGGGTCAGCTGCCGCGCGAACAGCAGCGCCGCCGCTGCGGCAACCGCAAAACCCACCAGACCCACCGTCAGGATTTGCCGGGTGATCGCATTGACCACCGCATAGGCATTGTCCTCGCTCAATTCGGTGATCACCGCCCAGGGAAACCAGTCGGGAAAGGCATAGGCCCCAAGCATCGCGGTCCCGTCCGGGCGCACATAGGGTTCCAACGCATCCGCCCGCGCCCCCGCCACGATCAGCGGCAGGGTCGAGGCCACGATGCGGCGCTGGTCCAGCAACTCCTGAGTGCCGGTCAGGACACGGCGGCCGGCCTGATCGACCACGGTGATCTCACCCCGCTGGGCAAAGGGATGCCGACGCACCGTCTCGCCCAGCAATCCCAGGTCGATCCGGGCCGCCATGGTCACCTGCCGCCCGGCAATGCGCGTTTCCAGCGGCAGCGCCAGCGTCGCCAGCCAATCGCCGGTCTCCTCAAGCCGGGTGATCACCGGGCGGCCATATTGCCCGGTACCCGCGATCGCCTTGATCAATTCAGGCGAGGTTGCCAGCACCTCGACCGGGTTCAGCCCGGCCTGGCTCAACCGGGTGGCAAACCCCTCGTTAGTGACGATGATCGGCAGGTCCGAGCCTTCGATCGACAGTTGCAACGCCACCACCTGGCTGAGTTCCTGCAACCCCAGCGTTAGCAGCGAGATCTTCTGCGGCACGCCCAGATCGCCGCTGTCGACCCCGTTGCGGATCACCGTCAGCGGCGTCAGCCAGCGGCCCTGAAAGGTATTGTCGAAGGTTGCGCGCAACTCGGCCGCAACCGTGGTCAGATCCTCGTTGGCGGCGCTTTTCAATTCGTCCCGGGTGAGTTGGGTCAGGTTCTGACCGACCAGTGCCAGCGGACCGACCGCAAGCAGCACGGCAAAGACGAAGAATTTGAGGCGAAGGGGGAATCTCATGGCCAGAACGTAGTACAAAACCTGTTAACCGTCGCGGGAAATCCGCACCCCGCCCAAGGCCATGGCCTCGGGCGGGGAGTGCCTCATTCGCGTGCGACGGCAGTCACGGTCGCGGTATCGCGCCCGATGCCACAGACCAGCCCGGTGCTGTCCTGCGCACGAACGGTCACGGTATAGCTGCCGGGATTGGCAAAGCGGTGACGCGTCACCGCGCCTGTCGCTTCGGTCCCGTCACCAAACGACCAGCTCAGCCGCAGCCCGTGGCCATCGGGATCGCTGGCCGCACCGGCATCGAAACGCACCACGTCATGGGCACCGCCCACGGGTACGGTTAGATCCGGGCCGGCATCGACCTGCGGCGTGCCGTTGACGAGGATGCGGGCGCTGTCCGTGCCGATATCGCACCCCTCGGCACCGCTGTCATCGCGTACGCTCAGCTGCACCGTCAGATCGGCGGGCGCGTCGAACACCCGCTCGACCCGCGGCCCTTCCAGCGTGACTCCATCCGAGAAGGTCCAGAGCCAGCTGGTCAGGTCGCCATCCACATCGCCCGAGCCACCGGCATCGAACACCACCACCTCGCCCGGACAGACCACCTTGTCAGGCCCGGCCAGCGCGGTGGGTTGGGCGTTCACGCGGACATAGATCTCTTCCGTACGGCGGCTGCCCGGCAGATCGCGGCCATCGTCCAGCACCACCCGCACCGGCATAAGGCCGGGGCGGTCAAAGCCGTGCTCGGTTTCTGCCCCCGCGGCCACGGTGCCATCGCCGAATTCCCAGCCAACCGCGGTTTCACCGCCCGGTGTCACCGCCCAGGGCAGGTTCACGCCGGGACAGACCGCGCCGCGCGCGGTCAGGCCCGCCACGGGTGAGGGGGCCACCTCGATCTGCTGGCGACGGGTGATCTGGCTGTTGGCAACGCCCGCATCGTCTGTGACGGTCAGGCTCACCTCGTAGCTGCCCGGCGCCTCGTAACGGTGCACCGCCTGGACCCCTTCGGCCCCGGCGCCATCGCCGAACGCCCAGGCGAAACGCGCAATCGCCCCGTCGCTGTCCGAGGATCCGCCGGCGTCAAAGCGCACCGACTGACCGACCGAAACCCGCAAGGGCGCGTCGATCACCGGTTCGGGCGCGGCGTTGACGATGATGCGGCGCTGCACTTCCAGCTCGCTACAGGCCTCGGTGCCGCCGCTCAGACGACTGCGCAGCGTCACCAGATAGTCGCCCGGCTCGGCAAAGACATGTTCGATGTCACGACCCTCATAGGTGCTGCCGTCCGAGATCGACCAGCTGAAGCCATCGGGGGTGGCCCCGCCCAGCTTGTCCAGCCCGGCCGAGAAGCTGGCCGGCATCCCGGCGGCGGCGCGGCCCTGACCCAACACCTTCATCTCGGGCGCGGCAATCACTGTCACCTCGCTCACATCGGTGTCGAGCGGGCTGCATGCGCCGCGCGCGTCACCGGTGATGGTCAGGGTCACCGAATAAGTGCCTGGCGTGCGGAAGATATGCTGCGGCGTCGCCCCGCTGCCGCTGCCACCATCGCCAAAGGTCCAGGCAAAGGCATTGACCGCGCCATCCGCATCTGTCGAGCCCGAGCCATCGAACCGCACCTGCGCATTGGAACAGACCGTCATGTCGGGACCCGCGTCGGCGATCGGCCCTTCGCGCACCAGCGCGGCGATCCGGTCGACGGCAGTGCCGTGTTCGGTGCCGGTGCCGTTGCGCACCTTGAGCGTCACCGGATAGACGCCGGGCAGTTCATAGGTCTTGGTCGGGTTGATCAGGTCCGAACCGGACCCGTCGCCGAAATCCCATTCATACGCCAGCAGCCCGCCATCGGGATCGGCGCTGGCGGAGGCGTCGAACAGGATCGGTTCACCCGAACAGACATCGCGATTGCCCCCGGCATCGGCCACCGGCCGCGCCTGGATGGTGACGGCAGTGGCGTCGATGGCGCGCGCATTGGACAGGCCGGTGCCATCGTCCACCCTCAGTGTGACCGGATAGATGCCGGCGCGCGGGAACACATGGGTAACCGTCTCACCATAGACCGGGAGTGAACCATCGCCGAAATCCCAGCGGTGGATCAGCGGGTCGCCATCGCCATCCTTCGAGCCGGAGCCGTCAAAGGTGACATGCAGCTGGTCGGTGACCACCGGCGCGCCGGCTTCGGCCACAGGCGGATGGTTGACACGGATCGTCACATCATCGGCGGCGGTGGCGTTCAGCACGCCGCTGTCATCGGCGACGACCAGTTGCGCGCTCCAGACACCCGGCGCGTCGAAGGCGCGCTCGACCCGTTGCGCCTCAAGCGGAGCGCCCAGATCCTCGAATTCCCAGCGAAAAGAGGTGAGCCGCCCGTCCGGGTCAAAGCTCTGACCCGCGTCGAACACAACCGTATCACCCGGCGCGATCAGCAGGTCGCGCCCGGCCACGGCCACAGGGGCGGCGTTGACGGTGATCAGCACCTCGGCCTCGTCCTCGGCGGCGCCGCCGGCGAAATTGTCGGCCACGGTCAGGCGGATGCGGTGCAGGCCCGGCTCGTCCAGCACATGGCTGACACGCTGGCCCTGTTTCACCTGCCCGTCCGGGAAGGTCCACACATAGTCGGATATCGCGCCATCGGGATCGACCGATGCACCACCCGAGAGCAGGAACTCCTCGCCCGGGGCCACCACCTGCGACGGGCCGGCATCGGCGATGGGCGCGGTGTTGATCGTGAGCCACATGGTGTCGCGATCGGTGTTGAGCGGCGCGCCGCTGTCATCGCGCACCGTCAACGCCACCTCGTAACGACCGGGGCGCAGATAAGCATGGCTGACGCTCTGGCCGCTGGCGGTCGCGCCATCGCCGAAATCCCACTGCCAGTCGGTGACCCGACCGTCGGGATCGACCGAACCGCCGCCGTCAAAGCGCACCTCAGTCGCGGTCACGTATTGGTCGGGACCCGCATCCGCCACCGGCGCGGCATCGACCCGCACGATCCGGGTGATGGATTGCAACGCCGAGGCAGTGCCGCTGTCATCCTCGACCGTCAGGGTGACCGAGAACTCTCCGGCGCGGGTCCAAGCATAGCTGGCCACCGGCCCCTCGCCCATGGCGCCATCGCCGAAGTCCCAGATATAGCTGAGGATCTGCCCATCCGCATCGGTCGAGGCCGAGGCGTCGAGCACCGCAACCTCGGACACCGAGACAGGTCGTTCGGGGATGGTGAACCGTGGCTCGGGCGGGGCGTTCACCTCGATCCGGGCACCATCGGTGGCGATCTTGTTCACCACGCCACTGTCATCGGTGACGGTCAACAGCACCTGATAGCTGCCCGACTGTTCATAGCGGTGGGTCACCGTCTCGCCGCTCAGCACGGTGCCGTCGCCCATGCTCCAGCGGTAATCGAGGATGACGCCATCCACATCGTAGCTGGCCGCACCCGACAGGGTCACCGCCTGGCCGACAATCGCGCTCTGGTCGGTGCCCGCCTCGGCCACGGGGGCAAAGTTCACCACGACCCGGCGCACGGCGGTGCCGAAGTTGCAGGGATGCACCGCGTCGTCCTGCACCCGCAGCACGGCGCGATATTGGCCCGGCTGGTCATAGACATGCTGGGCGCGCGGGCCCTGGGCAGCACCGCCATCGCCAAAGGTCCAACGATAGCCGGTGATCGGGCTGTCCGAGGGTTGCGAAGCGGAGCCGTCAAATTCCACAACCTGACCCGGCGCCGCGACGATGTCGCTGCCCGGCACCGCAGCAGGGGCATTGCGTACATGGACCGGAACCTCGATCCGGTCGCCGCGGCCCGGGCGGCTGCCCGGCTCCAACAGGCTGAGCCGCGCGGTATAGCGACCCGGCTCGGAATAGCGGTGCGCGACCACCGGATCCGTGGAGCGGTTGCCATCGCCGAACTCCCACAGGTAGGAGAGCGGGGTGCGCCCTGTCGAGCCACTGGCGTCAAAGGCGACAGAGCGGCAATCGGCCAGCGGCTGGCCGGTGCCCCGCGCCACCGGACGCGGTGGCACGACGGCGCGATAGGGCGGCATGGTCAGGGGCAGCGGATTGCCCTCGGCGTCGAACACCGCAAGCGTCACGTCATTTGGGGTCTCGAACCCGCCAAGCAGGCTGATCGCCAGATTGGTCTCGTCGGTAGTGACCTCATCCGAAGTCCAGAAATCCTGTCCCGAGATGCGCAGACCCAGATCGCGATAATCGGTAATCAGGGCCAGTTGACCATTGGCGCCATCAAAGCTCTGTACCGTGAGCGGGCCGGGCGCGGTCTTGGTGAAATCCACCCGGGTCGCGGGCTTGCCCGCCGACCAGCGCACGGTGGGCCGATAGGAAAACATCTCCAAGCCCTCGGGGACCCGGTCGCGGTCGCGCGCCAGGCTGACACCCAGCGAATAGCCATTGCCGTCATTGCCCCGGCTGCCCTGCACGTCGATGCGAAAATAGGCGCGGTCGCCCACGATCTCGCCCTGGCGGGCCCGCACTGCGGCCAGCGAGACCCAGCGCCCGTCGGTCGACCGGTCGCTGCCCCAGACCTGCTCGCGGATCAGCTTGCCGGGCTGGGTGACGGGGTCGTAGGGTATCAGGCGCGGCTCGCGGGCGCCGTCCGCCACCGGCTCGGGCCGGTCGGCCTCGCTATAGGCGCCAGCACCACCGAACAGGCGGAACGTGGTTTCGGAATCGGCCGGTCCGCCATAGGTGAAATCACCATCACCGCCGGTTTCGGGGTCGAAGACACGCACATAGACCCGGTCCGAAAGATCGGCAGGCACGGAAAAGAACACCTGTTCGCGCCGGTCGGTATCGCCTTCGCGGCTGGGCGCCTGCGGACCATAGACCACCAGCAGACCCTCGTCCGCGACGGTCTGCGCGCCGGTTCCGGAGCCGATTGCCAACAGGGCCACAGCCAGCGTCACCGCTGTCCAGTTCCGTGCCAAACCCATATTCCGTCCCTCCATAGCCGATCCGGCGCCCCCAAACCGGCTGTTCACTCATTCAAACGCAGCGTTGCCCGCGTAATCCTCGATCATCAGTTCCACCAGTTCGAGCTCCCCTGCCTGTGGCGGCAGCGAGACCCGGCAGATTCCGCTGGTGCTGTCGCAACGCAGAAAGCCTTCGACTTCTTCCGCGCCGATCCTGATCAGGAAAGGAGCCGCCTGCCGAAGGCCCGACGCGTCGCTTGCGAGGGCCTCGATCACGATCGGCCCGGCGTCTCCCTGCGGCCGGTCCAGCACCACCGAGGTGATTTCGGGCGGGTCGATATCCAGCAGGGTTTCCAGCCGCTTGGCCGTGACGTTTCCGACCGCATCGGTCGCCACCAGGTCAAAGGTGTTGATCCCCGGCGACAGGGTGACCGACAGGTCGAACCGGCCCTCGCTCAGCGGCAGGTCCGAGCCATTCAGCTCCAGCCTTACGGCGTCTCCGGCCAGCCCCGAGAGGACCAGCGACGCCTCTGCGGTGGCTCGCGGCGGCGGTAGGTCCAGTGTCAGTTCGGGTGCCAGCTCGTCGCGCAGCGCGTCAAAGTCCAGCGCACCCTCGACCGATCCGTCGGGCGCCAGCACCTCAACCCGGAAACGGCGCGGCGCCGCATCCACCGGTACGGTGAAGCTGATCGCGCCGCCCGGCGCTACCTCTGTCCGCAAAACCGCTGTCCCGGCCTCGTCGCGAACCACAACGGGCGCGCCCGGTTCGGCGGTGCTGTTGGCGGTGACAGAAAGCTGCTCCGAGCGCGTGGCCAGCGCCTCGTCCACGCGCGGCATGCCCTCAGACAGGGAAATCTCGATCGCCGCCGCCGGGCGATAGATCACGTTCTGGTCCCGGCGGCTGATGTTTCCGGCGGGATCGGTGGCCAGAACGCTGATCGTGTTGCGCCCCGGCACCAGCGCCACCCGGGTGACAAAACTGCCATCCTCACCCTGTTCCAGCGCCGCTCCGTTCAGGGTCAGCGCCGCGTCCAGTTCGGTGGCGCCCAGGACCTCGATCTCGGATGTGGTCACGATACTGTCGGGCGCGGGTGACAGCAGCGTCAGGAAGGGCGGCGTGTCATCCAGCCGGATGGTGAATTCCTGCGCCGTGCTCCAGGCGCCGGGCAGGCCCAAGCGGTCAAGCGCGGCGACCCGCCAGTGATAGCGCGCAGGCGGCAGTTCCACCTGCAACCCGGTGTCGCGGATGCCCCATTCGGACACCTGCATCTGATTGAAGCCGGGATCGGCGGCAACCTCAAGCCAATAGGCCTCCGCACCCTCGAACGCGTCCCAGGCCAGATCGGCGGTACGGGTATAAAGGATCTCGCCCAGCGCCGGAGCGCTGAGCCGGGGGCTGCTGAGCACGGTGACACGCTGCGCGCCCGCCCCGGTGATCACCACGCCCTCGCCCTGGCCCACGTCGATCTTGCGGCCGTTTTCCTCGATCTCCAGTCCGGGCTGGTCGTAGTTCACGAACCGCGCGCCGGTGGGATCGTTCTTGATCCAGAAATCGGCCGAATTGGTGGTCGTCTCAATGCCAGGCACCTCGATTTCGAACGTGGTCTTTTCCGACAACTGATTGAGCAACGCATAGAAATCGCCTTCGGCAAGGCTGACCTTGGTCACCTCGCCCCCTGTCAGCGGGTCCGAGCGCATCCGCTGGATGGTGGCGTTGGAATTGGGGTTGAGCCGAAGACGGCTGAGATCGCGAAAAGTGATTTGGGTGGTGCTGGCCGTCAAGGTTCGCACCCGTTCGAATTCGACCAGGATATCGTTCAATTGCCGGTCCGACCAGCTGGGTTCGACCGGAGCGCGCCCCTCGACATTGCCCTGCACATCCGAGACCACAGCCTCGGCCGAACGGTCGCGCTGGGTCAGCGAGATGTCGAGCGCCTCGTGCGCGATATCGGTGGCAACCCCGGCGAACCCGACAACTTGACGCCATTCGCCGATTTCGCGCTTCTGCACCGCCTCGTCGCGGTTGCGAATTGCCTCGCCGATCTGCACCGGGGCAAAGATACGGGCGCCTTCGGCGTTGGCTTTCTGGATCGCCGTCAGCGATGAAACCAGCGCGGCATCGGCGGCAAAGACCTGTTGCACCGGCAGGCGCAGAACGGTTCCGGGCCGGAGGGCCGCAGGTGAGGAAATGTTGTTCAGAGCAAGGATCGCGGGCCAGAGATCGGGATCACGCAGGTATTGACCGACGACGCCGCGGATCGTGTCGTCCGGACCCAGGGTAATCTCCTGCATCGGCGCGTCCAGCGGATCGGTCTCTGCCAGCGCCGAACCGAAGAAATATGTG
The DNA here is from genome assembly GCF_059612905.1 of Ruegeria sp. YKSD163. Lineage (NCBI taxonomy): Bacteria > Pseudomonadati > Pseudomonadota > Alphaproteobacteria > Rhodobacterales > Roseobacteraceae > Ruegeria > Ruegeria sp. YKSD163. The sequence goes on from NZ_JBXWRM010000019.1 coordinate 45,640, forward strand.
GTCATGAGCAGCACACCGGCACATGCCGAGCGGACACACAAAAACAATCGGGCCTTCACCATGACAGCCTCCGCCCCCCCCCAACGGGTGTCGCTTACACGACATAATTAATTATAGTCGCGCCCAAGCCAGGTACCCCTCAAGAAAAATCAATGATCTGGCCAGGTTCGGGTTCTAAAACGCGTTAATCATAATCCAATTTTGAATATTTCCCAAATCTGTTCTCGTACCGGAAACACCGCGCGGTCAGATCGTGACGGGCCGGTTGCGTTTGATCGTGCGCAGAACAACATTGGTTTGTGCGCTGGCCACCGCTGGCAAACGGAAAAGGAAACGTTCCAGAAAGACATTGTAGGCCGCCAGATCCGGACAAAGCACGCGCAGGTGATAATCCGCCTGCCCGGTGGTGGCATAACATTCCTGTACCTCCGGCGCGGTCTCGATGGCGCGGATAAAGGCGACGATCCCGTCCGGGTCGTGGCGGGTCAGATGCACATGCACGATGGCCTCGAAATCGAGGCCCATGGCGCCCGGATCAACCACCGCGCCATAGCGGGTGATCACCCCCCCTTCCTCGAGCGCGCGCACCCGTCGCCACAGCGCCGAGGCCGACATGCCAACCGCCTCGGCCAGGTCGGCGTTCGAGATGCGGCTGTCCTGCTGCAACAACATGAGGATTCGGCGGTCGCGATCGTCCAGCTGCATGGAAACGGTTAATCCTGTCAAATTATTGCAGCTTTCTGGATAAACAGTCCCCAGACCTCTGGCAATGCCGGAGTTTCTGGCACGGATTTCCACTCTGTCCGGATTATCCTTCCGCTCGAACCCTCTGCCACCGCGATCAGGAAGCCCAGATGACCCATCCCGCCCCCGCCCTGCGCAGCTATGCGCTGGAGGACCGTTACGACCAGACCACCGGCCGCGTGTTCCTGACCGGAACCCAGGCGCTGGTGCGGATCATGATGGATCAGGCCCGCCGCGACCGCGCCGCCGGGCTGAACACCGCAGGCTTCGTCTCAGGTTATCGCGGCTCGCCGCTGGGCGGGCTGGACCTGGAGATGTGGCGGGCCAAGGCACGGCTGGAGCAGGACCGCATCACCTTCATGCCCGCCGTGAACGAGGATCTGGGCGCCACCGCCGTTCTTGGCGCGCAGCAGGCGGTGCTGGACCCCGATTGCCAGCACGAGGGCATCTTTTCGATGTGGTACGGCAAGGGGCCGGGGGTTGATCGTTCGGGCGATGCGCTGAAACACGGCAACGCCTATGGTAGCGCGCCCAAGGGCGGCGTGCTAGTGGTGGCGGGCGACGATCACGGCTGTGTCTCCAGCTCGATGCCGCACCAGTCGGACGTCGCCTTCATGGCCTGGTTCATGCCGACGCTGAACCCCGCCTCGGTCGAGGAATATCTGGAATACGGCGAATACGGTCTGGCGCTGTCGCGCTTTTCGGGCACCTGGGTCGGGTTCAAGGCGATCAGCGAAACGGTGGAAAGCGGCCGCTCGGTCGAGCTGCGCCCGGATCGTCAGTTCACCCTGCCACAGATCGACCTGCCCGCCGGTGGCCTGCACGTCCGCCGCGCCGACCTGCCCAGCCCCGAGATCGAGATCCGCATCCAGGCCAAGCTGCGCGCCGTGCGTGCCTTTGCCGAGGAAAACCCGATCGACCGGCGCATCTATGACCTGCCCAACGCGCGCTTTGGCTTTGTCACCACCGGCAAGGGGCATCTGGACCTGATGGAGGCGCTGCGGCTCCTGGGTCTGGACGAAGCCAAGTGCCGCGCGCTTGGCATCGACATCTACAAGGTCGGCATGGTCTGGCCGCTGGCCCGCCGCAATGCCCTGCGCTTTGTGCGCGGCAAGCAAGAGGTGCTGGTCGTCGAGGAAAAGCGCGGCATCATCGAGAGCCAATTCAAGGAGTATTTCTATGACTGGCCCGGTGACAAGCCACACCGGATGGTCGGCAAATACGACGAACAGGGCGAACCGCTGATCCCATGGACCGGCGAGTTGAGCCCGCTGATGCTGGCCCCCGTAGTGGCCGCGCGTCTGGATGCGTTTTTTCCCGACGAAAACCTGCGCGCCCGTGCACGCGCGCTGACCGAAACGCCGCCGCCCGTGATCGCGGTGCCCGGCGCCACCCGCACCCCCTATTTCTGCTCGGGCTGCCCACATAACACATCGACCAAGGTGCCCGAAGGCTCGCGCGCCAACAGCGGCATCGGCTGTCATGTCATGGCCAGCTGGATGAACCGCGACACCGACGGATACGCCCAGATGGGCGGCGAAGGCGTGCCGCATGTGGTCGCCAGCAAGTTCAACGGCGGCAAGCATATCTTCCAGAACCTGGGCGAAGGCACCTGGTATCACTCCGGGTCTCTCGCGATCAGGCAGGCGGTCGCGGCAGGCACCAATATCACCTACAAGATCCTCTATAACGACGCGGTGGCGATGACCGGCGGCCAGCCGGTCGACGGGCCGGTCAGCGTCTCGGGCATCGCCCAGACATGCCGCGCCGAGGGCGTCGAACGCATTGCGCTTGTCTCGGACGACATCGAAAAATTCGCGCGCGCCGATTTCCCCGCTGGCACCACGTTCCACGACAGGGCCGAGCTGATGCCGGTGCAAAAGGAGTTGCGCGAGATCAAGGGCGTTTCCGTTCTGATCTATGAACAGACTTGCGCCACCGAAAAACGCCGCCGCCGCAAGCGCGGCAAGATCGAAGACCCCAAGCGGTTCGCCTGGATCAACGATCTTGTCTGCGAAGGCTGCGGCGACTGCTCGGTTGCCTCCAACTGCCTGAGCGTCGAGCCGCGCGAAACCCCGCTCGGGCGCAAGCGCAAGATCAACCTCAGTTCGTGCAACAAGGACTTCTCCTGCCTGAACGGGTTCTGCCCCAGCTTCGTCACCGTCGAGGGCGCCACCCGGCGCAAGCGCGCGGTCAAACTGGATCTCGAGCAGCTGGAAAGCGGACTGCCCGAACCTCAGCTGCCCGCGCTGTCGGATCCCTTTGACCTGCTGGTCACCGGGGTCGGCGGTACTGGCGTCGTCACCGTAGGCGCGCTGATCACCATGGCCGCCCATCTCGAGGGGCTGGGGGCCTCGGTCCTGGACTTCACCGGGTTCGCGCAGAAATTTGGCACCGTGCTCAGCTATATCCGCCTTGGCGCCCGCCCGGACGTGCTGCACCAGGTGCGTATCGACACAGGTGGCGCCAATGCGGTGATCGGTTGTGACATGGTGGTCAGTTCCGCGCCCAAAGCCTCCGGTCACTACCGCAACGGCACAAAGGTGGTGCTGAACCGGGCCGAGATGCCCACCGGCGATCTGGTGCTGCATCGCGACGCGCAGTTGAAAATCGACACGCGCGAGGCCGCCATCCGCGCCGTGGTCGGCACCGAGAACGTCAGCGGTTTCGACGCCAACCAGACCGCCGAACAGCTGCTGGGCGACGCGGTCTTCGCCAATGTGATGATGCTGGGCTATGCCTGGCAACAGGGGCTGGTGCCAGTGAGCCGCAGCGCGCTGGCGCAAGCGATCCTGCTCAACGGCGTGGCGGTGGAAAAGAACCGCCTCGCTTTTGCAGCGGGCCGGGCGCTTGCCGCCGATCCCGCGCGGCTCGATGTCGAAAGCGCCTCCCCGGAGGCAGATGAAACCCTCGACCAGATGCTCGCTCGCCGGGCAGCGTTCCTGACCGACTACCAGAATGCCGCCTATGCCGCACGCTTCACCAACCGCATCGCCGCGCTGCGTCAGGCTCTGCCGCAAGCCTCTGCAGCGCTGATCGGTGAGGCCGCGCGCAACCTCTTCCGCTTCATGGCGAGCAAGGACGAATACGAAGTCGCCCGGCTGCTGACCGCAGACCACTTCCGGCAGGATCTGCAAGAGCAGTTCGAGGGTAACGTCAAACTCACCTACCACCTCGCCCCACCCTTGCTGGCGCACCGCAAGGACGCGCGCGGACGGCCCCTGAAACAAGGCTTCGGTCCATGGCTGCGCCCTGTCCTCAGCCTACTTGCCCGCGCCAAACCGCTGCGCGGCACCGCGCTCAACCCGTTCGGCTACCATTCCGAGGCGCGTCTGCACCGTGAAACGCTTGCCTGGTATCTCTCCCTGCTCGACCGGATGCAGCGGGAATGCACGAAAGATAACGAGGCCAATTGGCAGGTCATCCTGACCCTGGCAGGCGAGATTCGCGGTTATGGCCCGGTTCGGGTTGAAGCGGTCAGACGCGTACAAACAGACATAGCCAGCCGCCTCGATCAGGCCTGATCCTCTACACCTGCATTTGCCGCGACCGCGGATTGAGCATTTGTGACCAGAAAGAAGCAACACCGTTCCCGCTTCTTTCTGGTCGTATATACTCCCGCCGGAGGCATCTGCCCTCTCATCCCCACCGAACCAGCGCGGGATCATCACCTCTCCCCGCGCGCCGAGGAGGAGGAACGACGACGAGACATCGTCTTGCGCCGCAGGCGCGCCGGTTTGCAGCGCTATCCCAGGACCGAGAAGCTGCTCTCCTGGTTGACCGGTCGCTTGCGTGAGTAGAAACCCACGTCGATCCGGCGCCCGATATACGGCAGTTCGAACTGGAGCGGCGCGATGTCGTGGTCGCCGCCCTCCTCGCAATAACTCACCAGCGCGGCCATCATCTTGCCCGCGATCGGGGCGTTCTTGTACTGGTTGCCGCTGGTACCGCAGGCCATGTAGAACCCCGGCAGCGACGACTTGTCGTAGATAGGGATCCAATCGGTCGAGGCATCGTAAAGATCTACCACGCCCCGCATCCGCGAGGGAATGCCCAGGCTGGGCACCCGCTGGGCATAGCGCATCGCCTGTGTGGTCCACTGATCGGTGAAGTTGCGGTCATAGTCCAGATCGTCCGCGCACCATTGATGCGGGTCGCAGGCGGGGTCCTCTGACCCGATCAGGATGTGATTGCCCTGTTCCGGCCGACAATAGCAGGCGATATCGCTGTCCGAGACGATAGTACCCTGCGTCTCGAAATCGAACCCTTCGGGCGCGGGCAGATGCACCACCTCCTGCCGCAGCGGGCGGGTCTGGATGGTCATGTCACCAGTCACCCCCGCCATGCGGTTGACAATGGCCGAGCCCGGCCCCGCCACGTTGATCACGACCGGGGCGTGGATTTCCTCGCCCGTCGACAATCGCACCCCGGCCACCCGCCCGCCCGATTGCAGGATTTCCGCCACCTCGGAACGGTTACGCACCGCCGCCCCATGCAGACGCGCCGCATCCATCAGGTTCTGCGCACTCAGCGCAGGATCGGTGACATAGCCGCCATTGGGCCAGAACACCGCACCGCCCATTTGCCCGCCATTGGGTTTGCCGAACTCCGGATCATCCAAGCGCCGGGCAGGCGCATAGCTGTCCATCGCATAGATCGGCAGACGGTCCTGAACCTCTTCGGCGCTCCATTCCTCGAACGGGATGCCCAGTTCGGCCGAACAGCGGATATGCTTGACCATCTGATCATTGGCCTCGGTCTTCATCACGAGGCAACCGGTCTGCCGAAACCGCGCCAGATCCGCCCCCTCGGGCAGGCCCAGATAGTCGGCCCAGTCGCGCCAATAGTGATAACCCTCCCAGGCAAGGGCCGTGCCTTCGAAGGTGGAATAATGCATGCGGATGATGGCACAGGAACCGGCTGTCGAGCCGTGGCCAACCTGCGCATTGCGATCCAGCGACAGGGTCTTCCAGCCTGCCTTGGCCATCTCGAATGCGATCGCAGCGCCGATCACGCCTGTGCCGATGATGATTGCGTCGGGGCTGTTCATGGTCGTCGTCCCTCCCAGAAACTGCGAGCGAATGCACTGAAGGCGGCGACCTCTTCGTCACGGGCCTGCACGCCGGTAAAGACAAACAGATAGTGCCGCACAAAGGACAGCCGCTGGTCGATCGGCTCGTTCATCTGCGCCAGGTCATAGCCAATCTGCATGTAATAGAGCACGCGGGCACGGGTCTCGGCCTCGACCTGGCTGTAACCATAGCGCAGGAACATGGCTGTCAGAGCCTCGAGCCGCCGACTGTCGGACAGGTCCAGCAACCGGCGCACCTTGCCCGACCGACGTGCCCAGTCGCGCACCGCGAAATCCAGCGCGGTGTCAAACAGCGCCGGATCGACGACACAGTGAAACAGGTTGCAGACAGCCCCGGTGATGGTCTGGGCCGGCAACTCGGTCTGCGCAATCAGGCCGGCGGTATTGGTGGCCTGCCATTTCGCCAGCAGCGCGTCCAGCAGATCCTGGCGCGACTTGAAATACCAGTAGAAAGACGAGCGCGAGACCGCCATCCGCTCGGCCAGGTTCAGGACCTTGACCTGCTCGACCCCGTCCGAGACCAGCACATCCATCGCCACGTTCAGCCAGTCGTCACGCGTCACCTTGATGTTGCCCACCAGTGGCTCGGCGCTGGGATCGTCGCGATGCAGGATCGGTTTGCTGCCCATGGCGGGTCTCCTCAGCTTTCGGGCGGGGCGCCCCCTTCGGCGGTTCGACGCGCGATGAAGTCTTGCAGCGCCGCGACCCGGTCGGGGTCAATGGGCGGTGGTTCGAAGTTATCCACGATCCCGCGCCAGATGCCAGTGGCGCGATGATTGGCATCGACCGCCCCGCGTTCGGTCCAGGCGCCGAAATTCGACCAATCGCCCACCAGCGGCTCATAGAACTGGGTCTGATAGCGGGCCATCGTATGCGCGGCGCCAAAGAAATGGCCCATCGGCTGCACCTCGCGCAGCGCATCGAGCGCGATATCGGCATCGGTGGCGGGTGTGCCTGCGCACAATTCAGCCACCATTTGCAGCACTTCCAGATCGGTGATGATCTTTTCATAGGACACGGTCAGCCCTCCCTCGAGCCAGCCTGCGGCGTGGATCGTCACCGTGGCCCCGGCCAAGAGACAGCCCCAGAGACCGAACTGTGTCTCGTTGGCGGCCTGGGCGTCGTTGATATTGGCGGCACTTCCCCCGGCGCAGCGCCAGGGCAGACCGATGCGCCGCGCCAGTTGCCCGGCCACCAGCGAGGCGGTGAAATGCTCGGGCGTGCCAAAGGCGGGCGCGCCCGATTTCATGTCCACATTGCTGGTGAAGGTGCCATAGCAGACCGGCGCGCCGGGCTGCGCCAACTGGCTGAGCGTGATGGCCGCCAGCGCCTCGGCATGGCTGAGCGTCATGGCGCCCGCCACCGTCACCGGCGCCATCGCGCCCATCAGGGTAAAGGGGGTGACAATCGCCAACTGGCCATGGCGGGCAAAGTCGATCAGCCCCTGCGCCATCGGCAGGTCCAGCGTGCGTGGAGAATTGGTGTTGATGATCGTGTAACTCCACGGCTCGGAGCGGAACTCCGCATCCGACAGGCCTCGGAAATCGCGGATCATCTCAAACCCGTCCATCACCTGCGGCGTGCCGCGTGAATAGAGGAACGGCACCTTGTCGGACTGGGTCAGCTCGACCTCGGTCATTGCCATGTGTCGCAGATGCATCGGCACGTCCTGCGCCTCGACCAGCGGCGGGACCATGTGGAGGACATCGAAACTCTGTGTGATCTGTACCAGTTCGCGAAAATCGGCCAGGCTGCCGGGACGGCGACCGCGCACAAGGTCGGTGGCATGCGGGCAACCGGCACCGGGTTGAAACGCCATCCTTCCCAGTTCCAGCACCACGTCGCGGTCGGGCACGGCGCCGCGCATGTGGATGGATTTCGGAGCGCTGGCCAGCGCCGCCTTGACAATCTCGCGCCCGATATGAACCATGTCGCCATCAATGCGGGCGCCACCCTGCCGGTAGAGATCTCGTGCGCCGGGATGCAGCACCATGATCCCCAGATCTTCAAGCACGCTCAGCGCCGCCTCGTGCAGCGCCTCGATCCGGTCGTCGGAAAAAGCCGCCATCGGCGGGAACGGGTTACGCAGGTTGCGGTAATCGACCTGGCGGGCCGGCGCCGGGGCGTCGGTCCGTGCCCGCCTGCCCCGCCGCCCGCCGCTCATCCGCGCATCGCCTTGCCGTCGGGATCATAGGGCGAGGGTGCGATCACCCGCGCCGGACGTTCCGCCCCCACCACATGCACCGTCAGCTCTGTGCCCGGCGTCGCGTTGTCGCGATTGACCAGCGCCATGGCCAGCGATTTGCCGACATAATGGCCATAGCCGCCCGAGGTCACGAAACCGACCTTGTCGCCCCCCGACCAGACCGGCTCGTACCCGCTGGCATCGGCATCGGTAGCGTCGATTTCGAGCGTGACCTGCACTTGGGCCGGGCCGTTGCCATCGCGTTCGGCCAGCGCCGCCTCCTTTCCGACGAAGTCCTTGGACCAGTCGATCCAGCGGTCCATCCCGGTCATGCCGGGGGTATAGCCTTGGGTGAATTCGCGCGACCAGATGCCAAAGCTCTTTTCCAGACGGGTCGACAGGAGCGCATTGAACCCGACCTCGCGGATACCTTCGCTGGCACCCCCCTCGAGCAGCATCCGGCGAAGCGTCACGTGATCGCCCATCCTGCAGTTAATCTCATACCCCTTTTCGCCGGTCACCGACATGCGCGCAACACGGGCGCGCACCAAACCGATATCGAAATCGCCACACCCCATGAAGCCCAGGCCCGAGATATCCTGTTCGGCCAGTTTCTCGATCACCGCCTGCGATTTCGGCCCGGCCAGGCCAAAGCCGCAAACCTCTTCACCCAGATCGCGAACCGTGACCCCGTCGATCATGTGATCATCGAACCAGCGCATATGCCATTGCCGCAGATAGTAGCTGCCCATGATCCACCAGGTGCCGTCGCCCCAGTTCAGCACTGTCAGATCGCCCTTGAGCCGCCCGGTCTCACCCAGCATCGGCGCCAGCCGGGCCCGCCCCGGCGCAGGCAGTTTCGAGGCCATCAGCCGATCAAGCCAGACCTGCGCATTCGGGCCCGAGACCTCGTAACGAGAGAAACCGGTGATATCGAGAAGGCCGACACCTTCGCGGATCGCACGGCATTCTTCGGCCACGATGTCATGCGCGTTCGAGCGTTTGAGTGTCGGGGTTTCCTCGAACCCCCGGGGCGCAAAGTAAAGCGGCACTTCGAGGTCCCAGCTGACACCCCATTTGCAGCCCGCTTGTGTCATCGCATCATGGGCGGGTGCCATTTTCAACGGACGTCCGGCGGGCAGCTGCTCGTTCGGATAGGTCATCACGAAACGGCGCGAATAGAACTGACCTGTCGTTTCGCGGATGTAGCGCTTGTTCTGGGCAAAGTCGCCATAGCGCGCCACGTCCATGCACCAGGCATCGGCCTCGGGCTCGCCATGGATCATCCATTCGGCCAGTGTCTTGCCGACGCCGCCGCCCTGGAGAAAGCCCGCCATAACCGCACAAGCGGTCCAGTATCCGCGCTTGCCCGGCACCGGCCCCACCAGCGGGTTGCCATCGGGCGAGAACGTGAAGGCCCCGTTGACCCAGGTCTTGACGCCGACCTCCTGCAAGGCGGGATAGCGTTCGAACCCGCAAACCAGTTCGTGCTCGATCCGGTCGGTCTGTTCCTGAAACAGCTCCATCCCGTAATCCCAGGGCGCCCCATCCATCGCCCAGTGTTCGTGGTCGATCTCATAAATCCCCAGCAGCACGCCCTTTTGATCCTGCCGCAGATAGGTGAACCCTTCGAGGTCGACGGTCATCGGCACCTCGAAATCCAGCTTTTCCAGCGCCGGAATGGTGTCTGAAATCAGATAATGATGCTTGAGCGGGCTGACCGGCAGCTCGACCCCGGCCATGCGGCCCACCTGTTTGGCCCAAAGACCGGCGGCATTGACCACATGTTCGCAGCGGATGGTGCCCTTGTCGGTGACCACCTCCCAGCCCTCGGCGGTCTGGTTGAGCGCCTCGACCCTGGTATGTTCGAAATACTGCGCCCCCCGCTTGCGGGCGGCGACCGCATAGGCATGAACCGTGCCGGTGGTGTCGACATAACCTTCGCGATCGGCCCACATGCCGCCCAGCAATCCGTCGGGCGACATGATCGGGTTCAGAGCACAGGCTTCCTCGGGGGTGACAAGGCGGCAATCCTCGATCCCGATCGACTGGAACACGCGATAGGCCGATTGCAGCCATTCCCAGCGGTCGGGTGTACCCGCCATGGTCAGGCCACCGGTCATGTGCAGGCCGATATTCTGGCCGCTTTCGGCCTCGATCTGGCTGAGCAGGTCGATCGTATAGGCCTGAAGCGCGGCCATGTTGGGATCGGCATTCAAAGCATGGATGCCACCCGCGGCATGCCAGCTTGATCCGGCGGTCAGGACGCTGCGCTCGATCAGGCAGACATCGGTCCAGCCAAGCTTTGCCAGGTGATAGAGAACCGAGGCGCCAACAACACCGCCCCCGATGACGACAACACGGTAATGGGAATTCATGCCACCCTCCCTTGCTCCTCGATACAGGCTAGTGCGGCCTCGACCCCCTGTCTAGACATTTATGTACAGTGCTCGATGCACGGGGTCGGATGTCCACCGGACCGTTCGGCGGACGCCGTTTTCCGCGGCGGAAAACGGCCCGGAAAACATATGTTTTCCGGCTCCTGCCAAACGGGCGTTCTCAGATCTGGGCGCTGGGGCGGGCCTTGATTGCTTCGTACCAGGCCTGGGTTGCGCTGTTGCCCTCGGGCACGCGCATCTTGATGACCCGGGCAAAGTCCACGAACACAAAGGTCGAGATGTCGGCCAGCGTGAAATGATCACAGGCCACGAACGGGCTTTCGCTCAATCGAGCTTCAAGCACATCAAAGAACTGCGCCACCCGTGCGATCCCGCGCTGCGCCAGTTCGGGGATCTGGGCATGGTTGGCGGGGCCCGGGATGGCACGGTCCTTGAACGCCGGATGCCCGTTGCGCAGCGCCTCGGCGACAGGCGCGCCGCCCTGCTGTTCGGCGATGGCGTTCCACATCATCACCAGACCCTTTTCATCGGGCGTGCGCCCCATCAGCGGCGGTTCCGGAAAGCGCGCCTCGAGATAGGCCGCGATGCCCAGATTCTCTGTCAAAGCCGTGCCCTCGTCGGTCACCAGCACCGGGATCGTGGCGCGCGGGTTCACCGCCCGAAAAGCCGGTTGCAACTGTTCGCCCGCCGCGATCGAGATATCGCGGCTTTCGATCTCCAGCCCCTTCTCGGCGATGAACATGCGGGCGCGGCGCGGATTGGGCGCGGTGGAACAGTCGTAAAATAGCATGACGGGATCCTCTGGTGCAGCGTGCACCAAGCTTAGGCATCAACCGCGCCGCGCGCCTAGCCGTTCGCGGGCGTGACCCTGCGGCACATCACCCGGACGTCATCCGCGCCGATAGATGAAACACCGCCCCTCAACCGCACCGGGGGGCAGCGGCAGCTCTGCGAGACCGTCGAAATACATCCGGTCGCTCGACACCATCAGCCCGCCTTGCGCCAGATGCGGTTCGATCAGAGGGGAGATTATGCGGGCGAAGCGGTCGTTCTTTTCCCGGTTGTGCCCCCCCAGATCGGCATGGATCAGGCTGGCCGTGGCGCCGAACCGCGCCAGCGTGGCGGGCAGGGTCTCGCGGATATCCCCCAGAATCAGCTGGGCCTGAGGCGGAGTCGAATCCGGATGTGAGGCGACAGCGCGTTCGAACACGTAGATCTCGCGCCCCCGCACATGCTGTCGCAGGTGGTGATAGGTGCGGCCGTTGCCCAATCCCAGTTCATAGACCGGGCCGGGCAATTCGGCGGTCAATGCGATGGCATGGTCGAGACAGGCCCGTTGCGACACCATCCGGTCGATGAAAAGGTCAAGGCGGCTCTGCTCTGGTTGGCTCATGTTCTGAAATTCCCTTGTCCGCGCGGCGCCGCTTAGGGTTCCGCTTTTGCTCCTCATGCCAAATTCCGTCCCGCTTTGACAGCCATCAGACCGGCAATATCTCGATTTCCCGGCCATCTTTGCGAAATTGAGGTTTGACGAACCGGCGCCCGGCGCGCGAAAGTGCAGGCAAAACAATAAAGACCGTTGGGGGTATTGATAGCATCATGTCGTTTTCTGGCCAGTCGGGTGGGACACCTGAATGACCCCTTTGTTGTCTGTCGAAAATCTCAGCATCGGCTTTGGTCGCGACGAACCCGTGGTGCGGGACGTCAGTTTCGAGGTGATGCCCGGGCAGACTTTGGCGCTGGTGGGTGAATCCGGCTCGGGCAAGACGATCACCTGCCGGGCCGCGCTGCGCATCCTGCCCAAGGCGGCGCAAATCCGCTCCGGCCGGATCACCCTGAACGGCGAGGGCGGGCCGCTCGCCCTGAACCAGCTCAGCGAGCGGCAGATGCGGTCGATCCGCGGCAACCGCATCTCGATGATCTTTCAGGAGCCGATGCGCTCGCTTTCACCGCTGCACCGGATCGGCAACCAGGTCAGCGAGGTGCTGTGGCTGCATCGCGGCGCCAGCGAGCGGCAGGCACGCAAGACGGTGCTGGAACAGTTCGAGAGGGTGGGGTTTCCCGATCCCGAACGCGCCTACAACTCCTATCCGTTCGAATTGTCGGGTGGCATGCGGCAGCGGGCGATGATCGCCATGGCGATGGTGGCGAAACCCGACCTGCTGATCGCGGACGAACCGACCACCGCACTGGATGTGACCACCCAAGCGCAGGTTCTTGGGCTTATCAAGGAGTTGCAGCGCGAAATCGGCATGGCGCTGATCCTAGTGACCCATGATCTGGGCGTGGTGGCCAACATGGCCGAACAGGTGGTGGTGATGCATAAGGGCCGGGTGATGGAAAGCGGCTCTGCCTCCGCCATGCTCAAGGACCCGGCACATCCCTATACACGGCAACTGTTCGATGCCGCGCCCGAGATTCCGGATGTTCAAGCCGTCGGCCTGCCGATGCCGCAGGACGATCTGATCCTAGAGATGAAGGATGTGTCCAAGACCTATACCATGCGCTCTGGCCGGGGTTGGCAGGCCGACAAGCTGATTCATGCCTGTCGGGGCGTCGACTTCCGCTTGGCCCGCGGCAAGACGCTGGCGATCGTGGGCGAAAGCGGCTCGGGCAAGACCACCGCGGCGCGCATCGCGCTGGGCGCCGAGCCGCCCGATCCCGGCGGCGAAGTTCTGTTCCGCGCCAGCCCAGAAGCCGTGCCGCTGACGGTGCATGACATGAGCCGTGCCCAGCGTACCGCGTTCCAGCGTCAGGCGCAGATGGTGTTCCAGGACCCCTACAGCTCGCTCAGCCCGCGCATGCGCATCCAGGACGCAATGACCGAACCGCTGGAGATTCACCGGATCGGCACCCGTGCCGAGCAGCGCGACAAGGCCGCCGAAGCGCTGGAACGGGTCGGGCTGAACGCCGATATGCTCAAACGCTATCCGCATGCCTTTTCCGGCGGTCAGCGCCAGCGCCTGTCGGTGGCGCGCGCCCTGATGCTCGACCCGGCGATGATCGTCTGCGACGAGCCGACCTCGGCGCTGGACGTGTCGGTACAGGACCAGATCCTGACCCTGCTGGAAGAGTTGCAGGAGGGGCTGGGACTCTCTTACCTCTTCATCAGCCACGATCTGGCGGTCGTGGCGCGGATCGCCGACGAGGTGGCGGTGATGCGTCAGGGGCTGGTGGTCGAACAGGCCCCGCCCGAGACATTGTTCCACAATCCCCAACACCCCTATACCAAGGCGCTGATCGCCGCCCAGCCGGAACCCGATATCGACCGGCCGATCAATCTGAAGCTTGTGGCCCTGGGCGCCGGTCCGCCCGACAGTTGGGCCGAGGCCTTTCGTTTCACCGACTCCGTGATACCCTCGCTGGTGGAAATGGAGCCAGGACACAAGGTACGCTGCCATGTTTGAATTGCCCCGACGCACTTTTGCGCTTGCCCTGACCATGGTTCTGGCCGGAGCATTACCGTTGCGCGCTGAAACCGTGCCGACATTACAGGAATCGATCTTTTGGGGGGCCGAGGTGAAATCCGGCGACCTGCCACCCATCGACCAACGCATTCCAGAGGAACCGCTGATCGTCGATCTCGAGGCCAAGGGCCGCGAATTCGGCGCTCCGGGCGGGGTGATGCGCACCATGATCACCCGGTCCAAGGATATTCGCCAGATGGTCGTCTATGGCTATGCCCGCCTGGTCGGCTATGACGAGAAATACGATCTGGTCCCCGATCTGCTGAAATCCTATGAGGCCGAAGAGGACCGCCGCTTTACCCTGCATCTGCGCAAGGGGCACAAATGGTCGGACGGTGCGCCCTTTACCTCGGCCGATTTCGAGTACTGGTGGAAGGATGTGGCCAACAATCCGCTGCTCAGCCCGGCAGGCCCTCCCGATTTCCTGTTGATCGAAGGCCAGCCGCCCCGGGTCAGCTTTCCCGATGCCACGACCGTGGTGTTTGAATGGGACAAGCCCAACCCCAATTTCCTTCAATCGCTGGCGCAGGCGCGCCCGCCCTTCATCTATCGCCCTGCGCATTTCCTGAAACAGTTCCATCAGGATTATGCCGATGCTGCGTCGCTGGCCGCTGCGGTCGACGAAAACCGGGTCAAGAGCTGGGCCGCGCTGCATAACAAGCTGGACAACATGTACCAGTTCGACAATGCCCAGCTGCCGACCTTGCAGCCGTGGATCAATGCCAGCGAAGGCAAGAAGATCCGCCACAACTTCGTGCGCAACCCCTATTTCCACCGGATCGACGCGCGCGGGGTGCAATTGCCCTATATCGATATCGTCGAGATGGAAATCGTGGCGCCCGGCCTTGTTGCGGCAAAATCAAACGCGGGCGAAGTGGATCTTCAAGGCCGCGGGCTCGACTTTCGTGACGCTTCGATCCTGAAGAAGGGCGAGGCCGATGGCGGTTACAAGACCTATCTGTGGCAGACCGGCGTCGCCTCGCAGATCGCGATCTATCCCAACCTCAATCACAATGACGACGGCTGGCGGGCGGTGCTGCGCGATGCCCGTTTGCGCAGGGCGCTGTCGCTGGCAATCGACCGCGACGCGATCAACCGGGCGCTTTATTTCAAGCTGGCCAAACCCGGCGCCATGGCGGTGCTACCGGCCTCTCCCTTCTTCAAGCAGGAGCACCGCGACGCCTGGGCGGCCTATGACGTGGCGCAGGCCAACGCGCTGCTGGACGAGATCGGGCTGGACAAGCGCGACGGCGCGGGCATCCGCCTGCTGCCCGATGGCCGCCCGATGGAACTGGTGATCGAAACGGCGGGCGAGCGGCAGGAGGTCGAGAACGCGCTTCAGATCGTCACCGATACCTGGCGCGAGATCGGGGTCAAGCTGGTCATGCGCCCGCTGGATCGCGACATCCTGCGCAACCGGGTCTTTGCGGGCACCACCATGGCCTCGGTCTGGTTCGGCTGGGACAATGGCCTGCCCCAAGCCTATACCTCGCCGGCCTATCTAGCGCCCACCGATCAGGTGTTTCTGGCCTGGCCGAAATGGGGGCAGTATTATCAGACCGCTGGTCAGGTAGGTGAGGCGCCCGACCTGCCCGAGGCGCTGCGGCTGATGGAGCTGCTGCACGACTGGGAAAGCGCCAGCAACGATCAGGACCGCGCCGCCGCCTGGAGCGAGATGCTGGCGATCCATGCCGACCAGATCTATGGCATCGGCCTTCTCGCCGAGGCGCCGCAGCCCATCGTGGTGTCGGCCCGGATGCGCAACGTGCCGAAAAAGGGCATGTGGGCCTGGGACCCGGGGGCGCATTTCGGTGTGCACCGGATGGACGAATTCTTTATTCAAGATTGACGGATCGGCGGAATGGCAATCCTGCGCTACGCATTTTACCGGTTCGGAACCATGCTGATGACCCTGCTTGTGGTCTCGGTGCTGGTCTTTGCCATCATCAACCTGCCGCCGGGCGATTACCTATCCAACCAGATCGCCGAACTCAAGGCCTCGGGCCAGTCCGCTGGCGTGGCCAAGGCCGAGTTCCTGCGCAAGGAATACGCGCTCGACCGGCCTGTCTGGGAACAATACATGATCTGGATGGGCTTCATGCCCGGCCCGCACGGGTTTTCCGGCCTGATCCAGGGCAATTTCGGCTGGTCGTTTGAATTTGACCGGCCGGTCTCGGAGATTGTTGGCGACAGCCTGTGGCTGACCGTGCTGGTGAACATGGCGGCCATCGTCTTCGTCTATGCCACCGCCCTGCCGCTGGGAGTGATCGCGGCGGCCAAGGCGCGGACCTGGGCTGATTATACCTCGGCCTTTGTCGGTTATCTGGGACTGGCGACGCCGAACTTTCTGCTGGCGCTGATCCTGTATTATTACGGGCGCAAATATCTGGATATCCCCATCGGCGGTCTCATGGACCCGGCCTTTGAAGGGCAACCGATGAGCTGGGCCAAGATCCAGTCAGTTCTGGTCCATCTGATCGTGCCCACCATCGTGATCGGCACTGCCGGCGCCTCGGCGATGATGCAGCGCCTGCGCGCCAACATGCTGGACGAACTGGGCAAGCCCTATGTGGAAACCGCCATCGCCAAGGGCATGGCGCCCAGCCGGATGCTGGCCAAATACCCGTTGCGCGTGGCCTTCAACCCGTTTGTGGCCGATATCGGCAACCTCCTGCCCTCGATGGTGTCGGGCTCGGTTTTGGTCTCGGTGGTGATGGGGCTGCAAACCATCGGCCCGACCCTGCTGACCGCGCTCAAGAGTCAGGACATGTTCCTGTCGGGCTTTGTGCTGATGTTCGTGGCGTTGCTGACGCTGATCGGGACGATGATTTCCGATATCCTGCTGGTCATGCTCGACCCGCGCATTCGATACGAGGGGCGCGACGCATGACCCAACTTCCCGACGGACGCTATGTCGACGACGCCCCCTATGATCCGCAGCAGTCGATCCAACAGCTGGAACGGCGCGATCTGGACGCGCCCAACTGGCTGTTGGTCTGGCGCAAGTTCCGCACCCACAAGCTGGGTCTGATCTCGGGTATTTTCCTGCTGTTGAGCTACCTGCTGTTGCCCTTCATGGGGTTCATCGCGCCCTATTCCCCCAACTACCGCAACGCAGATCACCTTTATGCTCCGCCACAGGCCGTGCACTGGGTGCATGAGGGCGAGTTCCTTGGGCCGTTCATCTATCCGATCACCGCCGAGGCGGATTTGGAAACCTTTCAATGGACCTTTGTCCCCGATACCGAGAACCCGCAGCGGATCCGGTTCTTTTGCGAGGGCGACAGTTACAAACTGGCCGGGCTGATCGAGAGCGACACCCACCTGTTCTGTGCGCCCGAGGGGGCGACGCTGTTCCTATGGGGATCCGACCGGCTTGGCCGCGACGTGTTCAGCCGTATCCTCTATGGCGCGCAGCTGTCGCTCACCGTGGGCCTGATCGGCATCTCGGTGTCCTTTGTTCTGGGTATCTTCTTTGGCTCTCTGGCGGGCTATCTGGGCGGCAAGACGGACTGGGTGATCAACCGGGTGATCGAGATCCTGCGATCGCTTCCCGAACTGCCGCTATGGCTGGCATTGTCGGCGGCGGTGCCCTCGAACTGGTCGCCGGTGGCGGTGTTCTTCATCATCTCGGTGATCCTGGGGATCCTCGACTGGCCGGGGCTGGCGCGCTCGGTCCGGGCCAAGTTCCTGTCGCTGCGCGAAGAGGAATATGTGCGCGCCGCCGAGATGATGGGCGCCGGCAAGGGACGCGTCATCCGCAAGCATCTGCTGCCCAACTTCATGTCGCACCTGATCGCCAGCGCCACGCTGTCGATTCCGGCGATGATCCTGGGCGAGACCGCGCTCAGCTTCCTGGGGCTTGGCCTGCGGGCGCCCGCGGTCAGCTGGGGGGTGATGCTGAACGACGCGCAGAACCTTGCCAGCATCGAGCTTTATCCCTGGACCGCGATCCCGATGCTACCAATCGTAGTGGTGGTGCTGGCGTTCAACTTCCTGGGCGACGGCCTGCGCGACAGTCTCGACCCCTATAGCTGAACGACAGATACGCGAAACCAGAGATTTTTCGTCGAAAAATCTCCGAACCGACAGACCAAGATTTTTCGACGAAAAATCTTGGTCTCTCCCTCACCGGTCGTCATCCATCATGTCGTCCAGTACATCCTCGTCGATGGCCGCCTGGACCGCACCTGTCACCGCTTCACGTTGCTGCGGTGTCATGTTGGCGGCGTCCTGGCCGTCGGCCAGGCGCACGGTTACCTCGCGATGGGCGAACTTGATGCCTTCGCGGGCAAAAAGCTCACGTATGTCCTGATAGACCCGCTTGCGCACCAGCCATTGATCCCCCGGCTTGGTCATGAACTTGACCCGGATGATCATCGCCGAATCCTGCATCTCGATCACCCCCTGGCTTTTCAGCGGCTGGATGAAATTGTCCCCGATCACCGGATCGCTGAGCAGCTCCTGCCCGAGGTTCTTGATCAGCTTGCGTACCTTTTCCACATCGGTGTCATAGGTCACCCGCAGCGGCAGTTTCATGATCACCCAGTCGCGCGAAAAGTTGGTCAGAACCTTGATCTCGCCAAAGGGGATCGTGTGCAGCGCACCCAGATGGTGGCGCAGCTGGAATGAGCGCACCGAGATCTTCTCCACCGTGCCTTTCACATCGCCGATGTCGATATACTCTCCCTTGCGAAACGCATCATCGAGCAGGAAAAACGCCCCCGAAAAGATATCCCGCACCAGCGTTTGCGAGCCGAAGCCCACCGCCAGGCCGACGACACCGGCACCGGCAAAGAGCGGGCTGACATTAATCCCCACCTCCATCAGCGCGATAAGCACGATCGAGACGACTACAACGGCCAGGATGGCGCCCCGAAACAACGGCAGCAGCGTGGCCAGGCGACTGGCGCTGGTACCGCCGCCCTCGTCGCCCAGCTCTCCCTCGGGCACATCCACCGTCTCTTCGGCAATCTTGCTGTCGATCCAGATCCGGAAGAAGTGAAAGACGATGTAACCAAGGAAGATGATCACCATAACGTCCAAAGCCCGGTCGAGCGGCAGCTCGCCGGTCCAGTCCATCCCCGGATTCCAGATAAGAACCAGCGCATAGGTACCCACCACAAAGGCCAGAATGCCAGCGACACGGCGGGCCAGGTCCTCGTAGGTCGCGATGTGGAGCCGCTGCGCGCCCGCTCCTGCCATCGGGTGATTTTCCGCCGCTTCAGCCTCGGCCAGGGCCGCGTTCAGTTCCTTTACCTGCCGGGTGCGATCGAAGTAGCGCTCGAGCAGGTAATTCATCGCTCCATAGGCGACCACGACCGACATGAAGATGCCATAGGTACCGGCCATGAGCGGGATATGAAGCGGCCTCTCCAAGACCAGATCAAAGGCCAGCTGGAGCCAGCCGAAAACCATGTAGAACACGACCACAGGCGCCCAGGCGACCGAAACCAGCCGGAGCAACCACGAAACCTCTTCCTTGGTCCGCCCGCCACGAATGGCGTTCGAGATCGCGCGCCCGTTGAACAAAACCATCAGCACGTTGCCAAGGGCGCCGATCCCGGTCAGCACGCCATAGACCATGGCGTAGACGTTGTAGTTCAGGCCGAAATCCGCAACCCAGGTCGAAAACAGCTCGCTTGAGATATCGTAGGTCGCCAGCACCGAGGCCCAGAGATACAGCCGCTTGGCGTCGCGGTCGGAAAAGGGCGGCAGCCGGTACTGGCTGAGATAGGGTGACAGTACCATACGCCACAGATCCGAGGCAGTCCGGGCAAGGAAGAAGGCGGTAAAGATGGCGGTGACGGTGAACTGGATCGACAGATCCTGCATCCGGCCAAAGACCAGAAAGCCGATGATGAAGGCAAAGACCATGGCGACCACAGTCGCGGTCAACCCCATCACGAAGCGAAACACCAGGAACGGCATCTTTTCCCGATAGCCGCGCGGCGCTTCGCGGATGCGTGACACCACATATCGGCGGGCTATACGCTTGCCGTAAATCTCGATCGACAGCCATCGACCGATCAGCAACAGCACAAGGTTGATGGCCAGCACCTCGGCATAGGTCGCAATCCGCCCGTCGGGGCTGGTCTGGCGCAGGATGTACTGCACCTCGAAGATGGAATAGGGCAGCGCTTCGAGCCGCGAGCGCAACGCGCCGACGAAATCGGCCACCTTTTCCTGCGCCTTCATCAGCTGCGACGACTCGCCCATCGGATCGACGGGCGCGGTTCCCTCCGCCGCCGGGTCGGTGCCGGTTGCGGCGACCCGGCCGGCGCTGTCGATCACGATGACCGAGGCCCCCGCCTCGGACGCGGCGCGAATGGCCTCGGCAAGGTCCCCGCTTGCGGCCTCCTCCGAGCTACCGCCGACCCCGGGATAGAGCGATACCTGCGCCGCCAAAGGGGACGACAGGCAGAGGATCAGGCCGAGACAGGCGAAGAAAAGGCGAAAGACTGCGATCATCAAAAAACCTGTGCGGGTGTTACGCTTCGGGGCAGCGTATCGAAGCAGCGGTGTGCATTCAAATGGCAAGTGTGGTCCGCCGCGAGGAGACTGCCCCGGCGGCACCGCAGAATCGTGTTTCCAAGGCGGCGGGATTTGACTAGTACGGTGCTGCCTGCGGGCCAGGATACCGGATGGCGGCAAAGGGTTGTTCTGCCCGGTCGCACGACGAAACACGCAAGATCGGGAACGCAAGCCATGTCGCGCCAAACGGATCAGGACCGGATCGCCGTGCTTGGGCTGGGCTATGTCGGCCTGCCGCTGGGTCTGGCCCGGGCCGGGTTCCAGACGCTGGGCTTTGACACCGACGCCGGGCATATCAGCGCGCTGGGCCGTGGCCACGACCGCAACGGCGAGGTTTCGGAACGCTCGTTGCGCGAGACGCGGGCGCGGTTTTCCTGCGATCCGGCCGATCTGGCAGCCTGTACCGTCTACATCATCGGTGTGCCCACCCCGATCAACGACGCCAAGACCCCCGACCTGGAACCGCTCAAGGGTGCCTGCCGGATGATCGCGCCGCATCTGGCACCGGGTGACATGGTGATTGTCGAAAGCACCGTCTACCCCGGCGTGACCGAAGAGATCTGCGGCCCGGTTCTTGCCGAGGGCAGCGGGCTGGAACTCTATTCCCAGATCAAGCTGGCCTATTCGCCCGAGCGGGTAAACCCCGGCGACGCCGAACATTCGATGGAGAATGTGGTCAAGATCGTTTCGGCCCAGGATGCCGAGACGCTGGACCGCGTCGCCGCCATCTATACCCCGGTGGTCAAGGCAGGCGTGCACAGGGCCAGCTCGATCCGCACCGCCGAGGCGGCCAAGGTAATCGAGAATACCCAGCGCGACCTGAACATCGCCCTGGTCAACGAATTCTCGCTGATCTTCTCGCGGTTGGGCCTCGACACGCTCGAAGTGCTGGAGGCCGCCGGGACCAAATGGAACTTCCTGCCCTTCAAGCCGGGGCTGGTGGGCGGTCACTGTATCGGGGTCGCCCCCTATTACCTGACTTACCGGGCCGAACAGAGCGGCTATCACCCCGAGGTGATCCTGGCGGGACGACGGATCAACGACAACATGGGCCGCCATGTGGCGCAGCAGCTGATCAAGGCATTGATCGCCCGCCGCATCGACCCGGGCCGGGCGCGGGTGCTGGTGATGGGCTTTACCTTCAAGGAGAACTGCGCCGACATCCGCAACACGCGGGTGGCCGACATCCTGTCGGAACTGGCTGAGTTTTCTGTTGCGACCGAGGTCTACGATCCCTGGGTTGACCCCGAGGCGATGACCCGTGAATATGGTGTCACTCCGGTTTCGGAACCGCAGACAGGTGTCTATGACGCGATTGTTGTTGCGGTGGCGCATCGGCAGTTTGTCGAGTTGGGGGCTGCGTCCATTCGGACCTTTGGCCTGCCGGGTGCAGTCCTCTATGATATCAAGGGCATTTTCTCCAAATCCGACGCGGATCTAAGGCTATAGACGGCAGCGATGCAGGGCGAGAGCAGGACAGTCGAAACCAGCCGCGCAGCGCGGGTGATGCTGTACAGCCACGATACGTTCGGGCTGGGACATCTTCGGCGCAGCCGCGCGCTGGCAGCGGCAATCACTCAGGCTGATCCATCAGCCTCGGCGCTGATCCTGACCGGGTCTCCGGTGGCGGGGCGTTTCACCTTTCCGCGCCGGGTCGACCACGTACGCCTGCCCGGCGTGACCAAACGCGCCGACGGCTCTTATGCCTCGCAGACGATGGGGATGGGCATCGACGAGGTGACCGACCTACGCAGCGGCCTGATCCGCGGCGCGGCCGAGCGCTATGACCCCGATATCCTGATCGTCGACAAGGAACCGACCGGTTTTCGCGGCGAGTTGCTGCCGACGCTCGACTGTCTGCAACGGCGCGGGCGTGCCCGGCTGGTGCTGGGCCTGCGCGACGTGCTGGACGAGCCCGAGGTGCTGGCCGCCGAATGGGCGCGCAAGGGTGCGGTGGCGGCGACCGAACGCTTCTATGACGAGATCTGGGTCTATGGGCTGCGCTCGGTCTATGACCCGACGGCGGGCCTGCCCCTCAGCCCCGAAGCGCAGGCGCGCATGCACTGGACCGGCTATCTGCGCCGCGATCTGGGGCCGGTGGGCACCCCGCCGCAACAACCCTATGTGCTGATCACCCCCGGTGGCGGTGGCGATGGCGAGGCGATGGTCAACCTGGTCCTGTCCGCCTATGAGCAGGACCCGACCCTGTCGCCACGCGCGGTGCTGGTCTATGGCCCCTTCCTGTCGGGCGACACCCGCGCCGAGTTCGAACGGCGCGTGGCGGCGCTGAACGGGCGGGTGACCGCGGTCGGGTTCGAAAGCGAGATCGAGACACTCTTTGCCGGCGCCGCCGGCGTGGTCTGCATGGGCGGCTACAACACGTTCTGCGAGGTACTGTCGTTTGACCAGCGCGCGGTGATCGTGCCCCGTACCGTACCGCGGCTGGAACAGTGGATCCGCGCCAGCCGCGCCGAAGAGCTGGGCCTGGTACGGATGCTGGAGGAGAGCCGCGACGGGCTGACGCCCGAGACCATGATCCAGGCCATTCGCAACCTGCCCAACCAGCCGCTGCCCAGCCAGGCCATCGGCGAGGGTCTGCTGGACGGACTCGACCATGTCACCCGCCGGGTCCGCGCGCTGCTGAGCAAGACCAGCCACCAGGCGGCGGAATGACCTCAGACAAACCGAAACTGGCCGTCGTGGTCAAGGGCTGGCCGCGCCTGTCCGAAACCTTCATCGCGCAGGAACTGGTGGCGCTGGAGGAGGCGGGCCACGATTTCGACATCTGGTCGCTGCGTCATCCGACCGATGTGAAACGCCACCCCCTGCACGAACGGTTGCGCGCGCGGGTGCGTTATCTGCCGGAATATCTGTGGCAGGAACCGGAACGGGTCTGGCGCGCGCGCGCTGCGGCGCAGGCCCTGCCCGGCTACGCCGAGGCCTATCGGGTCTGGCGCGCCGATCTGGCCCGCGACCGCACAAAGAACCGCATCCGCCGGTTCGGACAGGCCTGCGTGATGGCCGCCGAACTGCCCGCCTCGACCCGGGGGCTTTACGCGCATTTCCTGCATACCCCCGCCTCGGTCGCGCGCTATGCCGCGATCATGCGCGGTCTGCCGTGGAGCTTTTCGGCCCATGCCAAGGATATCTGGACCTCGCCCGACTGGGAAAAAGCCGAGAAACTGAGCGCCGCCAGCCATGGCGCGGCCTTTGGTGCCACCTGCACCGCGGTGGGCGCCGCGCATCTGCGCGGCTTGGCCGATGATCCGGGGCGTGTCGATCTGGTCTATCACGGGCTTGATCTGGCCCGCTTTCCCGACCCGCCCGCGCGCAGCCCGCGCGCGGTGAGTGCCCCGCTGGCGATGCTGTCGGTGGGGCGGCTGGTGGAGAAGAAGGGCTTTGACCGGCTGATCGCCGCCTTTGGCCTCTTGCCGCCCGATCTGGACTGGCACTGGACCCATATCGGCGGCGGCGGCGACCGCGCCGCCCTGACCGCGCAGGCAGAGGCGCTCGGGGTCGCAGAGCGGATCACCTGGCGCGGTGCCTGCGATCAGCCCGAGGTAATCGCAGCCATGCGCGCCGCCGACCTTTTTGTCCTGCCCAGCCGGATCGCCGCCGATGGCGACCGCGACGGCCTGCCCAATGTGCTGATGGAGGCGGCCTCGCAATCGCTGCCGATCCTGTCGACCCCGGTTTCGGCGATCCCGGAATTCATCACCGACGGGACCCATGGCACCCTGTCGGACGATGCGCCCGAGGCGCTGGCAAGCGCCATGGCCACACTGGCCGCCGACCCTGTACACGCTGCCCGCATGGCCGCAGCCGCGCGCGGGCGCCTGCTGTCGGAATTCACCATGGCTCCCGGCATCGCCCATCTGTCCAACCGGCTGACCGCCCTCTGCGCCGGGGGTTGAAAATGGCCCGCATCGCCTTTTACGCGCCGATGAAATCGCCCGACAGCCCGGTGCCCTCGGGCGACCGCGAACTGGCGCGCAGCCTGCGGGCGATGATCGCCGGGCGCGGCCTGCCGGTTGATCTGGTCTCGGAGTTCAAGAGCCTCGACAAGCAGGGCGATGCCGGGGCGCAGACCCGGTTGCGCGCGGGCGCGACGGACGAGGTTCAGCGGCTGATCCGTGACCTGCCCGGCGATAGCGCCCTGTGGGTGACCTATCACAACTATTACAAGGCGCCCGACCTGATCGGCCCGGCAGTCTGTGCCGCTCGCGCCATGCCCTATGTGCAGATCGAAAGCACCCGCGCCACCAGCCGCCTGACCGGCCCATGGGCCGGGTTTGCGCAGGCGGCGCATGATGCCTGCGATGCGGCGCGCGTGATCTTCTACCTCACTGCCAATGACCTGATCACGCTTGAACGGGAACGGTTCGGCAATCAAGCGCTGGTCGAACTTCCACCCTTTCTGCCCGACGATACCCTGCCGCCACGCGCGGCATGCGACGGCCCGATGCTGAGCGCCGGTATGATGCGGCCCGGCGACAAGCTTGCCTCGTACCGGCTGATCGCGGAAACGCTGGCGCATCTGGGCGGCGACTGGCAGCTCGATATCGCGGGCGATGGCCCCGCCCGGGCCGAGGTCGCGGCGCTGATGGCGCCCTTTGGCGCGCGAGTGCGGTTTCTGGGCCAGCTTGATCGGGCCGGATTGCAGGCCGCCTATGGCCGATCCTCGCTGTTCTTCTGGCCCGGCGTGAACGAGGCTTTTGGCATGGTCTATCTAGAGGCACAGGCCGCCGGCCTTCCGGTGGTGGCGCAGGACAGGCCCGGCGTGCGCGACGTGCTGCTGCCCGGCCCCGCCTATCCCGCACCCGAGGCAGGACCCGAAGCGCTGGCCGAAATGATCGACCACCTGCGCGCCGACCTCACCCTTCGCCAGCGGATCGGCGCGCAGGCCCGCGACCGTATTGCCACCCGGCATCTGCCCAATGCGGCGGCGCGGGTATTCTGGGGCGCGGTGACACCGCTGATGGAGACCGCCCGATGAGACGCCTCGCCCTTCTGCGCCATGGTCATACCGACTGGAACCGCGCCGGTCGCATCCAGGGCCGCAGCGACATCCCGCTGGATGAAACCGCGCGGCACGACCTGGGCGCGCTGGCCCTGCCCACGCCCTGGGATCGCGCGACGCTCTGGTCCAGCCCGCTCTCGCGGGCGGTGGAAACCGCCGAGCTGGTGGCCGGGCGCGCGCCCCGCACCGTGCCTTCGCTGACCGAGATGAACTGGGGCAATTGGGAGGGGCAGCGCGGACAAGACCTGCTGGATACCCCCGGCAGCGGCTATCGGCATATCGAGGACTGGGGCTGGGATTTCCGCCCGCCCGCAGGGGAAAGCCCGGCCGAGCTGTGGGCCCGGATCGAACCCTGGCTGGCCGGGCTGACCGGCGACAGCGTCGCGGTCTGCCATATCGGCATCATGCGGGTCATTCTGGCCCGCGCCCATGGCTGGAATTTCGACGGCATCCCGCCCTTCAAGGTCAAGCGCAACCGGCTCTTTGTCGTCTCGCTCGACCCGTTGGCGCCGCTGGGCGAGCCGGTGCGCCTGATCCCGCGCGAGGCGCTGGCATGAAGGTGATGATCGTCGTTACCCATCTGTTGGGCACCGGCCATCTGAGCCGGGCGCTGACACTGGGCCGCGCCTTTGCCGCCACCGGGCATCAGGTGCGGCTGGTCTCGGGCGGGATGCCCGCCCCACAGCTCGACCCGGCGGGGCTGGAACTCGTGCAACTGCCCGCGCTCCGCTCGGACGGGGTGGATTTCGCCCGCCTTCTGACCGAGACAGGGGCCGAGGCTGACGCAGGCTTTCACACCACGCGGCAGGCGGCGCTGCTGGAGGCACTCACCGCCTTTTCCCCCGATGTACTGATCACCGAGCTTTACCCCTTTGGCCGCCGCAGCTTAGGGGAAGAGTTCCGCGCACTGCTGGCCGCCACGCGGGCGCTGCCGCATCCGCCGCTGGTGTTGAGTTCGATCCGCGACATCCTTGCCCCGCCCGCGAAACCGGCCAAGGCCGAAGCAACCGATTGGGTGATCGCCGAGGCCTATGACGCGGTTCTGGTCCATTCCGACCCTACAGTCACGCGGCTTGACACAAGCTGGCCGGTCAGCGCCACGCTGGCAGGCAAACTGCGCTACACCGGCTATGTGGCGCCGCCCCCCACCGAACCGCACCCGAATCGCATAGGGGCGGGAGAGATCCTTGTCAGCGCTGGTGGAGGCGCCGTCGGCGGACCGCTGTTCCGGGTCGCGCTGGAGGCCGCGCGCCGGATGCCCGACCAACGCTGGCGGCTGCTGGTGGGGGGCACGCAGGCTGGCGCCGAGGTGGCCGCATTGCAAGCGCAGGCGGGCGATGCCCCGGTCACGGTGGAACCCGCGCGCCCCGATTTTCGCGCCATGCTGAGCCATGCCGCCGCCTCGGTCAGCATGTGCGGCTACAACACCGCGCTGGACCTGCTGCAAGCTGGCACCCCCGCCGTGCTGATCCCCTTTGACGCGGGCAAGGAGGTCGAACAGGGCCTGCGCGCCCGCGCCCTGGCCGCCCTGCCCGGCTTTGCCACGGTGACCAGCGCCGAGCTGACCCCCGAAACCCTGATGCGGGCCTTGCAAAAGGTGATGCGCGACCCGCGCCGCAACGCAACCACCTTGCGCTTTGACGGCGCGGCAGAGACGGTGCGCATGGTCGAGATGATGGAGGCGGCGCGATGACTCCGGACTGGACCCCGCTCGATGCCGAACTGGCGCAATGGGCGGCCGAGGGGCTTACCCTGCCGCTCTGGTGGCGCGACGATGACGCGGTGAGCACGACCCCTCAGCTGGACCGGCTGACCGCGCTGGCCGAGGACCTGGACCTGCCCGTGCATCTGGCGGTGATCCCCGCCGGGGCCGAAACCGCGCTGGCTGACCACGTCACCGCGCATCCGCATCTGGTCCCGGTCGTGCATGGCTGGGCGCACCGGAACCACGCCCCCGCGACCGAGAAGAAGGCCGAGTTTCGTGCTCACCGCCCACTCCCCGAGATCCTGGCCGAGGCCAGGCAAGGCAAGGCGCGGTTGCAGGCGCTGTTTGGCGACGCGCTGCGGCCGATGTTCGTGCCGCCCTGGAACCGGATCGCGCCCGAGGTCACCGCCGGCCTGCCCGCGCAGGGCTTTCGCGCGCTGTCCACCGCAACCCCGCGCCGCTGCCCGATGGCCGCACCGGGGCTGGCACAGGTCAACACCCATCTCGACCCGATCGACTGGCGCGGCAGCCGAGGTCTTCTGGCGCCGCAAACCCTGATCGCCCAGACCACAGCGCTGCTGATCGACCGGCGCGAAGGATGCGCCGACGCAGCCGAGCCCTTTGGCGTCCTGACCCACCATCTGGTGCACGACGATGAAATCTGGCAATTCACCCGGGCGCTGCTGACGCGGCTCTTGGCCGGACCGTCACAGCCCTGGACCATGCCCGCCGAGGAGACCGACCGATGAGCCGACTGGATTCGATGCTGCGCCGCCTGACCGCTCAGCGAGACGGGCTGAACTGGGCCGCCCTTCAGATCGCAGACATGCCGGGCGAGGTGCTCGACATGGGGTTGGGCAACGGGCGCACCTATGACCACCTGCGCGAGATCCTGCCGGGCCGCCGCATCCGGGTGATGGACCGGGTGCTGCAATGCCACCCCTCGTGCACCCCGCCCGAGGCCGATTTCCTGATGGGCGAGGCGGAACCTATGCTGGAACGTCTCGCGACCGAGGGCGCCCCGATCGTTCTGGCCCATTACGATTTCGGCATGGGGATCAAGGCCGATGACGTGGCCGAAGCCGCACGCCTCAGCCCGCTGATCGCCCGCGTCATGGTACCCGGTGGCCTGATCATCTCGGGTCAGCCGCTGGTCGGGTTCACAGCCATCACCGCCCCCGACAGCATCCCGCCCGAACGCTACCTGTTCTACCGCGCCTGAACCGACCTCAAACCACCCCCATCGCCATGACCACCAGCAACAGGGCCGCCGGCACCAGCGACAATCCCAGCGCCCAGTTGAGCGCCCGGTTCGAAATCGCCAGGATCAGCGCCGGCATCGCAAAGATTGCCGTGGTGCCCATGCCAATGGTCAAAAATCCCAACGCCATCCCGCGCCCCGCCGCATCCAGCGAGGCATTGACGGTTGATATCCAAGCCCCGCCATAGAGCAGGGCATAGGCTAGGCAGATGGCAAACACGGCACGGCGCATGCATCGATGTTAGGCCGGTTCGCCGGACTTGTCGAACAGGTCGGAAAGGGAGAGGCTCCGGGCCAATGGAACGAAGGCGACAACATCCAGGAACCCATGTTCCAGACCTATTGATTCCAGGCTGTTGGCATAAGTCAGGTGGGGCACGCAAACCTGAACGAAAAGCAGAGTATCTCGCCGGCCAATAACCTGTACAATCGTTGGAAGCATTGGCGCGACAAGAGGATAAAGGCCCGCTTTCCGGACCGAAACTCGTGCAAGAAGACAGTCGATTAAGGCATTCCACGTTACAATCGGCGTTACCGCATTAAGGTCGTCTTCGGTCGGCTCAAAAACGGGAAACGCGGCGCAATCAGATACAACCTTCGCCCCGATCCCTTGTTCTCAGCCACCGCCCTTGTCGGGACGATCTTGTTCTAGTGGTGAAAATCGACAATCTCGGAGCCTGAACATCCGCTTCGCCGGCCATTATCCACCATGTGAAGGCGCGCAACCCTGCCCCAAGGGGGGGGCGTCACTTAAGTATTTGATTTTCTAGGAATTACCATGGTGGACCGGGTGACTGCCACAGAAACAGGGACCATCGAGTTGCTGTCAGGCAGTCGGACATTCACGCTAAATGTCACCGACATCGCGCAGGAGATCATCGACGCCAGCGCTGCTACAGATGATCTTTTGATGATCGCTGATGGCGCGCAAGACATGTCCCTTGTTGAGGGAATCGGCAATGACCGCCTTGTCTCGGACACAGGCAATGACTTCCTGAGCGGCGGAGGCGGCAACGATACACTTCGGCCCGGCGGCGGGCGCGATAGTCTGTTCGGCGGTACCGGGGTGGACAGGTTTGTCATCAGTTTCGGACAGGACACGGGACAGGAAACTTATGATGGTGGCACCGGTCACGACACCCTCCTATTGGCGGGTGGTAGCGGGAATGTTGTGCATGACCTACGCACGCATATCATAAGAGAAATTGAAGAAATCGAATTCGGGTCCCTTCCCGATGGGTCTAGCCGAACGGTAATCGTAACGGCAGCGCAGATTCAGGGATTTGGGCCCAGCGGGTGGATTGACGGAATCGGCGGCGATACCACCACAGAGCATTTGGTCATTCACATCGAGGGTCAGAGCACACTGACCCTTCCCAGCTATGTTAGCTATGAAGGTTGGAACCAAACCGGTGATTTGACAGAGATCATCGCCGGGTCCAGCAATTCGACGATCATAGGGTCTGTGTTCAGAGATCATATCCGAGGTGGTTCCGGAAATGATGTTCTTTTCGGGGGCAACGGCGCGGACCTCATCCGAGGCGACGCAGGTAATGATACTCTGCGCGGTGACGGTGGAAATGACACGCTGCTTGGCGGTGCGGGTTCGGATGATCTGAACGGTGGAGCGGGAGCGGATGCGGCTAGCTACGCCTTTGCTATGGCGGCGGTCAGTCTTGACCTAAGGTCTGGCGGCATGGCCGGTGATGCGGCAGGTGACACCTTTGACTCCATTGAGAATATCAAAGGCTCAAATTTCGACGATTATGTCTATGGTGACAATGGTGCAAACCTGATCGATGGCGGGGCGGGCAACGATCGCCTGCGCGGCCACAACGGCCACGATACCCTGATCGGGGGCGCGGGTGCTGATGATCTGAATGGCGGATCAGGGATTGATACCGCCAGCTATGTGACATCCCTCGGCAGGGTTAATCTCGACCTGCGTTCGCGCGGGACCTACGGAGACGCGGCAAACGACACCTTCACCTCCATTGAGAACGTCGTCGGGTTCTAACTACGATGATTACATCTATGGAGACAGCGGCGACAACCTGCTGGATGGTGGCGCCGACAATGACACGCTCGAAGGCGGCGGAGGCGACGACACGCTGATCGGCGGT
>NZ_JBXWRM010000020.1:0-72022 GCF_059612905.1 Ruegeria sp. YKSD163
AATGCCCGCGAACTGGGGTTCGAGGTGCAGGTCTTTGCCATGGTGGGGCTGGAAAGTCAGGCCGAGGTAGAGCTGAGCGCGTTTGAGGCGCGCTGCCGCGAGTGGCCGCTTGTGCGTGAATGCCACATGCTGAACGGCGAGGTCGATTTCATGCTGAAATGCGTGGCCCCCGATCTGAGCAGTTTTCAGAGCTTTCTGACCGGTCAGCTGCTGACCACGCCGAACGTGGCCAGCGTCAAGACCTCGCTGGTCATTCGCGGGGCGAAGGACGAGCCGGGCGTTCCCTTCGACGTGCTCGAAGAGCGGTTGAGCCGGACAGCCTGATCCCATCGGGGGGGTGGTTCAGCCCGGACATCGGCGGCAAAAAAATTGTCGCCACGCAGCACAAACTCCAGAAAATCAATAAGCCCATTGTCCTTTCCTCAGGCTGGGATCGCGTCGATTTCACCTTCACCCGCGCGCGGAAATGCCTGCGGGCCGAAATCGGTCAATTGGTCAATGTGGTGGAACAGGTTCAAATAGAGAGACCGGATCGCCTGGCTAAGCACGCGCACGGCCTGAACGCCGGGATGATAGGTTTCGAACTGCAACCCGTCGACATTGATGACCGCATGGCGTCGCAGGCAGATGTGAAACACCTCGACCGGGGTCGGGGGGGCGGTTTCGATGATCCCCATGCCATCGACGAAATGCTGGGCCGGGGTCAGCATGGGTTGATCACCCGCCAATGCCCGCAGGTGGCCCGGTGTCGCCAGCAGACGGGCCGACGGGCCGGCGATGACGCCGGACATTGGGCGCTGCATGCCAAACGCATCGGCCATGATCCGGGTCAGCCGATAGTCACGACCGGTGGCCGAAACGCGGCCAGGCACGATCACGGTCGAGCCTTTCCAGACCACTTCCTGGGCCGATCCGTCCTGAGTGATGACCCGGTCACCGGGCAACAGGTCTTCGATCGCCATCGGGCCGCAATCGGTGTCGATGAGAGAACCGCGCGAAAAGGCGCAAAAGGCATCCTCGAACAGCGGCAGCGCCGGGGCGATATGGCGCGTCTGCACGACATTGCCGTTTTCAAGAAGGGTACTGACCTCGTAGCGGCGCATCTGTGGGCGCGGCTGCGGGCCGCGCAATGCAGCCGGATCCTGTAATAGCGGGCTGGTATGGACAGCATTTCGCGCCGCCCGGGCGAGCGAATGGGGGATAGACATGGCGATATCGGCCCTTTCCTACTTCGGGTCGCATCTGCGTCGGCCCCCACCGACGACGTCAGACGGACAAGATGTCCTTATCTGAATCGGTAGAAACATGCTGCGAAACGGTTCAAATTGTCAAAAAAAGCGACAGGAAAACCTGGTTTCCGTGACTAATGCAGCGTTCCCCTCAGAACTGTTTCCAAATGGGCGCTCAAACGCCCACACTCATTACTTTGCCCCCAAGTCCCGCCCCGCGATCAGGCGGGGCGGGCTCTTGTGCCGGGTCCGTCAGGGGCAGCATCCGGACCCGGGTCCCCGGAGAGGCAGCAAGAGGCCCTCCGCGACTAATCAAAAACCTTCAGGCCGATTTCACCTTGATATGTGGGGCATTGCGGCGGGCGATCATCGCCGTGCGGCGCGCACCACGCGCCCAGGGCATTTGAACTTCGGTCTTCGCGGCGGTTGCGATCACCGATTTGACAAAGCGGGTCTGGGTCATGGTTCATCTCCTGCTTGGGTGCCGACTTGACGGCGTCACGTTCCTGTTACTGTTTTAATTGCCAGCTGTTTGGGGCAGGTCTGCGGCGGTTCCTTGGAAAATGAGCGACATTCCGACATTGCTTAACCAGCGGTAAATTGCGCCGGGAAATCGCGTAAGCGGCTCACAAATATCGGGAAAAAATCGGGCAAGTTTCGGGTGCAACCAGAGGCTGCGCAGGGTGCGGCCAGAATGTGGCAGAACCGGGCTGTCGTTCGGCTCGTGACCGGTCTCAAAGCCGGATGACAGAGATCAGCCGCCCGTAATCGGCTTCGCCCGCGTGGGTCGCTCGCCGATAGGAATAGAAACGATCTGGATCTGAATAGGTGCAATGACGGGTCCATTCCGCGTGGCCGCAGCCCGCCGCGCGCAACCTGTGCAGCCCGTAGGCGGGCAGGTCGAACAGCATCCGGTCGTCGGCGCCATTGGCGAAGAACCGACTGTTGCCCGGGTCTTCGGCCAGGAAATCTTCCACAAACTCCGGGCCGACTTCATAGGCGCGCTGCGAGATCGACGGGCCAATGACGGCGATGGTTCCGGCGCGGGTGGCCCCCAGCGCCTCCATCGCGTCGAGCGTTGCCTCAAGCACCCCATCGCGGGCGCCGCGCCACCCGGCATGGGCGGCGCCGATCACCCCGGCGTCGGGATCGGCAAACAGCACCGGCTGGCAATCGGCGGTCAGGACCGACAGCGCCAGACCGGGCGTCGCAGTCACGATCGCATCGGCACGGGGCTTGGCCTCCAGCGGCCCGCTGATGGTCACAACGTTAGGGGAATGCACCTGGTGCACACCAATCAGGGCGTCGCTTTCGACCTCCATCGCCTGAGCCACGCGTGTGCGGTTCAATGCGACGATTTCGGTCTGGTCGCTCGATCCGTTGCCGCAGTTCAGCCCGGCGAACACGCCTGAGGACGCGCCGCCCCTGCGGGTAAAGAACCCGTGGCGGACAAAGGACAGATTGTCGGCGGTCAGGATTTCCAGCGTCATGATTCCAATCCGGGTGGCGGGGTGGCGTCGGCGGGATAGAGGCCCAGCACCTTGAACAGGTTTCCCATTTCCTCGGGATGCGTCAACCGGCGATGTGCGGCAATCAACTGATCCAGTATAAACTCGTCCGCTTGCTGCGCCAGCGCCTGCGCTCTTTGAGCGATGCCCAGACGTTCCAGAAACATGCCCTGAGTGCTCAGGCGGCTATGGGCACATCCGGTGGCGCGGGCAGCCACCGCCAGCTGTTCAAAATCCACATGGGCGGTCAGATCGGCCTGACCGGGATCCGCCAGCGGATCGGCAGAGGCATGGCCGCGCAATGCTTGAACGGTATCGCCCAGCGAACGCCAGTCGCCGTAATCCACGATCAGCGCGGCGCCGCCATGGGTGGCGATGCGGCTGGCCAGTTCGCTGAGAATGGGGGCGGCGCCGGGGCAAAGTTCGACCATGTCACCCTCGCGGGTATCCTCCAGCCGATGCGTCAGCGCC
This sequence comes from Ruegeria sp. YKSD163, assembly GCF_059612905.1. Taxonomy (NCBI): domain Bacteria; kingdom Pseudomonadati; phylum Pseudomonadota; class Alphaproteobacteria; order Rhodobacterales; family Roseobacteraceae; genus Ruegeria; species Ruegeria sp. YKSD163. The sequence goes on from NZ_JBXWRM010000020.1 coordinate 3,209, forward strand.
GGCTGCGGCGCTTCGGCGCCCAGCCCCCAACACAGGGCGCCATTGCGCGCGCCAACCAGACGCTCGCGCCAGCCCGCGCCCGCGCGCAGGAACTGGCGAATGGGGAGCGCATCGAAAAATTCGTTGGCGATCAGAAACAGCGGCTGTGCGGGCAGGGCGTCGACCGTGTCGCACCAATGCGGGTCGTACCCGGCCAGCGATTTCGCCTGCGCCGCGCGCAGCACCGGTGAGGCCTCGACCAGCCAGACCTGTGCCGCGGCATGGAAACCGGGCAGTGCGCGGGTCGCGCGCAGCGCATCGGCCATAAGCGTGCCGCGCCCGGGCCCAAGCTCGGCCAGGGTAAAGGGTGCGGGCCGCCCCTGATCGATCCAGGCCTGGGCCAGCGCCAGCCCGATCAGCTCGCCAAACATCTGGCTGATCTCGGGGGCGGTGGTGAAATCGCCCGCCGCGCCCAGCGGATCGCGGGTGGTGTAATATCCGTATTCGGGATGCAGGAGACAGTCGGCCATGTAATCAGCCAGGCTGAGCGGACCCTGAAGGGCGATCCGTTCCAGCAGCAGGCCGGTCAGGCTCATGCCGGTACCGCGCGGGCGCGAAGTACGAACCACAGCCCCAGTGCGATCATCGGCAGCGACAGCAGCTGGCCCATGGTCAGCCCGTAGTCACCCAACTGCCAGGCCAGGCCCAGCGGGTTGCCGGGGGTGACGAATTGCGCGTCGGGCTGCCGAAAGAACTCGACCACGAAGCGCGACAGACCATAGCCTGCCAGAAACACACCGGTGATCAGACCCGGCCGTTTCAGCGCCCCGCGCCGCCAGACCAGCCACAACAGCAGCGCGCCTAGCAGCAGCCCTTCGAGCGCAGCCTCGTAAAGCTGCGAAGGGTGACGGGCGCAAAGATCTACGATGCCCGGACAGTCTTGCGCCGCCTGCCCCGGAAAGATCACCGCCCAAGGCAGGTCCGAGGGACGCCCCCACAGCTCGGCATTGATGAAGTTTGCCAGCCGCCCCAGCAGCAGGCCCGGCGGCACCGTATGGGTGATCAGGTCGGCCAGGCTCAGTTTCGGGATGTTGTGGCGCAGCGAATAGAGCCATGCCGCGATCACCACGCCCAGAAGGCCGCCATGAAAGGCCATGCCGCCTTGCCAGACCATCAGTATCTCGGCCGGATTGGCCAGGTAATAGGCGGGTTGATAGAACAGGACAAAACCCAGCCGCCCCCCCAGGATGACGCCAAGAATGATCCAGGTCAGCAGATCCTCGATCTGTGCGGGCGCCATCGGCGGGGTGTTTGTGGGCCAGAGCGTCGCGCGCCGGGTCGCCAACACCGCCAGCCGCCAGGCGATGATGATCCCGGCGATATAGGCAAGTGCATACCAGCGCAGCGCGAGCTCCATCCCGAACAGCGAGATCGAGAACAATTCGGGTGAAAGGTCGGGAAAATTCAGTACTGCCTGCATATGCGCCTCAATGCCCGGGGCCTGCGGCAGAAGTCAACCTTGAGCCTTGCCCCTTTGTTGCCCATATAGGGGGCAACTTCGACACGGAGAAGACAGATGCAGACCCGCAACAAGATACTGGACGACATTTCCCAGCTGATGACCAACGCGATGGGCGTGGCCCAGGGCGCGCGGGACGAGGCCGAGACCGCGATGAAATCGCTGATCGACCGCTGGCTGGCCGACCGCGACTTTGTCACGCGCGAGGAATTCGACGCCGTCCGCGCCATGGCGCAGAAAGCGCGCGAAGAGAACGAGGCGCTGGCCGCGCGGATCGCGGCGCTTGAGGCGCGTCTGAAGGACTGAAGCCCCGTTCCGGGAAAAACAAGGCCGCCAGGGTGGGGTCCACCCTGGCGGCCTTGCGTATTCTGAGCAGGGCCGACCGGATCGCAAGCAGAACCTGTCAGCGGCTGCCAATATTTTGCGCTGCGTGCCGCGTTTCCCACAACTTGTCGGAGCTGTCCCCAAATAATGTGGGTTTATCCCCAAATTTCCGGTTGCCAGATTGGTCGTTAGCCTCCACCATATCTAGTATGGACGCAGGGAAATCACCCGGTCTGTAGAAAAGGCGACTAGCGCTGGGGGCGCTGACAGCCCCTTGCAGCTAGACATCAGTGAGGTGGCAGCATGGCCCTTTCCGAGCAGTTCCTGGAAGACGACATCCATCCTATCGACATTGTCGAACATCTGGCCGAACACCATGATTGGGATTTCGACCGGATTGGCGATGACCAGATCGCCATGGCGGTCGAAGGACAGTGGCGGACCTATTCGCTGACGCTGGCCTGGTCGGGCTATGACGAGACGCTGCGCCTGATCTGTACCTTCGAGATGGAGCCGCCATCGGAGAAGCTGCCGCAGCTTTACGAGTTGATCAACGCGATGAACGATCAGTGCTGGGCCGGGACATTCACCTATTGGGCGGCGCAGAACCTGATGGTCTATCGCTATGGCCTCGTGCTGGCGGGCGGTCAGGTGGCGAGTGCCGAGCAGATCGACACGATGATCGGTGCCGCCGTGTTGAGCGCCGAGCGCTATTACCCGGCGATTCAGCTGATGGTCTGGGGCAACCGCAGCCCCGCCGACGCGATGCAGGTCGCCATTGCAGAGGCTTATGGCCGGGCTTAAACCTGTGCCCCGAACCGGATGACAGGAGAGGGGCATATCGTGGACATGTCTGATATCGCGCGCCGCGGGCTGGTATTGCTGGGCTGTGGCAAGATGGGATCGGCGATGCTCGCCGGTTGGCTCGACGGCGGGCTGCCCGCGGGCTCGGTCTGGGTGATCGACCCCTATCCGTCGGATTGGGTCAAGGCGCAGGGCGTGCATGTGAACGCCGAGCTGCCCGTTGATCCGGCCATCGTCCTGATCGCGGTCAAGCCGCAGATGATGGGCGATGCGCTGCCGCAGATGCAGGCGCTGGGCAACGGCACCACGCTCTTTGTCTCGGTCGCTGCCGGAACCTCGATCGCCACCTACGAAGATATCCTCGGGGGCGACACGCCCATCGTGCGCGCCATGCCCAACACGCCTGCCGCCATCGGGCGCGGGATCACCGCGCTGATCGGCAACGCCCGTGCCTCTGCCGCTGATCTCGACCTGGCCGAGGCGCTGCTCAAGGCGGTGGGCCAGACCGTGCGGCTGGAGCGCGAGGAGCAGATGGATGCCGTCACCGGCGTCAGCGGCTCGGGTCCGGCCTATGTGTTTCACCTGATCGAGACTTTGGCCGCCGCCGGCACCGCCCAGGGCCTACCCGCCGATCTGGCGATGCAGCTGGCCAAGGTCACCGTCGCAGGCGCAGGCGCCCTGGCCGAGGCGGCCGAGGAAGACCCCGCGCAGCTGCGCGTCAACGTGACCTCGCCCAATGGCACCACTCAGGCGGCGCTTGAGGTGCTGATGGAGCCCGAGACTGGCTTCCCAGGCCTGCTCAACCGCGCTGTCGCCGCCGCAACCAACCGATCCAGGGAGCTGTCCCGTGGCTGAGATTTCCTTTGACGACTTCCTCAAGGTCGATATCCGCGTGGGCGAGGTGATCCGCGCCGAAGCCTTCCCCGAGGCGCGCAAGCCCGCCATCAAAATGTGGATCGACTTTGGCCCCGAGATCGGCGAGCGCAAGACCTCGGCCCAGATCACCGCGCATTACGACCCGGCGACATTGGTGGGTAAACAAGTGATGGCGGTGGTGAACTTCCCCCCGCGCCAGATCGGCAAGTTCATGTCCGAGGTTCTGGTGTTGGGCCTGCCTGACGAGCAGGGCGAGATCGTGCTGATCGGCCCTGACGGCAAGGTGCCGCTGGGCGGCAGGATGCACTGATGAAACTCTTGATTGCACGGCCGATGACCGCCGCCGTCGAGGCCCGCGCCCGAGCCGAGTTCGACGTCGAGATCCGCGCCAGTACCACGCCCTTGACCGAGGATGAGATGCTGCGCGCCCTGCGCGAGTTCGACATCGTCATGACCACCTTGGGCGACATGTTCAGCGCAAGCGTCTTTGACCAGGTGCCAGAGCCGCGCTGCCGGCTTCTGGCCAATTTCGGCGTGGGGTACAACCATATCGACGTGGCGGCGGCGCGTGGCGCAGGGGTGGCGGTGACCAACACACCGGGCGCGGTGACCGATGCGACGGCGGATATCGCGATGACGCTGTTGCTGATGACCGCGCGCCGCGCGGGCGAGGGCGAGCGGCTGGTCCGTTCGGGTCGCTGGGAGGGTTGGCACCCGACCCAGATGCTGGGCCATCACGTGACCGGCAAACATGTGGGCATCGTCGGGCTGGGGCGGATCGGACAGGCCATCGCCCGGCGCTGTCATTTCGGGTTCGGTATGCAAGTGTCCTATGTGGCGCGCAGCGCCAAGGACTTGGATTTCCCGGCAACGCGGTTGGTTAGCCTCGCGGCGCTGGCTGGGGCGGTCGATTTCCTGGTGGTGGCGGTGCCCGGCGGGGCCGAGACACGGCACCTGATCGACGCCGATGTGCTGGCCGCGATGAAACCTTCGGGCATTCTGGTCAACATCGCCCGGGGCGAGGTGGTGAACGAGGCGGCGCTGATTGCCGCGCTCTCGATGGGCCAGATTGCGGGGGCAGGGTTCGACGTCTACGAGTTCGAGCCGCAGGTGCCCGAGGCGCTGTGCGCGATGGAGCAGGTGACGCTATTGCCGCATCTGGGCACCGCCACGGAAGAGGTGCGCAGCAGCATGGGGCATATGGCGCTGGACAATGTGGCAGCCTTTGCCGCTGGGCGCGATCTGCCCAACCCGGTGGGCTGAAATTTCGAGGAACGGGTCCGTCCCGCCCGCCGTTGATACGTCCTCGCGGACGGGCCGCCTCTGGTTGGGCCCGGCAGCGCGGCCTGCGGCCGCGCTGCGGTTGCGACAGACGCGCCCCCTGTCCTGATCAAAGGGTGGTGTGGCCGGAGTCTCCGGTTGCCTCGCGCCAATGCTTTCGGCAGAGCGAGATATAGGTCTCGTTGCCGCCGATCTGCACTTGCGCGCCTTCGGTGATCGCCCGGCCCGAAGCGTCCTGGCGGATCACCATTGTCGCCTTGCGGCCGCATTTGCAGATCGTGCGCACCTCGCGCATCTCGTCGGCCAGCGCCAGCAGCGCGGCTGAGCCCGGAAACAACTTGCCCTGGAAATCGACCCGTAAACCATAGGCCAGCACCGGCACGTCCAGATCGTCCACCGCACGCGCCAGTTGCCACACTTGTTCGGGGCTGAGGAATTGCGCCTCGTCGACAAAGACGCAGGCCACCGGTCCATCGGCAAGCCTGTCGCGGATCATTGCGAACACATCGTCCCGGGGGGTAAAGACATCGGCCTCTGCCGCGATACCGATCCGACTGGCGATCCGCCCGGCGCCTGCGCGCCCGTCGATGGCGGCGGTCAGCAGATAGGTCTGCATGCCCCGTTCGCGATAGTTGTGCGACGCCTGCAAGAGTACGGTCGACTTGCCGGCATTCATGGTGGAGTAGTTGAAGTAGAGCTTGGCCATGAGGCCGGTCTAATCACTTGGCGGTGGCGCGGCAAGCAGGCCCGAGCGGTCATTTACGTCGTTGCGGGACTTTGGTTGCACCGCCCCCGGTCCGATCTGTCCGAGGCGAACCTCTGGGGATGGACGTGGATCGTTCCGGTTGCGGTGCCCCTTGCCACGGTTGTGGCAGCGTGGTCGGAGATCGCGAATAATACTCTCCGAAACCTGGTAAAACCGGCAGACCTATTACCGGCAACTCGTTCAAATCCCTGAAAACCTGAGGGATAGCCAAGGTATGACATTTGACTTAGAACGGATTCATGGGAAAAACTCGATCCGTTTCCCCGACAAAAACAATGGGGCGGAAAAAGCGGTTCAGGAAAGGGTGAATATGGCCGACATTGGGGCATATCTGAAAAAACATACCGAGGCTTTGGTCAAGGATGTGGGCATCGAGGCGGCCTGCGCGCTGACTGGAAAGTCCAAGGCGACCTTAGGCCGGTATTATTCGGATAATGCTGAGCATGCCGACCGGTTCATCCCGGTGGATGCGGTCGCGCGGCTTGAGGGCGCGTCCAGCTATCCGCATGTCACCTCTGCGCTGGCGGAACTCAAGAACATCACGCTCAGCTATGACGGGCGCAACAGTGACAGCGAGACGCGCAGCGGCGGCGTCAATGCCGACGTGATCGCGCTGAGCCAGAGATTTGCGATGCTGATGACCGAATACCAGACCGCGATCGAGGATGGGATCATCACCGTAAACGAGGCCAAACGGCTGTTGAAGGAAACGGTGCAGTTGCAGCAGGTGCTGATCGACATGAAACTGCATCTGGAAGAGGAAAGCACTAACTGAGACCGGATGCATTCAGGCGCGCAGTACAGAGCATGATGGCGCGCTGGCCGCGTCATCGGCTGGCCCGGTCCCGCGGTCAATGCCTTGATTGTCTATGATCCATTGTTTCTAGGCCAGAGTTGAAGAGAGCGTACAGGGCCTGCTCGAGGCCAAGCAGGGTCAAGCGATCGAAAAATTGTTCAATAAAGCCGAGTGTTTTCGTCGTTCGTATGAATGGCCTGAACGTCTTCGACCGTTTGTTCCCTATCGATAGTTCCGACCACCCATTCCGCAAGCGTGGGCGCGGTTCCGCGTGCTGGCCAATGATCTGGATGCCAAAGGCGCGAGCGCATAAATGACTTGGAACAATGCATGAAGACTTCTTCCACATCCACGACCATGGCAAGCGTCGGGGGTTTGTCATTGACGGATAGGCGGTCGCTGATCTTCTGATCTTTCACGATACGGGCTTTGCCGGCCACACGCAGAGTGTCGCCATGTCCTGGCACGACAAAGATGAGACCAACATTCGGGTCGGTCAAAACATTCGCAAACCCATCTACGCGATGGTTGCCAAGCCGGTCGGGAATAATCAACGTTTTTTCGTCGAACACTTCTACGAAACCCGCCGGATCCCCCTTTGGAGAGACGTCGATCAATCCCTGGGAAGCTTTGGTCGCGACGACCACAAAAGGGGATAAAGCTATAAATCTCTTTGCGACGGGATTAATACGGTCGGTCACCTTCAGAGCTGAGTTGGAGCCTTTGAACTCGGGAAGAAGCTCGCGAAGTCGTTTGATATCGGTAATTTCTTCGTCGACCTGCAACATCGTCCATTCCTTGAGTTGTATGGATCAAACCATAGAACAGGGTATTGAACCACACAACCGAGGAGCACGCTTTTGGTTGCCAGGCTATACAAGTCGCACAACCACGGTCGGTCGGCGCCGAGGTCCCGTAATTTTTGCAGCTAGCCGCCCAGATAGCGGGCTCAATTCAGGACATATGGCGCCGTAGGATGACCGAGCCCACGGAGTACCCCGCGCCGAAGGAGCAGATCAGGCCCAGATCGCCTTCGGCCAGATCGTCGGAGTTCTGTGAAAAGGCGATGATCGACCCGGCGGATGAGGTGTTGGCATAGTCCTGCAGGATGTTGGGCTGTTCGCCCGGCTCCGGCTCGCGGCCCAGCACCTTCTTGCCGATGAAATCGTTCATCGTTTTGTTGGCTTGATGCAGCCACAGCCGTTTCAGATCGGTATTGGCCACGCCCTCGGCGGCCATGTGATCGGCGATATGCTGGCTGACCATCGGCAGCACTTCCTTGAACACCTTGCGGCCGTTCTGCATGAACTGCATATCGCGGCGGTCTTTCATCCCGTCGGGACGCGAACGGCGCAGGAAACCGTTGTTGTTGCGGATGTTGTTGGAGAACTGGGTGGCGCAGCGGGTCGAGAGGATCTCGAAATGCGGGCCCTTGGCGTCTTCGATCCGTTCGATCAGGGTGGCGGTGGCCACGTCACCAAAGATGAAATGGCAATCGCGGTCGCGCCATTCGAGGTGGGCCGAACAGATCTCGGGATTGACCACCAGTGCCGAGCGGATCGAGCCCGAGCGGATCATGTCGGCGGCGGCTTGGATGCCGAAGGTGGCCGAGGAACAGGCCACGTTCATGTCGAATGCGAACCCTTCGATCCCCAGCGCCTGCTGGATCTCGATCGCAACCGCCGGATAGGCGCGCTCCAGGTTCGAGGCTGCGCAGATCACCGCGTCGACATCGGCGGCGGTCTTGCTCGCCTGGGCCAGCGCCTTTTTCGCCGCATCCACCGCCATTTCGGTCATGATGCCCGGTTCGTCATCACCGCGCTGGCGCAGCAGGGGATGCATCACCGTTGGATCCAGAACGCCGGTCTTGTCCATCACATAGCGGTTCTCGATGCCGCTGGCCTTGACGATGAACTCTTCCGAGGAGTGCTGCATCGGTTCCATCTCGCCCGCGGCGATGGCTGGGGCATTCTCGGCATTCATCCGGTCGGCATAGGCGTTGAAGGCCGTGACCAGTTCGGCATTGGTGATGACATTTGGCGGCGTAAAGACTCCGGTGCCGGTGATGGCGGGTCTGAACATGGCGGATTCCTTGAAATCTGGGATTTGCTCAAAATGCAGGCGATAGCGCGACCGATCAAGAGTGGATGACCCGAGGGAAAGTGGACAATCGGGAGAAATCACTCTTCACATATTGAATGGTTCATATTTTGAAGTATATCGCAGGGCAAACAGGGGCTGTCCGATGTCTGACCACGATTCTCCTCCATCAAAGACCTTTCCGCCCGAGATCGAGGCGATGATGGGGGTCTATGCGCTTTACTGGAAGCTGGAGGAGGTGATTGCCGCCGAGGTTGCCGAAACCGGTCTCAGCCGTTCCGAGGCCCATATGCTGATCAAGCTTGATGCGCCGATGCGCATGGGGGTACTGGCGCGCGAGATGCTGGCGCTGCCCTCGACCATTACCGCCACGGCGGATTCGCTGGAGCGCGCGGGCTATCTGAGCCGCAGCCGCGACCCGGACGACCGCCGCGCCTGGCTGTTGGAGCTGACGCCCAAGGGCCGCGCGCTGCGCGCCGAGTTTGTCGCCGATGCGGGCGCGCTGTTTCACGAGGTGTCGGGGCTGGATGCCTGCGAGACCGAGGAGTTTGCGCGGCTGGCACGCAAGATCCGCCTGACCATCCTGGAAACCGGACTATCCGAAGGGTTCAAGACATGAGATTTCTTTTTGCGCTGGGGGCCCTGCTGAGCCTTGCCGCGGCCCCCTTGGCGGCGGATATGCCCGCCAAGCCGGTCAAGTTGATGGTGGTGAGCGAGGCCGCGCCCGGGTTCTCGCGCCAGTTCTTTGGTCAGGTGGCGGCGCGGCGCACGGTCGATCTGGCCTTTCAGGTGGCGGGGCAGATCGTCGAGTTTCCGGTGAACGAAGGCGGGCTGCTGCCCAAGGGCAGTTTGATCGCGCAGCTGGATCTGGAGCCGTTCGAGCTGCAACTGGACCGCGCCCGTCTGCAAAAGGAGCAGGCTGATCGGACGGTGGCGCGGTTAAGCCGACTCAAGGGGACAACGGTCAGCCAGGTGTCGCTGGACGATGCGGAAACCAATGCGCAGCTTGCGGCCATTGCTCTGCGCGACGCGGAATATGCGCTGGAACATGCGACGCTTACAGCACCCTTCGATGCGCTGATCTCGCGCCGCAACGTGGCGGCCTTTACCACCGTGGCGGCGGGGACGCCGGTGGCGCGCATCCATGACATGTCGGAGTTGAGGATCGAGGTGGACGTGCCCGAGATCCTGTTCCAGCGCGCGGGCGAGCCCGAGGATGTGACCATCACCGCGACATTCCCGGCCTCGGACCGGGTGTTTCCGCTGCAGATCCGCGAGTTCGATGCCGAGACATCCAGTGTGGGCCAGACCTTCCGCATCAATTTCGGCTTTACCCCGCCGCCCGATCTGAACGTCTTTCCCGGCTCGTCGGTGACGGTAAATGTGCGGGTGCGGGATGGCGAGCCGGGCATCGCGGTGCCGCCCTCGGCGATCATCGCCGATGCGGGCGGCGGTCCTGGCGTGATGATCTTTGAGCCCGCAGGCGCCGATGCGGGCACGGTGCGGCGGCAGGCGGTCGAGATCGCGCCGCTGCCGGATGGGTTTGTGCGGGTGCTGTCGGGGCTGGCCCAGGGCGAGGAGATCGTCAGTGTCGGCGGTGCCAGCCTGAACGACGGGCAAGCGGTGCGCCGGTTCACCGGCTTTGGCAACTGAAGGGCCGGGTCATGAACATCGCGCGCCTGTCGATTGAAAAGCCGCTTTACACCTGGCTCATCATCCTGATTTCGCTGGTTGGCGGCATCTGGGGCTTTGCCACGCTGGGCCGGCTGGAAGACCCGGCCTTTACCATCAAACAGGCGGTCATCGCCACGCAGTACCCCGGTGCTACCGCCGAACAGGTAGCGCTGGAGGTCTCCGAGCCGCTGGAATCGGCGATCCAGAAGATGGACGAGGTGGACACCATCACCTCGGTCAACCAGCCGGGCCAATCGCTGATCGAGGTCGAGATTAAATCGACCTATGACGGCGATGAGCTGCCCGCGATCTGGACCAAGCTGCGCGCCCGTGTCAGCGATGCCGCGCGCGCCCTGCCTGACGGGGTCAGCGCGCCTTTTGTCGATGACAGTTTCGGCGATGTCTATGGCCTGTTCTATGCGGTGACCGCGCCCGGATACACCGACGCCGAACAGCACGAACTGGCCACCTGGCTGCGACGCGAACTACTGGCGGTGCCCGGTGTGGCAGGGGTCGAGGTGGCCGGGCTGCCCGACGAGGCGATTTTCGTCGAACCCGATCTGGCGCTGTCGGTCAACCAGAACGTACCGGTACAGGCGATTGCCAATGCCATTGCCACCGCCGATTCCGTGCGCGACGCGGGCACCCTGCGCAACGGGGACGGCAAGACCGCGATCCTGCGGCCCGAAGGCTCGGACAGTGTGGATGCCATCGCAGGGCTGTCGGTGGGCGTCCAGGGCAAGGTCATCAACCTGTTCGACATGGCGCAGGTGCATCGGGGGCGGCAAGCCGACCCGGACCTGATCATCCGCCATAACGGGGGTGAGGCGTTCACGCTGGGCATCGCGGGACTGGCGACCGAGAACATCGTCGAGGTCGGCCAACGGGTCGATGCCCGTCTGGCGGAACTGGACGGCGATATCCCCGCCGGTGTCACGCTGGAGCCGATCTATCAGCAGCATGTGGTGGTCGAGGAGGCAAGCAACGCTTTCCTCGTCAACCTGGCCATGTCGGTGGCCATCGTGGTGGCGGTGCTGGCGCTCTTCATGGGCTGGCGCGCGGCGGTAGTGGTGGGGGCGACCCTGCTCTTGACCGTGGTCGGCACGCTTCTTTTCATGGCGCTGTTTTCCATCGAGATGGAGCGTATCTCGCTTGGTGCGCTGATCATCGCCATGGGGATGCTGGTGGATAATGCCATCGTGGTGGCCGAGGGGATGCAGATCGCCATGCTGCGCGGCAAGCCCTCGCGCGCGGCCGCCGACGAGGCGGCGGGCAAGACGCAGATCCCGCTGTTGGGGGCCACCGTGATCGGGATCATGGCCTTTGCCGGGATCGGGCTCAGCCCCGATGCGACGGGGGAGTTCCTGTTCTCGCTCTTTGCCGTGATCGGCATTTCGCTGCTCTTGAGCTGGGTGCTGGCGCTGACGGTGACGCCGCTTTTGGGGCATTACTTCTTCAAGCAGGGGCATGCGGATGCCGCCGACGCCTATGGCGGGCCGCTGTTTCGCGCCTATGCCGCCACTCTCAGGGCCGCGTTGCGGCTGCGCTGGCTGGTGGTGGTGGGGCTGGTCGCGGTGACGGCGGCCTGTTTCGCGGGCTTTGGCCTGATGAAGCAACAATTCTTTCCCAATTCGAACACGCCGCTGTTCTTCGTGCATTACAAACTGCCGCAGGGCACGCCCATCGAGACCACTGCCGGTGATCTGGCCGAGGTCGAAGCCTGGCTGGCCAAGCGTTCGGACGTGGTGGCCTATACTACATTCGCCGGGCAAGGCGCGACGCGGTTCATGCTGACCTATGCGGCGGAAAAGCCGAACCCGTCTTACGGGCATATGATCGTGCGGACGGCGAGCATCGAGGACATCCCCGCGCTTCAGGCCGATCTGGAGGCGTTTGGCACCGCCACCTTCCCCGAGGGCGAGTTCCGCACCAGGCGGCTGGTCTTTGGCCCCGGAGGCGGCGACCCGATCCAGGTGCGGTTCTCGGGGCCCGATCCGGCGGTGCTGCGGCAACTGGCCGAAACTGCGATGGGCGAGATGCGCGCGGCCTCGGGCGATATCACCGGTGTGCGGTCGAATTGGCACGAGCAGGAACTGGCGCTGCGCCCCATCTATGCCACCGAGCGGGCGCAGATCGCGGGCGTCAGCCGCGACGATATCGCCGACATGCTGCGGTTTTCCACCGATGGCATCACCAGCGGGGTACTGCGCGAGCGTGACCGGCTGATCCCGATTATCGTTCGCCGCCCTGCCGATGGCCCCTATTCCATCGTCGATCAGGTGGTCTATTCACCGCTGTCCGAGAAATTCGTGCCGGCCGAACAGATGGTGGACGGGTTCGAATACGAGGCGGTCAACACGCTGGTGCATCGGCGCGACCGACTGCTGACGGTGACCGTGGGTGCCGACATTCCCGCCGATCTGACCGCCGCACAGGTGCATGCCGAGGTGCGCCCGGTCATCGAGGCGATCGACTTGCTTCCAGGTTACCGGATGGAATGGGGTGGCGAGTTCGAGGATTCGGCCAAGGCGCAGGCGAGCCTGGGCCAGCAACTGCCGCTGAGCCTGTTGATCATGGTGCTGATCTCGATCCTCTTGTTCAACGCGATCCGGCAGCCGGTGATCATCTGGCTCTTGGTGCCGATGTCGGTGAACGGGGTGGTGATCGGCCTGTTGGGGACCGGGCTGCCGTTCACCTTTACCGCGCTTCTGGGTCTGCTCAGCCTGTCGGGGATGCTGATCAAGAACGGTATCGTGCTGGTCGAGGAGATCGACCTGGTCCGGGCCGAGGGCAAGCCGCTGCGCGAGGCGATTGTCGAGGCCTCGGTATCGCGGATCCGGCCCGTCATGCTGGCCGCTATCACCACCATTCTGGGCATGGCGCCGCTGTTGTGGGATGCGTTCTTTGTCTCGATGGCGGTGACGATCATGGGCGGGCTGGCATTCGCCACCGTGCTGACCCTGATCGCGGCGCCGGTGTTCTATGACCTGTTCTTCAGTCGCGAGGCGCGGGCCTGAGAGATGCAGGCGCGGGCGTCAAACGCCCGCGTCCGTCGCCGCGTCGTAGTGATAGTGAAAGCAGGAGATCTTGTTGCCATCCGGATCGCGCAGATAGGCCACGTAAAAATCCGGCCCGTAATAGGGCCGGGTGCCCGGCGCGCCCGCATCGGTGCCGCCATGGGCGAGGCCTGAGGCATGAAAGGCGCGCACCTGCGCCGCGTCGCGGGCGGGGAAACCGACCATGGTGCCATTGCCGGTGCTGGCGGGCGAGCCATCGAACGGCGCGCAGACCCAGAAGCCGGTGCCATTGTCATAATCCTGGCCCCAGCCGGCCCAGCTTTCGGGCCAGTCGGGCAGGCGGGGCTGATCCAGCACGGTAAAGACCGCGTCATAGAACCGGACCGCGCGGGCCAGGTCGTTGGTGCCGAAGGTGGTATAGATGTTCATGGGGTGCCTCGCAGGGATCGGTTGCGCGATCATGCGTGGTCTCTGGCCCGGGCGAAAGCCTGAAAGACTTAGGTCGTACCTGAGAGTGCAAGGCCGGGGGACGCCGTCCCCCGGACCCCCTGGGAGTATTTTCGACCAGAAAGAAGCAGGAGGGACCGGGTTTTTGCCGGTTCCTCCCGGTCTTGGGGTGTCAGCCCTGAAGGCTGCGCACCTCGATATCCCCCTCGGCCTGCGCCTTGATCGCCAAGGCGGCGGCGTTGCTGCCGGCGGCGGTGGTGAAATAGGGGATCTTGTCATACAGCGCGATGGAGCGGATGGCCTTGCTGTCACTGACGGCCTGGGCGCCTTCGGTGGTGTTCATCACCAGATGCACCTGCCCGTCCTTCAGCATGTCGACCACGTCGGGGCGGCCCTCATAGACCTTGTTCACCACCTCGCAGGGCACGCCGTGGCCCTCCAGCCAGCTTTGCGTTCCGCGCGTGGCAACCAGGGTGAAACCCTGATCCACCAGCACCTGCGCGGCCTCGAGCATGGCGGCGCCCTTGTCGGCGTCCTTGATCGAGATGAAGGCACGGCCTTCGCTGGGCAGCACCATGCCCGCGCCCATCTGCGCCTTGAGGAAGGCGCGGGCAAAGGAGCGGTCCCAGCCCATCACCTCGCCAGTGGAGCGCATTTCGGGGCCAAGGATAGTGTCGACGCCGGGGAAGCGGGCGAAGGGCAGCACCGCTTCCTTGACCGAGAACCAGGGCATGTTGGGGTCGGCCAGCGTCATCTGGTCGGCGATCTTGGTATCGTCACCCTCTTTGTAGGGGGGGCGCATCGGGAAGGCGCTGAGCTTTTCGCCCGCCATCACCCGCGCGGCGATGGAAGCGATGGCAGAGTCCGTGGCCTTGGCCACGAAGGGCACGGTGCGGCTGGCGCGAGGGTTGACCTCGATCAGGTAGATCTCGTCGTCCTTGATCGCGAATTGCACGTTCATCAGGCCGACCACGTTCAGGGCACGGGCCAGTTTGTTGGTCTGGTCCTTGATCTGCTCGATGATCTCGGGCGAGAGCGAATAGGGTGGCAGCGAACAGGCGCTGTCGCCGGAGTGTACGCCCGCCTCTTCGATATGCTGCATGATGCCGGCCACATGCACCGCCTCGCCATCGCAGAGCGCGTCCACGTCGAGTTCCACCGCGCCCGACAGGTAGCTGTCGAGCAGCACCGGGCTGTCGCCCGAGACCACCACCGCCTCGGCGATGTAGCGGCGCAGCTGATCCATGTCGCGCACGATCTCCATGGCGCGGCCCCCCAGCACGTAAGAGGGGCGGATCACCAGCGGGAAGCCGATATCCTCGGCGATGGCCAGTGCCTGGGCATCTGTCGAGGCAATGCCGTTCTTGGGCTGTTTCAGGCCCAGCCGGTTGACCAGATCCTGGAAGCGCTCGCGGTCCTCGGCCAGGTCGATGGCGTCGGGCGTGGTGCCCAGGATCGGGATGCCGGCCTGTTCCAGCGCATTGGCCAGTTTCAGCGGGGTCTGGCCGCCGAACTGCACGATGACGCCGTGCAGGGTGCCGTTCTGTTGCTCGACCCGCAGGATTTCCATCACATGTTCAAAGGTCAGCGGTTCGAAATAGAGCCGGTCCGAGGTGTCATAGTCGGTCGACACGGTTTCCGGGTTGCAGTTGACCATGATGGTTTCATAGCCCGCATCGGTCAGCGCGAAACAGGCGTGGCAGCAGCAATAGTCGAACTCGATCCCCTGGCCGATCCGGTTGGGACCGCCGCCCAGGATGACCACCTTTTTGCGGTCACTGGGGCGCGCCTCGCATTCCACCTCGCCCATCATCGGGGCTTCGTAGGTCGAGTACATATAGGGGGTCTGCGCCTCGAATTCGGCGGCGCAGGTGTCGATCCGCTTGAACACGGCGGTAACGCCCAGGTTGTGGCGGGCGCGGCGTACGTTGTCCTCGTCGCGGCCGGTCAGCTGGCCGAGGCGCGCATCGGTGAAGCCCAGCATCTTGAGCGCGCGCAGGCCTTCCTCGTTGGTGGGCAGGCCGGTCTTGCGCAGGGCGCGTTCCTCTTCGACGATCTCGCGGATCCGGGCGAGGAACCAGGGGTCGAATTTGGTGACGCCAAAGATCTCATCATCCGACAGCCCGTGCCGCATCGCCTGGGCGATGGTGCGCAGCCGGTCGGGGGTCTGGCGGCTGATCGCCTTGATCACATGCGCCTTGTCGTCTGCGCCTTCGACCGCATCCCAGAGGCCGACGGAGAGGCCGGGAATGGTGACCTCGTCAAAGCCGGTCAGGCCCGATTCCATCGAGGCCAGAGCCTTTTGCATCGATTCGTGGATGGTGCGGCCGATCGACATCGCCTCGCCCACCGATTTCATCGCGGTGGTCAGATAGGGTTCCGATCCAGGGAATTTCTCGAAGGCGAATTTCGGGATCTTGGTGACGACATAGTCGATGGTCGGCTCAAAGCTGGCCGGTGTCACCTTGGTGATGTCATTGTCCAGTTCGTCGAGCGTATAGCCCACCGCCAGCTTGGCCGCGATCTTGGCAATCGGGAAACCGGTCGCCTTGGAGGCCAGTGCGGACGAGCGCGATACCCGCGGGTTCATCTCGATCACCACCATGCGGCCGTCATCCGGGTTCACCGCCCATTGCACGTTCGAGCCGCCGGTTTCCACCCCGATCTCGCGCAGCACGGCGATGGAGCCGTTGCGCATGATCTGGTATTCCTTGTCGGTCAGCGTCAGCGCCGGGGCCACGGTGATCGAGTCGCCGGTGTGGACGCCCATCGGATCGACGTTTTCGATGGAACAGACGATGATCGCGTTGTCCGCCTTGTCGCGGACAACCTCCATCTCGTATTCCTTCCAGCCCAACAGGCTCTCGTCGATCAGGATCTGCGCCACAGGCGAGGCTTCGAGGCCGGAGCGGCAGAAATGCTCGTAATCGTCGCGGTTATAGGCCACGCCGCCGCCGGTGCCGCCCAGAGTGAAGGCGGGGCGAATGATCGCGGGCAGGCCGATTTCCTCGAGCGCGTCCATCGCTTGGGCCAGGCCCGCGCGGATGTCATACTTGCCCTTGTCGTTCTTGGGGGCCGACACGATGGTCGCCTTGGGGTTTTCCAGTCCGATCCGGTCCATCGCCTCGCGGAACAGCTTGCGATCTTCGGCCATTTCGATGGCATGGCGCTTGGCGCCGATCATCTCGACCCCGAACTTCTCCAGCACGCCCATTTCTTCGAGCGCCAGCGAGGTGTTGAGACCGGTCTGCCCGCCCATGGTGGGCAACAGCGCGTCGGGGCGCTCTTTCTCGATGATCTTGGCGACCACCTCGGGCGTGATTGGTTCGATATAGGTGGCATCGGCCAGGCCCGGATCGGTCATGATCGTCGCCGGGTTCGAGTTCACCAGGATCACCCGATACCCCTCTTCGCGTAGCGCCTTGCAGGCCTGCGCGCCGGAATAGTCGAATTCACAGGCCTGCCCGATGACAATCGGCCCGGCTCCAATGATCATGATCGACTGGATGTCGGTTCTCTTCGGCATGGCTGGCCCCTTTGATTTTTTGCGAGTCACGAGCGCCCGCCCAGCGCCCAAATTGTCGTGCGTTATAGGCGCCTCGGGGAAAGGTGCAAGAGGGATCGGAAAGCGGCGTGAATTTGCCGCTTTCTGCTCTTTCGCCCGTACACGAAATCTCTATACCCCAGCGGCACGCCAATTGGCAGGGGGAGCGGACCCAGATGCAGCTTCGTTTCGATCAGGGGCCTGCCGGGGCCGGAACCGGCTTCGACCGCCCGGTAAGGGTGATCCGGGCCGATACCGCCGCGCAGGTGCCCGCGGCGCTGGCCGATCTGGATGTGGCGCGGGCGGATGGCGCTTGGCTGGCGGGCTATGCCAGTTACGAGCTGGGCTATGCGCTGGAACCGCGCCTGACCCGGCTGATGCCCGAAGGGCGGCGGCTGCCGCTTCTGTGTTTCGGCGTCTATGACGGGCCAAAGGTGCTGCCGCTGCCGACCCCCGGCGGCGGGATCGACGATTTCGCCCCCCGCTGGGACAGCGCGCGCTATGGTGCGGCCTTTGACCATGTGCACCGCGCCATCGGCGCGGGAGAGTTCTATCAGGCCAACCTGACCTTTCCGGTCGATCTGCGTCTTCATGGCGCCGCGCCTGCGCTTTATGCCGCGCTTGCTGCGCGCCAACCGGTCGGACATGGCGTGCTGGTGACGCAGGACGGGCTGCCCGATATCCTCTGTCGCTCACCCGAGCTGTTCTTTCGCATCGACCCCGAAGGCTGGATCGAGACCCGCCCTATGAAGGGCACCCAGCCGCGCAGCGACGATCCGGTCGAGGATGCCCGCCGCCGCGCCTGGCTGGCGCGCGATGCCAAGAACCGCGCCGAGAACCTAATGATCGTCGATCTGTTGCGCAACGATATCAGCCGGGTGGCACTGCCCGGTTCGGTTCATGTGCCCGAACTGTTCCAGATCGAGACCTATGCCACGGTGCATCAGATGGTGTCGCGCGTCGCCGCTCGGTTGCGGGACGATGTGGCACTTTCGGATATCCTGCGGGCGCTGTTTCCCTGCGGCTCGATCACCGGCGCGCCCAAGATCCGCGCGATGGAAACCTTGGCGCGCCTTGAACCCTGGCCGCGCGACATCTATTGCGGCACCATCGGCTGGGCGGCGCCCGATGGCGCCTGCGAATTCAACGTGGCGATCCGCACGTTGCTGGTCGATGGCGCGCGCGCCACGCTCAATGTCGGCGGCGGCGTGGTCTGGGACAGCACCGCCCGCTCGGAATACGAGGAGGCGCTATGGAAGGCCCGCTTTGCCCGCCAGATGATCCCGGCTTTCGCCTGATCGAGACGCTGGGCTGGCACCCGGACGAGGGGCCGCGCCGTGCCGCGCTGCATCTGGCGCGCATGGCCCGGTCCGCCGCCGCCCTCAGGATGCGGTTTGATCAGACCAAGGCGCAGCACCTGCTGGACCAGATCTGCGGCCCGGCGCCGCTCCGCTGCCGCCTGACCCTCGATCCCAAGGGCGTGTTGGCGCTGGAAACCGCCCCGCTTGCCGCGGCCGCGCCGCTCTGGCGTGTCGCGATCCATCCCGAACGGCTCGACGCAGATGATCCCTGGCTCCGCCACAAGACCACAAGGCGCGCGCTGTATGACCGTGCCCGCGCCATGCTGCCTGCTGGCATGGACGAGTGGCTGTTCCTCAATCGGGCGGGACAGCTTTGCGAGGGCACAATCACCACTGTCTTTGCCGCCATCCAGGACGATCTGCTGACACCCCCGCTTGCCGACGGCTTGCTGCCCGGTATCCTGCGCGCGGAGTTGCTTGCCACCGGTCAGGTGCGCGAGGCCACGCTGACCCCGACCGATCTGTGCGATGCCAGCGCACTGTATTGCGGCAACTCCCTGCGCGGGCTGATCCCCGCCCACCTTTGTTCGAACACGTGACAGCCCCCTTCATTTCGCCAAAAATACTCCGGGGGGCCGCCGTCAGGCGGTGGGGGCAGCGCCCCCTCCCGCGCAAAGCCAGAGAAATCAGGGTGATTTGGCCACAAACCCCGGATGCGCGCGGCGTGGCCTTGACTTCCCCGGCCTATCGCGCTGTATCGGCGCGACGCTTTCTCCGCCCGAAGGGATATCACCGATGCACGCCTATCGCAGCCATACCTGCGCCGCCCTGACCGCCGCCAATGTCGGCGAAACCGTTCGCCTGTCCGGCTGGGTCCACCGGGTGCGCGACCATGGCGGGGTGTTGTTCATCGACCTGCGCGACCATTACGGCGTGACCCAGGTGCTGTGCGACGGCGACAGCGCCGCCTTCGCCGCCCTGGAAAAGGTCCGCTCGGAATGGTGCATCCGCATCGACGGCACGGTCAAGGCGCGCGACGCGGACCTGGTCAATCCCAAGCTGCCCACCGGCGAGATCGAGGTCTATGTCCGCGAGCTCGAGGTGTTGGGCCGCGCCGAGGAACTGCCGCTGATGGTGTTCGGCGATCAGGAATACCCCGAGGAAACCCGCCTGCGCTATCGCTATCTCGACCTGCGCCGCGAGGCGATGCAGGCCAACATGACCCTGCGCTCGGACGTGGTGGCCTCGATGCGCCGCCGCATGTGGAGGCAGGGGTTCCGTGAATACCAGACCCCGATCATCACCGCCTCCAGCCCCGAGGGTGCGCGCGACTTCCTGGTGCCCTCGCGCCTGCATCCGGGCCGCTTCTATGCGCTGCCGCAGGCGCCCCAGCAGTTCAAGCAGCTGATCATGGTCTCGGGCTTTGACAAGTATTTCCAGATCGCACCCTGTTTCCGCGACGAGGACCCGCGCGCCGACCGTTCGCCCACCGATTTCTACCAGCTCGACCTGGAAATGAGCTTTGTCACCCAGCAGGATGTGTTCGACACGATCGCGCCGGTGCTGGCGGGCGTGTTCGAGGAATTCGGCGGTGGCCGCAAGGTCGATGCGCCGCAGGACTGGCCGCAGATCGCCTATGCCGATGCCGCCAAATGGTACGGCACCGACAAGCCCGACCTGCGCAACCCGATCAAGATGCAGGACTGTTCCGAGCATTTCCGCGGCTCGGGCTTTGCCATCTTCGCCAAGCTTTTGGAGCAGGAAGGCACCGAGATCCGCGCCATTCCTGCCCCCACCGGCGGCAGCCGCAAGTTCTGTGACCGGATGAACGCCTTTGCCCAGAAAGAGGGCCTGCCGGGCATGGGCTATATCTTCTGGCGCGATCAGGGTGATGGGATGGAAGCCGCCGGACCGCTCGCCAAGAACATCGGGCCCGAGCGCACCGAGGCGATCCGCCAGCAGCTGGGTCTGGGCGTGGGCGACGCCGCCTTCTTCCTGGGCGGCAAGCCCAAGTCGTTCGAAAAGGTCGCGGGCAAGGCGCGCGACGTGATCGGAGCCGAACTGGGTCTGACCGAGACCGACCGCTTTGCCTTTGCCTGGATCGTGGACTTCCCGATCTACGAGCGCGACGAGGAAACCGGCGAGATCGACTTTGAACACAATCCCTTCTCGATGCCGCAAGGTGGGATGGAGGCGCTCAATGGCGACCCGATGGCAGTGCGTGGTTTCCAGTACGACCTCGCCTGCAACGGCTATGAACTGGTGTCGGGTGCGATCCGTAACCACAAGCCCGAGATCATGCTCAAGGCGTTCGAACTGGCCGGATATGGCGCCGACGAGGTCAAGGCCCGCTTTGGCGCGCTCTTCAACGCCTTCCATTACGGCGCGCCGCCGCACGGGGGCTGTGCCGCCGGGATCGACCGCATCGTGATGCTGCTGGCGGACGAGGCCAACATTCGCGAAGTGATGATGTTCCCGATGAACCAGCGCGCCGAGGATCTGATGATGCAGGCGCCGTCCGAGCCCAGCTCGGACCAGCTGATGGAACTGGGCCTGCGGGTGATCCCGCAGGACTGAGCGTGGTTCAGTCCGGTGTGATGTTGCCGGGGCGTATCCCGAAGACCAGCACCGGACAGCCGCCGCTGCGCCCTGCCGCGATGCGGCTGAGCAGCTTGTGGGTGCCGGTGGTGCTGGCGCCGAACTTGGCCGCGACGGTGCTGGCGGTCTCGTTGCCGTCCTTGTCCAGGCAATAGCCCAGCGACTGAAAGAACTCGGGCGGCAGCGCCCGGGTCACGATGACGCCCACGTCGATCACGCCCGCCTCGAAGAAGCTGCGAAAGGCGTAGAGATCGCGGTCATAGGTCTGGTCCTTGCTGTTCCACTCGTAGTCGAACGCCACCCGGCCGCGCCAGAAATCGACCAGGTGGTTGTGGATGTAATCGGCGCGCAGGATGCGGTCGATCTCGGGCGCGTTCTCGCCCTTGCCCTCGCGCAGGCGGACGGTCAGATCGGCCTCGATCCGGACCTCTTGGTGAAACCCCTCGGCCGCCGCCAGATCGGCAAAGCGGGTGGTGGCCGACATCCGGTTGCCGCCGGGCGAGCGGATTTCGGTGCGGCTGATGGTAAAGGTGTCGAGGATGCGCAGGATCGCGGCCAGTTCGGCGGGCGCGCGCTGGGCGATCACGGCGGCGGCACTGCGATAGCTGGCCACCGAATAGCGCGGGCCGAGAGTCCAGCCCAGCTGCGCCTCGACCGCGCCGCCCGGATCGAACACCGCATCGTCGATACTGCGGGCCATGTTACTCGGCCGCGACGCCGGAATTGTAGGAATAGGTCTTCCAGCTGGGCTTGTAATCGGCGTCGGCCTGATTGCCCCAGACGGTCCAGCCATCGCGCACGCCGCGCCCGAACATCTCCAGATAGGGGCCCCAGGAGCAGCTCTCGATCAGTTCGTATTGCTCGTCGGGCTTGCGCGAATGCTCGCGCTTGCGGGTCTGCATCATGTTGACCTGCCGCCGGCCCGGCGCCAGCGTGCGGGCATTCTTGCCCTTGGTGCCGAACAGCAGCAGCTCGGTCACGTTGCGGAAATAGAAACCCACGCCGCGCCCGTCCGAGCCGCCATCCTTGCGCACCTTGTGCCAGACGATGTTGGACTTGTACTCGAACCCCCAGGCGCTGAGCACCTGCAGCCCTTCGGGCAGCAGGGCGTTGGGCACCCAGAGATAGCAATGCGCCCTGTCCTCGAGATAATCGGCCACCGGCAGGGCGCAGATATCCTCCAGCGTCATGGTCGGATAGCGCGCCAGTCGCTTGTGTTCGGGCGCAACCTTGCCGGTGCGGTTGGTGAACCGCCAGGGCGGGTCGGCCATCACGGTGGCAAAACGGTCGTCACCCAGGAAATCCGACAGATCTTGAGAGGCTGATTGAGACATGTCCAACATATTGCGGTCTTCCCCCCCGATTGTCACGCCCCTTTTGCGGGGATGTCCACTCTAGGCGGGTGAGAACGAAAGGTAAACACGTTTTACGGCCCCGAGGCGGTATCGACGCAGCTGGTGACCTCCACCGACTGTGCCGCCGGGTTGCGGCCGCAACTACGTGGCACCCTGCCAGGATGGCGCAAGGATCAGCGCGCCTCGACCCGCCTGCGTCGCGGACCGGGCGTCTCGTACCAGCGCAGGGCATAGATCAGCACGCCAGCGGTCACGATGGCGATCGGCAGCATTCCGGCCATATCTCAGATCGCCTTTCTGTGATTCAGACGCTCCTGCACCAGTCCCGCGATCCGCGCCGTATCCGAGGTAACGGGGGCGCCACTGGCGCGGGTGCGGGCCAGTGCCTGCGCGGCCGAGGCCAGCGCGTGATCCTCGGCGCTGCGCGCCAATCCCAGCAGGAATTGCGCAATATAGTCCAGCGTCTGGGGGTCGGACCTTTCGCTCAGCACATCGGCCACATGGGCCATGTCGTCCTGATAGGCGATCGGGTCGGGGCGGATATGCTCGTCATGCAGGATACGCGGGCCGGTGGGCTGGCGGTCGGCGGGCAGGCGCGACAGGATTTCGGCCTGGAAGGTCGCAAGCGAGGTTACCGGTTTGGCCAGGAACCCGTCGGCGCCGGCCTCCAGCGCCATTTCTTCGGCGCCATCGTCGCCCGAGGTGCCCAAGATCACCACGATCCGGGGCGCGGTATGGGCCATCTCCTCGATCAGGTCGGCGCCCGAGCCATCGGGCAGCCCCATATCGACGATGATCACCGAGGGGCGGTAGATCTGCAAATGCCTGCGTGCCGATTTCAGGCAATCCGCGCGCCTGATGCGAGCGCCGCTGCGCAGGCACAAAAGGCGCATCGCCTCACAGGCAAAGCGGCTGTCCTCGACCACGAGAATGGTCAGCCCCAGCAGCGGGCGGGTAACCGTCGGCAGCCGGTGCGGGGCGGCAAAGGGATCAGAATCATCCATGGCTGGCTCCTTCAGCAGACGCCTCAACGCTAGGTCACGCTGGCTAACAGGACGTTAATGGGCGATTTGGCGCACTTGCCCCGACAGGCCGCACACCGCATAAGACGCGCAACCCGATGAACCATTGGAGGATGATCATGATCGGCCGTTTGAACCATGTCGCCATTGCCGTACCGGATCTCGAGGCCGCGTCCGCGCAATATCGCAGCGCACTGGGCGCCAAGGTGGGCGCGCCGCAGGACGAGCCCGACCACGGCGTGACCGTGGTGTTCATCGAATTGCCGAACACCAAGATCGAACTGCTCTATCCGCTGGGAGAGAATAGCCCGATCCAGGGCTTTCTGGACAAGAACCCCTCGGGCGGCATTCACCACGTCTGCTATGAGGTCGAGGATATCATCGCCGCGCGCGACCACCTGAAATCCACCGGCGCCCGCGTGTTGGGCACCGGCGAACCCAAGATCGGCGCCCATGGCAAACCGGTGCTGTTCCTGCACCCAAAGGATTTCAACGGCTGTCTGGTGGAACTGGAGCAGGTCTGACCCATATCAGGGTGAAACCCAAAGGGGACGAACATGTCGATCACATCCGCATTGGTGCTGTTCTCGGTCATCTGGTTCATGACCTTCCTGATCGTGTTGCCGATCCGCGTGCGCACGCAGGGCGATCTGGGTGATATCGTGCCCGGCACCCATGCCGGTGCCCCCGAGCATCACCATCTGAAAACCAAGGCCTGGATCACCACCGGTCTTACGGTGGTGCTCTGGGCGATCATCGGGGGCATCATCCTGTCCGGGTGGATCAGCGTCGATGACATCAACCTGCTCAAGGTGATGCCGCCGCTGGAGTGAGAACAGGGCACCCCGGTGCCCCTCCACAGCGTTCAGCGGGTCCCATTCACCGCGTGAAAGATATGGGTGAAAGTGGCCGCACCCAGGATCGGGATCAGCAGGTTCACCAGCGGCACCGACAGCGGGATCGCCATCAGGGCGCCGGCAAGCCAGATCGTCATCAGGTGTTTCGAGCGCAGTCGGCGTGCCTCGGCCCGCCCGACCCTGCGCATCGCGGCCAGGGTGAAATACTCCCGGCCCAGCAGGAACCCGTTCAGCCCCCAGAAGATGAACAGCGCAAAGGGCGCGAACATCGCATAGAGGACAAAGGCCGCCAGGTTGGCCGCGATCAGCACGCCCAGAAAGTTGACCGTGTCCTTGAGCGCCTCGCCAAACGGAACCGTGGTCGCGGCGGGCAGGTTCGGGTAATGCCGGTCCTCGACCGCCTGCGCCACTTCGTCCAGGAACATGGATGTGATGGCCGAGGCCACCGGCACCATCAGGAACACCGACAACACCAGCATGAAGATCAGCGATGAGACGCTGAGCAGACCGCCGACCCAAGTCACCTCTCCTAGAACCGGTAACGTGACCTCGGGACCGACCAGCCATTGGATGAGCCACAGAAACAGCGCATAGACCGCCACCAACAGCGCCAGCGTGAGGCCCACCCCCAGGCCCAGCACCTTGCGAAAGCGCGGATCGCCGATCTGGCCCAGCGCGGCGAGGAAAGCGTTGACGATGATCATGCCGAGACCCAGGTGGTGATGGCCTCCAGATCCGGTCGGGGCCGGTCGGGCGGGGCGCTGGATTCGGTGGCGATATGGATCAGGCCGGCCACCCGTTCATGGGCTTCAAGCCCCAGCCCCTCGGCACAGAATGCGCGGTCATGCGAGGGCCAGCCGCTCAGCCAGTTGGCGCCCCAGCCTGCCGCCAGCGCCGCGTTCAGCAACGCCAGGCAGACCGCGCCAGCCGAATAGGTCTGTTCGATCGCGGGGATCTTGGGGCTGTCCTTCTGCACCTCGATCACAGCCACTGCCAGAATGCCCTGATCGAATTGCGACCGGCCCTTGGCGATATCCTCGTCCGGTTTGCCCAGCGCACGCCCCCGCGCCTCGGCCAGATCGGCCAGCCGCGCCATCGCACCCTGTTCCAGAACAATGAATCGCCAGGGTTCCAGTTTTCCATGATCAGGGCTGCGCGCGGCGGCGGTCAGGATCGGCAGCAAAGCCTGACGGTTGGGCGCCGGAGCAGTCAGGGTCTTGGCTGGGCGCGACCGGCGAGTTTGCAGAAACTCCAGGGCGGCATCGTTGCGCGGTGGCATATGTAAATCCCTTTCACATCAATCGCTCTCAGCTATCTCGGCGACCGGGCGTCGAGTTTCAAGGGTAAATCATGCGTGAAGGGTGGCTTTTGCCAGGGCGGGCGGAAGCAGACCGTGCTAGTTTATGTCCGTCCTTGGAGTGTTCTCGATGACCTCGCATGCTTTTCTGATTATGGCGTTGCTGGCGCTGAGCGCTTGCGCCGCGACTGAACCGCAGCCTGTGGCGCAATATCCCGGCAGCTTGCCGCCCCCCACCGCACAACGTGACAGCGAGGCCCGAAAGGCCGCTTCGGCCTATTACCTGGGGCCGCGCGGAGAAGAGTGGTACTGAGCACCATGCTGGGCTTTTGCGTGGAACCCTGTAGAACGGGGGCATGGCGAAGCCCAAGGTCACATCCCTTCCCGATCTGTCTTACCTGGCCCGGCCGGGGCAAGAGATTGCCCTGCGTGTCACACCAAAGGCCGCGCGCGACAGCGTGACCCTAACTGATACCGGGTTGAAGATATCCGTCACCGCCCCACCCGAGGACGGCAAGGCCAATGAGGCGGTGCGCAAGCTGCTGGCGCGCGCCATGGGTGTTGCGCCCAGCCGGCTGGACCTCAGGCGAGGCCAGACCGCGCGTGACAAGACATTTGTCTATCTGGGGGGCTGAGGGTCAACCCGGCACCTCGCGCAGCTGATACACCCCCTCGGGCAGATCCAGCGCCGCCGCCAGATCGCGCAGCTGTTCGGGCGACAGGGTGATCTTTTGCATCGTTTCAGTGCGTGGGTCGTATTGCTCGACCGTCACGCATTCGGCAAAGGAATTGATGACCACATCCTCCTGCAAGGGGGTCTCTCCCTCGTCGACAAGCGTGATCACGGTCGAGTCGAATTCATGTTCGATGGTAAACATATCGCCACAGTGGCGGCGGCGTCCGGCCAATGCAAGCCCGCGCGCGCGGCAGGGGCTGGAAGCCGCCCAGCGCGCAGGCTAAACTCTGACCCGAATGTCGAAAAACGATAAAGGTTTCCCATGCGGCGGTTTCTGTTTCTGACGGTTGCGCTTGGCTTGTTGTCTGCGTGCGAGGTGTCCGATCCCGGACCCGTCGCCCCTCTGCCGTCGGTCCCGGACAGCCCGCCGTTGAGCGCAAGCGCCGCGCAGTCGGCCTTTGCCAGTGTGTCGGCACGAGTGCGGCCGGTGGCGGTTCGCGAATGCCAGCAGCGCACCCAGGGGGCCAATTGCGATTTCAAGATCGAGATCGACCCCAACCCCAAGGCGCCGGTCAACGCCTATCAGACGGTGGACAAGAACGGCCGGCCGCTGATCATCTTTACCCGGTCCATGATTGCCACCGCGCGCAATGCCGACGAGCTTGCCTTTGTCATGGGGCATGAGGCGGCGCATCACATTCGCGGCCATCTGGCGCGTCAGAATGCCAGCGCCGTCGCCGGTGCCATCATCCTCGGCGGTCTGGCAGGACTGGCGGGAGGCGGGTCCTCGACCATCGACGCCGCCACACAGATCGGCGCCAGCGTAGGTGCACTCACCTACTCCAAGGAGTATGAGCT
Organism: Ruegeria sp. YKSD163; assembly: GCF_059612905.1. Classification (NCBI taxonomy): domain Bacteria; kingdom Pseudomonadati; phylum Pseudomonadota; class Alphaproteobacteria; order Rhodobacterales; family Roseobacteraceae; genus Ruegeria; species Ruegeria sp. YKSD163. The sequence goes on from NZ_JBXWRM010000020.1 coordinate 30,300, forward strand.
GGAGGCCGATGAGCTGGGTACGGTGATCACCCACAAGGCCGGTTACAATCCGCTGGTGGGGGCGCATTTCTTCTCGCGCATTCCCGATCCGGGCGACCGGTTCCTGGGTTCGCACCCGCCCAATTCGGCCCGCATCCAGACGGTGCAGCGGACCGCCAGCAGCCTGGGCCTGACCCAGTGACCGGGCTGACCCGGCTGGGCGTGGTGTTGTCCGATCGCGGTTCGAAATACGCGGTCAGCGGCGCACCGGCCCGTAGCCGGGAGGAGGTGGACGCGGTTCTTGCCGAACTGAAAGCGGACCGCGCCTATGCCAAGGCAACTCACAATACCTGGGCGGCGCTGCTGCCCACGGGCGCGCTCAAGGCCGATGACGGCGAATCCGGCGCCGCCATGGTGATTCTGCGGATGATGGAGCGCGCCGAACTGGCCGATCATGTCATCGTGGTCACTCGCTGGTATGGCGGCAAGAAGCTGGGTGGCGACCGGTTCCGCCGGGTGGGAGATGCCACCCGCGCCTATCTTGATCACCTGGGCTTGGGTGCTTGACCTGCGTCAAGGGCAGGGCGCGCGCTCTGCGCTAGTCTGATGTTATCGCCGCCGCGACAGTAGAGGACAATATGGCCGACCGAGACACGTTGAGAAAACACGCAGACCTGTTCGACCGAATGGCCACCACGTTGGGACACGATCTGGAGGAATCGGCCTTGAAAGGCCAGTTGCGCATCGACGAGATCAGCGATGCGGTTCTGGCCTGCACCGGGTGCAGCAATCCCGCGCACTGTTCCGAATGGCTCGGCACCCGCGACACCGCGCTTCAGGCGCCGCAATACTGCCGCAACCGCGCATTGCTCGACCGTCTGCACCCCTAGACGGCCCGCACAGGTTCAAGGAGATTTCCATGGCTCAGATTCCACTGGGCGATATCGAGCGGCATTTCTGGCTGACCCGCTCGGTGGCCCGCACCATCGGCGTGTCCTTTACCGAGGCACTGACCGAGAAACGCCTGACCGAGGAAGATTACGCCGAACTCGTCACTCGCTGCCGTGCCGCGGAATGCACGGAACCCTGCCAGCTCTGGCTCGCCTGCCAGCAGGGCCGGGCCGAGGCCGCGCCCGAGTTCTGCACCAATGCCGAGGCGCTCAACCGCCTGCGCTGATCACAGCTTGCTGTGGCTGCCATCGCAGAGCGGCTGTTTGCTCGAATGCTTGCAGCCGCAAAAGAACACCTTCTTGTCCGCTTCGGCGGTGTATTTCACCGGCGAAAACTCGGTCCCCTTGTGCGAGCCGTCGCAAAAGGGCTGTTTCTGCGATTTGCCGCAGGCGCACCAGAAATAGGATTTTCCTTCGGTCACCTCGACCGCAAAGGGGGCTTTCTGGACGATCTCGGGACTGTCGGACATGAGGCTGTTCCTTTGAGTGGCGTATGTCTGTCGACTGCACGATAGCGCGGATCGGGCGCAGGGAAAGGGGTGCCTTGTCGCGCATAGCTGACCCGCCTTATGGACTGCGGGGGCGCCTGCGCACTTTCTTTATACGGCTCGGCGACCGCATCATTTGGAGTTGGGCCGGGCTGGTCTCGGCGGAGCTAGCGCTGTGGCTGCTGCTCGGCACCGGCGAGCGCGCGCTGCTTCTGGTACTGGGCATGTTGGCGCTGGTGGCGGAACTGTTCAATACGGCCATCGAGGGAGCCATCGACTATACTTCGAACGAACAGCACGCATTGGCGGACTGGGCGAAAGACGCAGCTAGCGCCGGGGTGGCGCCTGCGGCTGTGGCCGCCGGGTTGGTGGTGTTGGTTTCCGGGGATATCGATCTTATTCGTCTTCGAATTCGTCGATTTCTTGCTGAAACAGGTCTATTAGCTGAATTTGGGATTCAATTATCTCTAATGTTGTATGAAGGATCGGTTCTTCGCTGGTACGTGAGGATCGAGAGAAAGCCTGAACTTCAAAACTATTACTCTCGTGGTTGATATTGAAGTGTCTCTTGATGATACCGGAGTAAGTCGGGTGTACCTGTTCCGAAGTCGATCGAAATATGCTTTCGTACTCGTGCTTCATTCCAGCGCGATGAAACTTCGTTTGCGAATTCAGCGTCTTGCTTCCTGTCGCCTCGACTTCTGTGATTCTCTGATCAACTATCTCAAGCTCTTCGTCCACGTCGATGTGTTGCGAGATCAAGTTCAGAAAAGGGTTGCCTTCCTTTGCTTCTCTCAAGGTTCCCTTCAACCCAGTAAGAAAGGGTTTTTTGAAGTGGCGGTGATACCCATTATCCTGAATGCAGTTCTTTAACTCTACATAGTGCTCAAGAAGTGACCGAAACAAAATCTCTGAATCGAAGGATTTTCCTTCTTTGAGTAGAAGCAGAACAGCGTGAGACCTTTCGAGTACCGAAAGAGCCAATCCAACGACGACTTGATGTCTGAAGTCTTCTTTGTCGAAACGAAGATTTTCCAGTCGCTCGATGCAATCATGGATGCCATCATCGAGCGACTTAAGCTCATCGGTTGTCAGATGAGAGCAGTTCACTTGGTGGCTCGCCCCCACAAATCGTATTCACCGGCCTCGTCCACTTCGACCGTCACGATATCGCCGGGCTGCAAGCCTTCGAATCCCTCGTCGATGAACAGGTTGCCGTCGATCTCGGGGGCGTCCGACTTGGTGCGGCAGGTGGCGGCCTCGTCGTCGACCTCGTCGACGATCACCTCGATCACCTGTCCCACCCGCGCGGCCAGCTTCGCCTCGGAAATCGCCTGCGCTTTTTCCATGAACCGGTCCCAGCGCTCTTGCTTGACCTCTGCCGGAACATGATCAGGCAGGTCGTTCGATCGGGCACCCGCCACGTTTTCGTATTGGAAGCAGCCCACGCGATCCAGCTGCGCCTCGTCCAGCCAGTCGAGAAGGGTCTGGAACTCGGCCTCGGTCTCGCCCGGATAGCCCACGATGAAGGTCGAGCGCAGGGTAATCTCGGGGCAGATCCCGCGCCAGGCCGCGATCTCGTCCAGGGTGCGCGCCGCCGCCGCCGGGCGGGCCATGCGTTTCAGCGTGTCGGGATGTGCGTGCTGGAAGGGAATATCCAGATAGGGCAACAGGTTGCACCCCGCATCTGCCATCAGCGGGATCAGCTCGCGCACATGCGGATAGGGGTAGACGTAGTGCAGCCGTACCCAGGCGTCGAGCTGTCCCAGCTCGCGCGCCAGATCGGTGATATGGCTGCGGATCTCGCGGTTTTTCCACAGGTTGGTGTCATACTTGCGGTCCAGCCCGTAAGCGCTTGTATCCTGAGAGATGATCAGAAGTTCCTTCACACCGTTATCCACAAGCTTTTCCGCCTCGCGGAGCACCGCATGGGCGGGGCGGCTGGCCAGCTTGCCGCGCATGTCGGGGATGATGCAGAACTTGCACTTGTGGTTGCAGCCCTCTGAAATCTTGAGGTAACTATAATGGCGCGGTGTCAGCTGGACGCCCGAGGCGGGCAGCAGGTCGACAAACGGGTCCGGATCGGGCGGGACCGCGCCATGCACGGCATCCAGCACCTGCTCGTATTGATGCGGGCCGGTGACGGCCAGAATGCGCGGATGATGCTCGCGGATATAGTCGGGTTCGGCCCCCAGGCAGCCCGTCACGATCACCTTGCCGTTTTCCTTGAGTGCTTCTCCGATCGCCTCCAGGCTCTCGGCCTTGGCACTGTCAAGGAAGCCACAGGTGTTGACGATCACCGCATCGGCGCCTGCATAGTCGGGCGAGATGCCATAGCCCTCGGCCCTGAGCCGGGTCAGGATGCGCTCGCTGTCGACCAGCGCCTTGGGACAGCCCAGCGAGACCATGCCGATGGTCGGCTGGCCGGGGCGGGTGGCGGCGGTGCCTAGGCGGGCGGCGGGGGCCAGGTCGGGGCGCAGGTTCGGAGGGTTCGTGCTCATGGCGCGCATATAGAGGGGAAAGCTTCCCCTTGCAAATGTTGCGCAACCGGAGTGGGCTGACCATATCGCAAGAGGCAAACAGGCAGGGAGCGCGCATATGCGGTGGATCGTGCGAATCGGGATCACTCTGGTACTGGCGGCGGTGGTTCTGGTGGCGGTGCTGCTGCTGTTGCCCGGTGACCGGCTGGCGCGACTGGCCATCGAACAGATCCGCAAACAGACGGGGCGCGAGGTCACGGTGGCGGGCGAGGTCAAGCTCAGCTTCTGGCCGGTGCTCGGGGTCGAGACCGGACCGGTGACGGTGGCCAATGCCGAGTGGGCGAGCAGCGCACCGATGTTGCAGGCGCAGGGGCTGGCGATCGGCGTTGCGGCGCCTGCCCTTTTGGGTGGCGAGGTGCGGATCACCCGCATCCTCGCCCAGGATCCGGTGCTGCGGCTGGAAACTGCCAAGGGTCGGGTGAACTGGGAGTTCACACCCTCGCGTGTGACCGGTGGCGCGGCGGCGCCTTCGACATCCGGAGCGGGCGGTCAATTAGTGACGCTCGACGGGCTGGAGTTGAAGAACGCCCGGCTGATCTATATCGAGGAGGGCAAGACCAGCTTCGATTTCGGCGGCGTCGATCTGTCGGCCAGCTGGCCCGCAAAAGATGCGCCGCTCAAGATGCAGGCGCGGCTGGAGCCGGGAACGGGGTCGATCTCGGTAGAACTCACCCTGTCCGATCTGGGTGCCTTTTCGAACGGACAGGTCAGCGCGATGCAAATGACGATGGCGGCGCCCAGGACCAGCATCACCTTTGACGGGCGTGCCAGTATCGACGGTGCGCTGGCTGGAACCGCCACGCTTGATACCAGCGACAGTGCCGCGATGCTGGCGGCCTTTGGCCAGGCTGGTATTAGCCTGCCGCGCGGGCTGGGGCAGCGGGCCGATCTGCGCGCCCAGATCACCTATACCGCCGACGGGCGGCTGGCGCTGCGCGAGCTTGCGGCCGATCTCGACGGCAACCGGCTGAACGGCGCCGCCGATGTGACGGTGGCCGACCCGCCGCAGGTGACCGCGCGCCTGACCGCCGGTGCGCTGGATCTGACCGGGCTTGCCGCCGCTGGCGGGACAGGCTCGGGCGGCAGCGACGCGGCCTCGGGCTGGTCCGAGGCGTCCATCGACGCCTCGGCGCTGGCTCTTGCCAATGGCACGCTGCATCTGAGCGCCGGTTCCATCGCGCTGCCCGGGCTGGAACTGGGTCAAAGCGTACTCAGCCTGTCGCTTGATAACAGCCGCGCGGTGGTCGACATGGCGCCTGTCTCGCTGTTTTCGGGGCAATTGAGCGGTCAGGTCGTGGCCAATAACCGCAACGGCTTGTCGGTTGGCGGCGATCTGCGGGCCGAAGGCATCGAGATGCGCGAGGCGCTGGCGACGCTGGGCGGGATCGAACGGCTTTCGGGCGCGGCCTCGGGCGAGCTGAAGTTCCTGGGGGTTGGCCAGAGCGAGGCGCAGATCATGCGATCGCTCTCGGGCGAGGGTCGGCTTGCGATGGGTCGCGGAGTGATCTCGGGCTTCGACCTCGACAACCTGATGGGGCGCGGGGCCAAGGGCGGCGGCACCACCGTGTTCAACAGCCTCACCGCCAGCTACCGGATGGACAAGGGCAACCTCTTTAACGAGGACCTGCTGATGCTGCTCGACAATTTCAAGGCCAACGGCACCGGGCGCGTCGGTCTGGGCGCGCGGGATATCGACTACCTGTTTACGCCCGTCGCGCTGCGGGCCAATGCGGGGCAGGGAATTGCTGTGCCGGTTCGCATCGTCGGCCCCTGGGCCGACCCGGCGATCCGTCCCGATCTGAGCCAGGTGATCGAAGCGGCGACCGGCCTCGACAAGGAGGCGGTCGAGACCAAGGCCAAGGACGAGTTGCGCCGAAAGCTGGGAGAGGAGCTGGATACCGAGATCACGCCCGATCAGAATGTCGAAGAGTTGATCAAGGACCGGCTGGAACAGGAGGCCACCAAGGGCTTGCTCAAGCTACTTGGTGCCGATTGAGGTAAGGGACAAGGGGGCGCTGCCCCCGTCACCTTCGGTGACTCCCCCGGGATATTTGAAGCAAGAGGAAAGAGCAGGCCCTTGCTCCTTCATTTCGCCGGAAATACTCCGGAGCGCGAGGCAGCGCCTCGCAAAAGACCGCCGCGCGGAACGCGCGGCCCGGCCCAACGCCTCGGGCCTCTCGTCAGAGAGGCCCGAGGGGGCGGGAGCGCCCCCTGCCAGGCTCAGATGGTCTGGTCGTAATCGCCCACAGCCGGTTCGGTGCGGATCACGGCGTCGATCTCGTCAAAGATGACGCGCATCTCCGCTTCGCTTTCGCTGCTTTCACAGACCACCACCAGGTTCGGCGTGTTCGACGAGGCGCGCACCAGCCCCCAGGAGCCGTTGTCGAGGATGACACGGGCGCCGTTCACCGTGACCACCTCCTTGATGGCACGCCCGGCAAAGCTGTCGCCAGCGGCATGTTTGGCCACCAGCTTTTCCACCAGCCGTTCGAGGATCGCGTATTTCTCGGTATCGGCGGCATAGGGCGACATGGTGGGCGTCGACCAGGTGCGCGGCAGGGCCTTGCGCAGGTCCGACATCGACATCTCGGGGTTGCGATCCATCAGCTTGCAGATCTCGACCGCCACCCGCATGCCGCAGTCATAGCCGCGCCCGATGGGTTCGGCCAGAAAGTAGTGACCCGATTTCTCGAACCCCGCGAGCGCGCCAATCTCCTTGACCCGGCGTTTCATGTGGCTGTGGCCTGTCTTCCAGTAATCGGCCTTGGCGCCATGTTTGCGCAACTCTGGGTCGGCAGCAAACAGGCCGGTTGATTTCACATCCGCCACAAAGGTCGAGCCCGGAAAAAGCTTGGAGAGGTCGCGCGCCATGATCACGCCCACCTTGTCGGCAAAGATCTCCTCGCCCTCGTCATCGACCACGCCGCAGCGGTCGCCGTCGCCGTCAAAACCAAGCGCGAAATCGGCGCCGCTGGCTTTGACCGTGTCGGCCATGTCATGCAGCATTTCCATGGCTTCGGGGTTCGGGTTGTAGTTGGGGAAAGTATAGTCCAGCTCGTTGTGGCTCGGCACGATCTCGACCCCCAAGCGGGCAAAGATTTCTGGCGCAAAGGCCGAGGCGGTGCCATTGCCCGTGGCGCAGACCACCTTGAGCGGGCGCGACATGCGGAAATCGCCGACCAGATCGTCTATATAGGCCTCTTTGACGCCATCGACGAATTCGTAAGAACCACCCGGGCGCGCGACGCCTTCGCCGTTCAGAACGATGTCGCGCAGTTCGGCCATCTCGTCGGGGCCATGGGTCAGCGGCCGGTCAAAGCCCATCTTGACCCCGGTCCAGCCATTGGGGTTGTGGCTGGCGGTCACCATCGCCACGGCGGGCACATCCAGATGGAACTGGGCGAAATAGGCCATCGGCGATAGGGCGGGGCCGATATCCTTGACCTGAATCCCGGCCTGCATCAGGCCCAGGATCAGCGCATTCTTGATTGCCAGCGAATAGTCACGATAGTCGTTGCCCACCGCGATCACCGGGGCGATGCCGCGGCGGTGCATCTGGGTGCCCAGACCCAGGCCCAGCGCGGTCATGCCGGGCAGGTTGATTTCCTCGGGATATTTCCAGCGCGCGTCGTATTCGCGAAACCCGGTGGGCCGGATCATCGCGTCGCGCAGAAAACTCCACGTGTTGGGGGTCACCTCGGGCAGGGGTCTGGTCATTTCGAACACTCGAGCCTTTTTCAGATCTGGATCGGATTTGCCTTGGCGAGCGTGTCGAGTCGCATCAGCATGTCAATAAGGCCCGGCATCTGATCGAGATAGATCATGTTCGGGCCGTCACAGGGGGCGTTATCGGGATCCTGGTGCGTTTCCATGAACACGCCCGCCACGCCGACCGCCACCGCAGCCCGCGCCATGACCGGCGCGAATTCGCGCTGCCCGCCGGATGCCCCGCCAAGCCCACCGGGCTGGGCCACCGCATGGGTGGCATCCATGATCACCGGATAGCCGGTGCGCGCCATTTCCGGCAGCGACTGCATGTCGACCACCAGCCGGTTGTAGCCAAAGCTGACCCCGCGCTCGGTCAGCAGAATGTTGCCGTTGCCGGTGCTCTCGATCTTGGCCGCAACATTGGGCATGTCCCAGGGCGCCAGGAACTGGCCTTTCTTGACATTGACGACCGCACCGGTTGCACCGGCGGCTTTCAACAGCGCGGTCTGACGACACAGAAAGGCGGGGATTTGCAAGACATCGCAGACCTCGGCAACCGGGGCGCATTGCTCTTTCTCGTGCACATCGGTCAGAACCGGCACGCCGATCGTGTCCTTGACCGATTGCAGAACCGCCAGCCCCTTGTCGAGTCCAAGCGCGGGCGCGGCATTGACCGAGGTTCTATTGGCCTTGTCGAAGGACCCCTTGAAGACATATTGCGCGCCGACGGCGTCGCAGGCCTCTTTCATCGTGCCGGCGATCATCTGGGCATGATCGGCGCTTTCCAGCTGGCAGGGGCCCGCGATGATGGTGAGCGGGAGGTCGTTGCCGACCGTCAGGTCGGCGATTCGGACATGTTTCATGGGCTTACGAGGATACCTGTTCTCTGAGGATCGATGCGGTGAGCGAGATCATCAGGTAGATACCAGCAAACAGCAGGAATGCCAAAATCGTATTTTCGAAGCTGCGCGGATAGCTCGGTTCCTCGCTGGGCACCGGGTTGACCGAAACCGTCAGATAGCGCACCTGGCGGTTGGCCTCCATCCGGGTGGTTTCCATCTGTTGCAAGGCACCTTGCAGCATCATGTCCCGGCTGGCCAGATCGGCCTGGGCCATCTGGATGCGAACGCTCAGACGGGCCAGCGAGTTTTCTCCACTGGACGTGTCCAGCATCCGGGCATTCAGATCGTCTAGCACATCGTTGAGCCGCGCGATATCGGCGCGGGCGCCATCCACCTTGGCCTTGCTGGGGCGCGGGTTGTCGAGCAATGCCGCCAGTTGCAGCTCTTTTTCCTGCAACTGCACCTCGACGTTGTCGATGCGTCCGCGCAGGCTGGTGATCACGCTTTCGGGATCCAGCAGCGCGCCTTGCTGTTGCAACTCGACCAGTGCCTCTTGTGCCTTGCGGCGTTCTTTCTGGGCATCTTCAAAGCTTTTGCGGGCCTCGCGCATCTGGTCTTCGCGTTTCTGACCGGACAGGTTGTTGACCCGGCTTTCCGCATAGGACAGCAGGCTGTTCGAGAAATCGGTGGCGACCTGCGGATCGGGTGCCGCGACCTCCATCCGGATCACCCCCTCGGTCGGGTCGTAACCGATCGTGACGATCCGCGAATAGACCTTGTAGGCCTCTTCGTTGGTGGCGTCGGGGGACAGCCGCTGGATCGGGTCGATTTCTTCCCTCTGGAAATGCGCCTTGAAGCTCTGGTCGCGGTCCAGCAGCAGCATCGCCTCTTTCGATTCCAGGAACGACTGGACCGAGATCGAATCCTGGCTGGTGGCGAATTGCGTACCGGCAAAGAAGCCGCCGACCCCGCCCAGCGAGCCGTCGGCCTGAAGGATCACGAATTCCGACTTGCTGGCATACATCGGCGTGGCGACCACGTAGAAGTAATAGCCAGCAATCAGGGTGGGCAGGAACACAAAGAAGGCCAGCCGGGTCAGCAGCTGCATCATCTTGCGGCGGCGACGGCGCATGATGTCCTGCTGGATGCGGCCGATTTCCATCTCGCGACGCTGGGTCGGGCTCAGTTCGGTCGAGGGCAGCATCTGGCGCGGCTGCACCGTCTGTGGCAGTTGAACCTTCGGTTGCGCCTCGGCGTCTTCAACATTGGCCGCTTCGGCGGTGCCTCCGCCACGCTGAACCACCAGGTCCAGCATGTTGCCGCGTTCCAGCGGATCGATGCCTCGGGCGCGCAACTGGCGCACCGCGTCATAGTCCGAGGTGACAGGCAGGTTGTGTTTCTGGGCCAGCCGCCGGGCCATTCGCAATTGCCGCCCGGTCAGGCCCTCGCGCTTGATGGCGTCGATCTCGGCCTCGGCACCGGTTTCGGCGGCCGAGGACACCTGTCCCTCCATCGCCGCCGGGGCAGCAGGCGCCGTTTCGGGTGCGGGGCGCTGCGGGCGGGCGGGCGTATTGCCGGGCTGCATCGCAGCCTCGGGGCGCGCTGTTGCCGCTTGTGGGCGCAGTGGCGAGACATTCGTCACCGGCTGGGGGCGGGGGGAAACCGAGGCTGTGCCTTCGGTTCCCGTGGGGGCGCCGGTCCGACGGATGCGGAATTTCTTAGCCTTGGGTTTGGTAGTCATAGAGCTGTTTCGCTTCTTCCAAGGAGTCGAATACATGCAGTTGGCCATTCATCAGAACAGCGGCCTGCCGGGCGAATTTTTCCAATGTCCCGGGCTGGTGCGAGACGATGACGATGGTGGTCGTGCGCAGCCGTTCTTCGAGAATGGCGCCGGCCTTCTTGTTGAACTCGACATCGGTCGAGGCGGGCATGCCTTCGTCGATGAGGTACATGTCGAAATCCAGCGCCAGCATCAAGGCAAACGAGAACCGTGCCCGCATGCCCGACGAATAGGTACCCAGCGGTTGGTCGAAATACTCGCCAAGACCGCAAAGCCACCGGCAATAGGCCTCGATATAGTCAGGATCCATGCCATAAAGGCGGGCGATATAGCGCGCGTTTTCCATTGCCGAGAGTCGGCCCACCACACCGCCCATGAACCCCAGCGGGAACGAAATGTTACAGCCGCGGCGGATCACGCCCTCGTCGGGTTTTTCGAGACCGGCCATCATGTTGATCAAGGTCGTCTTGCCGGTGCCGTTCGGGGCCAGAATACCCATCGACTTGCCCAGTTCCACCCGGAACGAGACACGGTCAAGGATCACCTTGCGCTGTGATCCCGTCCAGAAGGATTTGCTGACATTCTCGAATTCAAGCATCTGCTATCTGCTGCGGCCCAATGTCGTCTGTGTCGCATGACCCCGTGGCCACGCCCGTGCATCCCCCGTCGGGGCGGGAGTTGTCCACCGGCCTACAGGGGGAATTTGGCTACATTATGTCCAAATGTGAAACAAAAACTCAATCGCGGCCGGAACCTTTCAAGCAGGGATGGCGATCACGTGGGCGTGACCCGGCGCGGGGCTGGATTGGCGGGCGGACCCGGCTATCCTCTGGCCCGTCACCTGACAGGAGCCGACCTGATGACCGACCCCGTCGCTGTGCCTCTGACCGAGCGGATTCGCGCCTGCCGCTTGTGCGCCGATCGCTTTGCCGCCACGCATACGGCACATGAACCGCGACCGGTTGTCTGGTTTCGGTCCGGTGCGCGCCTGCTGATCGCAGGGCAGGCGCCGGGGGCCCGGGTGCATGCTTCAGGCCGGCCCTTCACCGACCCCTCGGGAGACCGGCTGCGCGACTGGCTGGGGATTGACGAGGAGACCTTTTATGATCGGTCGCGGGTCGCCGTGGTGCCGATGGCGTTTTGTTTCCCGGGTTACAACAGTCGGGGCGCGGACCTGCCGCCGCCGCCGGTTTGTGGAAAGACCTGGCACAGTCGGGTGATGGCCGAACTGGGAGAGATGCCGCTGACCGTGCTGGTGGGCGGCCATGCACACAAGTATCACCTGGGCGCGCGCAGCCCGGTGACCGAGACAGTGGCCGCCTGGCGGGACCATGCGCCGCGCGTCTTTGCCTTGCCTCACCCGTCCTGGCGCAATACGGCATGGCTCAGGAAAAACCCGTGGTTCGAGGCCGAGTTGCTGCCGGTTCTGCGCGCTCGGGTCAGAGAGGTGCTGAATGAGCCAGACCGGAGCGCAAACCCCGCTTGACCGTGCCCATGCCGCGATGGAGGCCGACGCAGGCGATGATGCCGCGCGGCTGCGTTTCTTTGAACGGCTGGGCGATGCCGAGCTGTTCCTGCTGCTGACCGAAGAGGCGCGCGGCGAGAACCTGTCGCCCGAACTCTTCGACCTGGCCGATGGCCGCTTCGTGCTGGTCTTTGACCGCGAGGAGCGGCTGGCCGCCTTTACCGGCCGTCCCGCCCCCTATGCGGCGCTGTCGGGCCGGGTGCTGGCGGCGATGCTGGCGGGGCAGGGGGTCGGGTTGGGTTTGAACCTCGATGTGGCGCCCTCGGCCATGCTGATCCCGGCCGAGGCGCTGGGCTGGCTGAGCGAGACACTGGGTCACGAACCCGACCAGATCGAGGCCCGGATCACCGAGGTGACCGCGCCGGGCGGCCTACCCGAGGCGCTGCTTTCGGCGCTCGATGCCAAGCTGGTCACTGCCGCCGGTCTGGCGCAAGGGGCCTATCTGGCCGGTGTCGTCTATCAGGATGGCGGACGCGGGCATCTCTTGGGATTTGTCGATGCGCGCGACGGGGCCGAACCCGCGCTGGCCAAGGCCGCGTCCGAGGCACTGACCTTTTCCGGGGTCGAAGCGGGCGCGATGGATGTTGGGTTCTTCGCGGCCTCGGATGCGATGGCCGCCACTCTGTCGCGGGTGGGGCTGCGCTTCGATCTGCCCGAGCCGCCTGAGCCGCCGCGCGGCCCTTCGGCGCCGGGCATGGACCCGGATGCGCCGCCCCGTTTGAAATAGGGCGGCGCGGCCCGGTCAGGCCGGGTATTGCGTGATCACGATCGGGCCGTCATTGGGCCCCAGCGCCTGGGTCAGAAGGGTGCCGTTGGCCTCGTATTGCAGGCACAGCTGCCAGATCTGGAACGTTACCTTGTCCGACCCCGGCGGCGTGATGTTGACGCCATAGCTCGACGTGGTCTGCTGGCTGATCGCCAGGCTATGCGCGGTGGTCGAGGTATGGGTGAACGAGGTCGAGAGTTGCGCGCTGATCCCGAACAGCGCCTTGTCGATGCCGCCGCCGCCGATGCCCACGGTCAGGCCCAGTGTCTCGGCAAAGCTGTCGGTCTCGGTATCGGTGCTGGTATTGCCCGAGGTCACGGCGATCGAGCGGTTATAGGTATTGCCGGGGTTCAACTCTCCCGCGCCGATCTGCTGCCAGAAATAGCTGGCGCTGATCGGCACATCGGCGGTGCTGACGCCCACGGCGGTGATCCAAAGCCCCTGCTGGCCGCTGTCTGAGATCACGATGGTGTTCTCGCCCTGCACCATCTTGGCGGCATCCAGCACAAAGGTCTCGTCATGCCAGTTCTGGTTGGCGACGAACTGGTTCGACGCTACCTGCTGCCCGTTGACCGAGACGCTGATGTAACTCTGGCTGCCGGTGGTGTTGGGGTTGGCGACCCCGGCGCAAGTGACGGTCAGGGTGACATTGGTCGCCTCGGCCAGTTGCAGCGCGAAATTGGCGCTGCCGCCCGATTGCAGGTTCCAGAACCCGGTCGAGGGCGCGAACCCGTTGTAAAGCGGCATGCTGAACAGCGCGGTACGCGAGGGGTTGGCGGTGTTGAAGGCGATCGATTGCGGCGGTACCAGCTGCGAACTGGCGTTCTGGAGCAGTGCCGGTGTGGTCGGGCTCTGGGCAAAGATGCCATCGCCGCTCGGGCTGGGGGGCGGGGTCGTCACGGTCCAGCCAAAGACCGAATACGAGAAATCCGAACCCGCATCGAGCAGCATGCAGGGAAGGTCCTGCGTCATCGCCATGTTCATATGGTATCTCCTGAAACTCTTGACCAGCGACGCATCGTTGCGCCGTGCCACAGGGATGACCGGATCGGCCCCGCCGCTCAACGCCGGGCTGCGCGCGATTTTCGCCGATTTCGAAACGAAAAGATCGGACCGTGACGGGGCACGGTCCGGTCTTGTGATCTGAAACACGGCGGGCGTTCAAAGGGTCGAGCGGCCGCGGGGAAAGATGCTGATTCTGCGCGGCATTTTAGATAGATGCCACGCAATTTCGGATGCGCGCGGTTAGCTGGCGTCCGGTTCCAGCTTGTCCTGGGTGCGGGTGTCGAAATCGCTGGCGTCATGACGCTCGCGCAGCTGGAACTTCGGCTCGCCCGATACACGGTTGACCATGCGGCCACGGCTGACGCCGGGGCGGGCATCCAGCTCGCGCGCCCAGCGCATCACATGGGTATAGCTTTCGGCATCCAGGAATTCGGCGGCGTCATAGGCCCGGCCCAGAACCAGCTGCCCATACCACGGCCAGATCGCCATATCGGCGATGGAATACTCCTCGCCCGCGATAAAGGGGCGATGCGCCAGCTCGCGGTCCAGTACGTCCAGCTGGCGCTTGACCTCCATCGCGAAGCGGTTGATCGGGTATTCGAACTTCTCGGGCGCATAGGCGTAGAAATGGCCAAACCCGCCGCCCAGATAGGGCGCGCTGCCCATCTGCCAGAACAGCCAGTTCATCACCTCGGTCCGGGCCGGGCCCGATGCGGGCAGGAAGGCGCCGAATTTCTCGGCGAGATGGAACAGGATCGAGGCGCTTTCGAACACCCGGACCGGTTCCGGGCCGGAGCGGTCGAGCAGGGCAGGGATCTTGGAGTTGGGGTTCACATCGACAAAGCCCGATCCGAACTGATCACCCTGACTGATATTGATCAGCCAGGCATCGTATTCGGCGTCTGCGTGGCCTGCGGCCAGCAGTTCCTCGAACATTACCGTCACCTTGACCCCATTGGGCGTGCCCAGCGAATAGAGCTGGAACGGGTGCTTGCCCACCGGCAGGTCCTTATCATGGGTGGCACCCGCAATGGGACGGTTGATATTGGCGAACTGGCCGCCGTTTTCCTTGTCCCAGGTCCAGACGCGGGGCGGGGTATAGGGTGTCTGTTCGGTCATGGCTTTCGTCTCGAATGTTACATCAACGGGCGGCGGCACCCGGTTAGGGAGAGCTAGGGGCCGGAAGGGCAAAGTCCAATGCCGGGGCAGGGAATGCAACTGAAACAATAGCCCGGTCCCACTCACAAATCGTCGATGTGGGGTCACAGCCGCGCGAGGTCCGCTGCCAAGGATGGGCAACAAGGATAATCTCGGGTCAACAGCAAACGGAGGAACCTCTTCATGAAACGTCTCGCTCTTGCCCTTGCCACCGCAGCCATTACCGCACTGGCCGCGCCGGTTCTGGCCGGTCCGCAATATCTTGACGGTACCGGTTATGCGGTTTCGGGCTATGATGTGATCGCCTATCGCGCGTTGTCCCAGGCACCGGTGGGCCAGACCCAGCCAGAGGCGGTCAAGGGCCGCGCCGACATCACCGCCGAGTGGAACGGGTCGACCTGGGCCTTTGCCAGTACCGAGAACCGCGACACGTTTCTGGCCAACCCGGCCTATTACGCGCCGCAATATGACGGCCATTGCGCCTATGGTGTATCCAAGGGCGGCAAGGTTCCGGGCAACCCGAACCTGTGGCGCATCGTCGATGACAAGCTTTACCTGAACATCACGAAGAACGTTGTTGGTTTCTGGGAGGAAGACATTGCCGGAAACATCAACAAGGCTCAGGGGAACTGGCCGGGGATCGAGGATAAAGCGGCTTCCACCAACGTAATCCCCGATTTCACATCGGCGGCTCCGGTCAAGAACTGATCTGCGCGCGACAGGTGTCGGTAACGAGTGATGGGTCCGGAACGTCTGTCCCGGACCCTTTTTTGCAGTCTTCGTGCCTGCTGTGGAAGCGTTCGGTAAGCTACCGCCTCAGCGGCGACGATCGCGGCGCGAACTCATCGGCTGGAACGCCACGCCGACATGCGCCTCGCAATAGGGTTTACCCTGCTGGACCGGCAGGCCGCAGAACCAGAAATCCTCGGTCGCGGGGTCGCCCACGGGCCATTTGCAGGTGCGCTCGGTCAGTTCCATCAGGCTCAGCTTCTTGGCCTTTTTCTCGACCTCGTTGACCTTGGCCAGTGCCTCGGGGCTGATTTCGTTCGCCGAAGGCTGTGGCGGCAGCGGTTGGCCGGCCGGGATGATCTGTTTGCGCGCCGGGATCGGCTTGGCTTCGGCCGGTTGCGGTGCCGGTGCAGGCTCGGGGGCCGCGCGAACCGGTTCGGGGCGCGGCGCGGGTTTTGGCTTGGCCTCTGGCCTGGGTGTGGCGGTGGGTTTTTCTTTTGCTTCGGCCTTGGTCGAGGCTGGCGCCGCGCCCGAGCTGCGGTTGGACAGGCCCAGACGGTGCACCTTGCCGATGACCGCGTTGCGGGTGACGCCGCCCAGTTCCTTGGCGATCTGGCTGGCCGACTGGCCCTCGCCCCACATTTTCTTGAGCAGTTCGACGCGCTCGTCGGTCCAGGACATGGTTTGCCTCTCAAAAGCGGGAAAGCGGCCCCAGAGCTGCGGCCGCCTTCGGAAATTGTCTCAGCGCCCTATTCTAGTCACTGCGGGCCGGGTTACAAGGCATTTCGAATCGGGAAAAGACCAGGGCGGTGGCAAGTGGGAGAGAAGGCGATGGAACTGGGTGTGCGGCGGTTCGGACAGGTGAACTGGCTGGGGCTTTATACGCTTGCCGCGCGCGAGGTGATGCGGTTTCTGGTGGTCTGGACCCAGACCCTGCTGGCGCCGCTGGTGACGGCGGGTCTGTTCATGATGATCTTCTCGCTGGCAGTGGGCGCTGGCCGGGGCGCGGTGATGGGGGTGCCGTTCCTGACCTTTCTGGCGCCGGGGATCCTGATGATGACGGTGATCCAGAACGCGTTTGCGAATACCTCCTCCTCGGTGGTGATCTCCAAGGTGCAGGGCAATATCGTGGATACGCTGATGCCGCCGCTGTCGGCGCTGGAGTTGCTCCTGGGTTATCTGGCGGGCGCCGTGGTGCGTGGGTTGCTGGTGGCGCTTGCGATCGCGGTGGCGCTGGTGCTGGTGCTGGGGATCGTGCCGGTGCACCCGCTGCTGGCGCTGGGATTTGTGGTGCTGGGGGCCGGGTTCATGGGCGCGCTCGGGCTGGTGGCGGGGATCTATGCCAACAAGTTCGACCAGATGGCCGCGATCACCAATTTCATCGTGACGCCGCTGGCGTTTCTGTCTGGCACTTTCTATTCGGTCGAGGCCTTGCCGCCGCTTCTGGGGCGACTGACCCACGCCAATCCGGTCTTCTATCTGATCGACGGGCTGCGTTTCGCGATGATCGGTGTCTCGGATAGTTCGCCCGCGCTGGGCCTGGCAGTTTGTCTGGGGGCCACGTTGGCGGTCTGTCTGCTGGCCTGGGCCCTGCTCAATCGGGGGTATCGGCTGAAGGCATGAGACAGCCGGAATTCTGCAAGAATTCCGGCCCGTTTTCCGTGCCGGAAAACGGCGCCCACTTCAGGCATCAGCGAGCGAGCCGGGTTCGAAGCGAACCCGCGGGCGACCTAGGCGCGGGTGCATCCGGGCGGCGATGGTGAAAGCGCCAAACAGGCCTGCACCGCCGGCAACGAAGATGCCCGCCACCGGCGCGGCCAGCAGCACGAGCCACGCCACGCCCGGTGTCAGGATGCCCGACACGTCTCGGTAACTGGAATAGATCGCAGACATCTCGGTGCGCTCTGACGGTTTCACTGCCATCAGGAAGGGCAGGCCCGCGCAGATATCGAGCACGATCAGCCAGAACGATCCCAGCATCAGCAATCCGGCGGCGACCGGCGCCCAGCCCGACATCAGCCCTGCGGTGGCAAAACAGAGCCCGGCCCCGGCAAAGCCGATGCGCACCGCGCTTTTCAAGGATCTTGACTGCACCCAGCGCAGGATCAGCGGGGCCAGAAACAACATGCCGTTGGTAATCGACAAGAGGATACCGCCCAACTGGTCTCCGAGCCCCGCTTCGATCGCGAAGATCGGCAGATAAACCACATAGACCCACCAGCCACAGGATCGGATCATCGCGAAGAGATAGCCCGCGACCAGCCGTGGCTGGGCAAAGAAGCGTGGCAGGAAAGCCAGCGGATTGCGTGCCGGGCGGCGGGCGCGGGCGATCATCTTGCCATTGCCAAGCCTGAGCGCCCAGAAGAGCGCCAGCATCGCCAACGCGGCGACGCCGCTGATCACGAAAGGTGCTGGCGGCCAGACCTCCATCAACAACACCCCGGCCATCGGCCCGGCGGTCCAGCCGAGCGCGCTGTAGAACATCCGGCTGGTTTCGCACCTGCCCAGCTCCACCCGCTCGATGTAATCGAGCACATAGGCGTTGAAACAGATGAAGCAAACCACCGCGGCGACGGTGTTGCAGGCCAACGCGGCGATCGTTGTCAGGGGCGTTCCCTGCACCGCCAGCATCGCCCCGGCCACGAACAACAGCGCCCCTCCCGAATAGGCCCAACGTCGTGGGACATAGCGGATCAGGCTGGGCACCATCAGTCCCGCGCCCAGCGAGAGGAAACCGATCAGGAAATAGGCCATCGACACGCGTTCGGCGTCACCCAGCGCCCGGTACATGATCAGCGGAAAGACCGAGATCAGAATGCCGCGAACCACCGCCTCGAGCCCGGCGAGCAAGCCGAAATCCCGTACCGAAGGGGCGGGGGAATGGCGGACCCATTCAGGAATTCGGCGTTCATGCATAGCGGACCATCCGGAGAGTGCGTAGGCTCAGGATCGGTGGGAAAGCAGGGCGGGTCTTGGCGATTTGCGACGCATCCGTCGCCTCGAGGCAAGTTCGACAGATTATCGCGAAGGTGTCACGACGCCAAGGGGCTCTGCCCCCGGCACCCGAAGGGCGCCTCCCCCGGAGTATTTCTGGCGAAATGAATGGCGGATCAGGTCTTGCGAGCGCGACCTTCGCGCCAGGCCAGGGTCAGGGCTCCGGCGAGGATGATGGCAGCGCCGGCAAGGCTTACCGCGTCGGGCCAGACTTGAAACGCGGCCAGATCGTAGAGTGTTGCAAAAACAAGGGTGGCATAGCTGAAAGGCGCGACAAACGAGGCATCGGCCCGGGCCATTCCGTTGACGAAACAGATCTGCGCACAGGCCATCAGCAGACCGATCCCTGCCAGCGCCGCCCATTGCGCGGGCAAGGGTGTTTGCCAGACCGGCCAGACCGCGACGCTGGCGATGACCAGCCCCATCGCGTTGTTGACAAGCAGGATCTGGATCGGGCGCTCGCGGCCCGAAAGCTTCTTGATGAAGATGAGCTCCATGCCCATCACCGCCGCGGCACCCAGTGCCAGCAGGGCGGCGGGCTGGAAGCTGCCAGACGCTGGCCGCAGCAGTATGAGCGCGCCCAGGAGGGCAACGACCGCAGCACCCCAGCGCCAAGGCCCGACGCGTTCGCCAAGCAAGGGGATCGCCAGCAGCATGGCAAAGACCGGATTCAGAAAGGCGATCGCCGTTGCATCGGCCATCGGGATATAGGCGACGGCAGCAAACATCAGGGTCACCCCCGCCCAGCCAAAACTCGTGCGGCCCAGGTGCAGTCCCCAATGGGGGCGCCCCAACCGGGGTCGGGTCGTGGCCACGATCGACAAGATCACGGCGAAGGCAAAGAGAAACCGTCCGTGGCTGATCTGAAACGCTGGCAGGGCAGGGCCCAGCGTGCCGGTCCCCAGCGCCTTGGCCAGCAGCGTCGTGCCGGCAATGAAACCCGTGGCCGCGAAGATCAGCGCGGCGGCAAGGGCGGGATTCTGCGGTTTGGGTTCGAACATGGCCAAGCGGTGCGCTATCTCGTTGGGATTGGCAAGGTGGCGCCGTAGCGATCTTGCATCCCTCCGTCAGGCGATTAGCCCGAAGTCCTTTTTGACCGGGCAGGCATTCTTGAATTCGATATGAGTACCGCCGGATCAGACGAGGTCTCCATTTTGTTGCATTTCCCCCTTCAGAAGGGGTTTTCTTTGGGCGTTTCCTCCGTTATGGAACACGACATGATCAATCACGCTCATATCCCGTCTCTCCGACGCCGACGCGCAACCGCCTGAGCGGTCGTTTGATCCCTGCGTGCCAGTTTTGCATCGCGCACCCTGCTTTCCAGACATTGACCTGACCGCCCCGCTATGCCCTGCATCGGGGACAACCCTCAGACAAGGATGATCCAATGATTCCGTCCGTCCTGCCGACCTATAACCGCGCGCCGCTTCACTTCGTGAAGGGCGAAGGCGCCTGGCTGACCGAGGCGGATGGCCGACGCTTCCTCGACCTTGGTTCAGGGATTGCGGTGAACGCGCTGGGCCATGCCCATCCCGCGCTGGTCAAGGCGCTGACCGATCAGGCGCAGAACCTGTGGCACGTGTCGAACCTCTACCAGATCCCGCAACAGCAGGCGCTGGCCGACAAGCTGGTGGAGCACACCTTTGCCGATACGGTGTTCTTCACCAATTCGGGGACCGAGGCCTGCGAGCTGGCGGTCAAGATGGCGCGTAAGTATTTTTACGACAAGGGCCAGCCCGAGCGGGTCGAGATCATCACCTTCGACGGTTCCTTCCATGGACGCTCCTCCGCCGGAATCGCTGCCGCGGGGTCTGAGAAGATGGTCAAGGGCTTCGGCCCGTTGCTGCCCGGTTTCGTGCATCTGACCTTTGGCGATCTGGATGGCGTGACCAACGCGATCACGGAAAAAACCGCTGCGATCATGATCGAACCGGTGCAGGGCGAGGGCGGCATTCGCCCGGTTCCCGATGCAGACCTGAAGGCGCTGCGCCAGATCTGCGACGACCACGGTCTTTTGCTGATCCTCGACGAGGTGCAATGCGGCGTGGGCCGGACGGGACGACTCTTTGCCCATGAATGGGCGGGTATTACGCCCGATATCATGATGGTGGCCAAGGGTATTGGCGGCGGCTTCCCGCTGGGCGCGGTGCTGGCCACCGAAGAGGCAGCAAGCGGCATGACCGCGGGCACCCATGGCTCCACCTATGGCGGCAACCCGCTGGGCTGTGCCGTGGGCTGCGCGGTGATGGATCATATCGCCGATCCGGCCTTTCTGGCCGAGGTCAACCGCAAGGCCGCATTGTTGCGCCAGCGGCTCGAAGGATTGGTCGCCGCCCATCCGGAAGTGTTCGAAGAGGTGCGCGGTTCCGGCCTGATGCTGGGGCTGAAATGCAAGGCGTCCAATCTCGACGTGGTCAAGGCGGGTTATGACAACCTGGTCATTACCGTGCCCGCCGCCGACAACGTGATCCGCCTGCTGCCGCCGCTCAACCTGACCGAGGACGACATCGCCGAGGCCTTCACCCGCCTCGATGCCGCCGCCAGCCAGGTCGAAGCTGCCTGATCTTCATTTCGCCCAAAATACTCCGGGCGAGTCGCCGTCAGGCGACGGGGCAGCGCCCCCGCCCCGGCCAGAAGAAAGCCTAAAGACATGAACCATTTTCTCGATATCCACAAAACCGACGCCGCCGACCTGCGGTCCATGATCGACCAGGCCGGCGCCATGAAACAGGCCCGCCTCGGACGGCCCAAGGCCGCGCCTGATGACGAACAGCCGCTCAAGAACCGGATGGTTGCGCTGATTTTTGAGAAACCCTCGACCCGGACCCGCGTGTCCTTTGACGTGGGTGTACGGCAGATGGGCGGGCAGACCATGGTGCTGTCGGGTAATGACATGCAGCTTGGTCATGGCGAGACCATCGCCGACACCGCCCGCGTGCTGTCGCGCTACGTGGACATGATCATGATCCGCACCTTCGACGAGACCGTGCTGACCGAGATGGCCGAATATGCCGATGTGCCGGTGATCAACGGGCTGACCGACCGCAGCCATCCCTGCCAGATCATGGCCGATGTGCTGACATTCGAAGAGCATCGCGGCCCGATCGCGGGCAAGAAGGTGGTCTGGACCGGTGACGGCAACAATGTCTGCTCGTCTTTCCTGCATGCCGCGGGACAATTCGGTTTCGACCTGACCTTCACTGGCCCGGCCCAGTTCGACCCCGAAGAAGAGTACATGGGCTATGCTCGCCAGAAGGGCTCCAAGGTTGTGATCGAGCGTGATCCGTTCAAGGCGGTTGAAGGTGCCGATCTGGTGGTCGCCGATACCTGGGTGTCGATGCATGACGCGCAATCGGCCAAGGAGCGGCGTCACAATCTGCTGCGCCCCTATCAGGTGAATGCCGAGCTGATGCGCCATGCCAAGCCGGATGCGCTGTTCATGCATTGCCTGCCCGCCCATCGCGAGGAGGAGGCCACCTCTGAGGTGATGGACGGCCCGCATTCGGTCATCTTCGACGAGGCCGAAAACCGCCTGCATGCGCAAAAGGCGATCATGCGCTGGTGCCTGGGCGCCTGATCGGCCCTCCGGCTTCTCACTGAACTGAAATATCACCGAAAAGACAGACCGGACCCTGCCTTGGCGGGCAGGTTCCGGTATGCCCGCTTTCCGCCTTGGACACAGGGAAACCCGACCATGACATACAAGGTCTTCATCGATGGCGAGGCCGGCACGACCGGCTTGCAAATCCGCGCTCGGCTGGAGGGGCGTGACGATATCCGGCTGATCACGCTGGGCGACGCCGCGCGCAAGGATGTCGGTGCCCGGCTCGCCGCTTTTGGCGAGGCGGATGTCGGCATTCTCTGCCTGCCCGACGCGGCAGCGGTCGAGATCGTGGCCGCACTTGCGGGCACTGGCACCCGGTTGATCGACGCTAGCACCGCGCATCGGGTGCACCCCGACTGGGCTTTCGGCTTTCCTGAACTGGACGATGCACTTCGCGCCCGGATCGCCAGCGGGCAATTCGTGTCGAACCCCGGCTGCTACTCGACCGGTGCCATTGCTCTCCTTCACCCGCTGGTCCAGCGCGGGCTGATCGCCGCCGATGCGGCGCTCGGCATCAACGCCATCAGCGGCTATTCCGGCGGCGGCAAGGTGATGATCGCCGAGTTCGAGAGCGGTCAGACCGATGGTCCCTTCGTCTATGCCACCGACCAGAAGCACAAGCACTTGCCCGAGATCATCGCGCATGCGGGCCTGTCCCGGCGGCCGATCTTCGTACCCTCGGTCGGCCCCTATGAACAGGGGATGATCGTGCAGGTACCGCTGCCCTTTCTCGAACCGGGGCAGGGCGTCGCAATCGAGGCGGCGCTGGCCGATCACTATGCCGCCAGCCGCTTTGTCTCGGTGGTCTCGCCCGAACACTATGGCCCCCGCATCGACCCGCGCCGCCTGAACGGCAGCAACCGGTTGGAACTGTCGGTGCATGGCAATCACGACAGCGGTGGCGCGGTGCTGATCGCGCTGCTTGACAATCTGGGCAAGGGGGCCTCGGGCGCGGCGGTGCAGAACCTCAACATCATGCTGGGGCTGGACGAAGGGCTGGGTCTGTGAACCCGCCCGACCTGTTGCTGACAAGGCTTGAGGGCACCTATGCCATCACCCGCCGCTCCGCCGGCGCGCCGCTGCCCCGCTGGTATGCAGGCCCTGGCCTGGTCAGCGTCACCCAGGCGCCGGACGAGACCTCGATCCTTTGCCTGTCGGAGCGAGTGCCCGAGGGCGAGACCACCGCGCGCGGCTGGCAGGCGCTCCGGGTCGAGACCCTGGCCGCGCTCGATCAGCCCGACGTTGTGCTGGCGGCGGTGGAACCGGTATCGCGGGCCGGTCTGGGGGTCTTTGTCACCTCGACCCATGACCGCGACTACCTGCTGGTGCGCGCCGGGCAGGTGGCCCGGGCCGAGGCGGCCTGGATCGCCGCCGGGCACAGCGTTTGCGAGGGTGGCATCACCCTGCGCCGCGCCGGACCGCAGGATGCCGAGGCGCTAGCCGCGCTGCACTTTCAGGTCTGGCAGGAAACCTATGCCCGCATCGCTCCGCCCGAAGTGCGGCTGGCCCTGAACAAGGCCCGCCGCACCGCCTATTGGCGCGACCGGCTGGCCAGTGAAGGTGGTGCCGTGATCGCCCTGCGTGACGGGGTGGCGGTCGGGCTTGCAGCTCGGTCGCCCAGCGGGGTGGATGGCTTCGACGGCTGCACCGAGCTTGACCATCTCTATATCGCCGCGTCGACCCGGCGTTCTGGGCTGGGCGCACGCCTGCTGGGGCTGGCGCGCGCGCAGGCGGTCCTGGCGGGTGCGCCGCGCCTGATTCTGGCGGTGGTGCGCGACAATGCCCCAGCGCTGGCGTTTTACCAAGCGCAGGGTGGTACGATCCTTGCCGAGCGGCAGGACAAGGGCCCGCTCTGGCCCTCCGACAATCTGATCCTGGGCTGGCCTTCCGTCTGAGCCGTTGCGCGATCGCCGCCACCCCCGCAATATGGCGCGGACAAGGGGAGAGAAGCGATGCGCATCGTGATTGCCGGGGCGGGCAGTATCGGCTGTTTCTGTGGCGGTCTGTTGGCCGCCGCGGGACATGAGGTCACGCTGCTTGGCCGTGCTCCTCTCCTCGACGAGATAGAACGGTGCGGGCTGACGGTTACGGATTTCTCGGGCCTGACGCTGACCCTCCCTGCGGCCCGCCTGTCCCTTGCCACCGATCCCGGCTGCCTGTCCGGGGCAGACCTGGTGATCGTTGCGGTCAAGACCCCGGCCACTGCCGACATGGCCAGCGCCATCGCCACCCATGCCCCGGTATCCGCCCCGGTCCTGTCCTGGCAGAACGGTCTGGAAAACACCCGCCTGCTGCGTGCCCGCCTGCCCGGACGCGAGATCCGCGCCGGTATGGTCCCCTTCAACGTGGTGCCGCTGGGCGAAGCCACATGGCACCGGGCGTCCTCCGGCGATATCGTGATCGCGGCGGGGCCGGGCGGGCTTGGCGCGGCGCTCTCGGTGCCCGGCCTGCCGGTGATCGAAAGCCTGCGGATCGAGGCGGTGCAATGGGGCAAGCTGGTGATCAACCTCAACAACGCGCTCAACGCGCTGTCGGGGCTGACCCTGGTCGAACAGCTCGCCGACCGCAGCTGGCGCCGCCTCATGGCCGACCAGATGGCCGAGGCGCTGCGTGTCTTGCGCACCGCCGGTATCCCGGTCGCCGCAACCACGCCGCTGCCAGCCTGGACTACGCCGCATATCCTGCGCCTGCCCAACACTCTTTTCACCCGCATCGCCGCGCGGATGCTGACGGTCGATCCCAGCGCCCGCAGCTCAATGGCCTATGATCTGGATGCCGGTCGCGCGACCGAAATCGCCAGTCTTCAGGGAGAGATCATCCGGCTGGGCCGCGCACATGGCGTTGCCACCCCGATCTGTTCCCGCGTCTCGTCCCTGATCGACGCGGCGACACGCAGTGGCACCACCGCCCCCCGGTTAAGCGTTGCACAGATCACCACACCGGACGGAGGCACCTTCTTCTTCTGTTGATAAATACCTCGGAGCGCGAGGCAGAGCCTCGCATTCCTGCCTTCAACGCCTGCACAAAGGGTCAGACAAAGCTGTTCAGGATCGCAAAGATCACGCCCGACATCAGCGCTGCCGCCGGAACCGTGATCACCCAGGCCGCCACGATGGTCATGAAGTGCGAGCGCCGCACCAGTTTGCGCCGGCGCCGCTCTTCCAGTGGCAGGCGCTTGGCCGGGGGGCGGTTGTTGCGGTTCTGACGCAACCGGCGCTCGGAATGCCATTCGCGGTAGAATCCGACGCCGAATACCCCGCCAACGGCGATATGGGTCGAGCTGACCGGCAGGCCCAGCCAGCTGGCCACGATCACCGTGATCGCCGCCGACAGCGCTACGCAATAGGCCCGCATCGGGTTCAGCTTGGTGATCTGGCTTCCCACCATGCGGATCAGCTTGGGCCCGAACAGGAACAGGCCGAACGAGATGCCAAAGGCACCGATCACCATGACCCAGAAGGGAATGGCCACCTTGGCTGCAAAACTGCCCGCCTGGCTCACATGCACGATGGCCGCCAGCGGACCCACCGCATTGGCCACGTCGTTGGCACCATGGGCAAAGCTCAACAGCGCCGCCGACAGGACCAGCGGCAGGCCGAAGAGCGCCTTGATGGATTTGGTGCGGTTTTCCATGCCTTCCGACTTGCGCTTGATCCAGGGGATCGTCACCGCCCAGACCAGCAGGGCGGTTGCCAGTCCGATCATCAGGGCGGTCTGCAAATCGATCTTGACGATCTTCTTGATGCCCTTGACCGACAGATAAGTGGCGAATGTGCCCGCCATCACCGCCACCAGGATCGGCACCCAGCGGCGCGCAGCGGCAATCTTGTCGGGCTGATACTGGATGCGGTGCTTGATCAGGGCCAGAAACAGCGCCGCGATCACCCCGCCCAGAACCGGAGAGATCACCCAGCTGGCCACGATGGCGCTCATGGTCGACCAGTCCACCGCCGACAGGCCCGCGGCGGCGATGCCCGCGCCCATCACGCCACCCACGACAGAATGGGTGGTCGAGACCGGAGCCCCCACCCAGGTTGCCAGGTTGACCCACAGCGCAGACGAGATCAGCGCCGCCATCATCGCCCAGATAAAGACCTGGGTATCGGCCACCGAATTGGGGTCGATGATCCCCTTGGAGATGGTCGAGACCACATCGCCACCCGCCAACAGGGCGCCGGCGCTTTCGGCCACCGCCGCGATGGCAATCGCCGCACCCATGGACAGGGCATTGGCGCCCACCGCCGGGCCCATGTTGTTGGCCACGTCATTGGCGCCGATATTGATTGCCATATAGGCGCCGAAGGCCGCTGCGGCGACCACCACGATCCCGCCCGGTGTACCACCCAGCGCAACCATCGCGGCCAAGGCTGCCAGCACGATAAAGGCGAGCGCAATCCCGGTCCCCACCAGGGGGCGCGCGGCATAAGCGGTTGCGGTCTCGATCCGGCTAATCCGGTTCAGGTCGGCATCCAGCCGACCCCACTGGGGCTTGGTCTTGCGGTCGCTCATGATATCCTGTCCGGCTCCATGCGGGTCGCGCGCGGCTTAGACCGCGCAGCCCCCTGGCGCAACAGGTGTGTCATAAATTCGTCGTAACGCTGTTACAATTGCCGCAGCAGGTCCTGCAATTGCGGTTCCTGCACCATGTTGGCGGCCTCTGATGGCGCGACCCAGCGCAGTTGCCGGCGCCCGGCCTCGGGATAGATATCCGAGAGCTCGTCTACCAGCATCCGATAGACATAGGTTTCCACCGGTTCCACGGTGCCGTTCTTGCGGCGCTTGCCATAGCCAAAGACGCCGACCGGCTCGTCCTCGACCCGGGCGCGACGCACGCCAGCCTCTTCCCAGGCTTCCTGAAGCGCGGTTTCGGGGCCGCTGAGTCCTTCGATAGGCCAGCCCTTGGGCACGATCCAACGTCCGGTATCCAGACTGGTGATCAGCAAGACCTCGGGTCCGCCAATGGTGGGGCGCAGGCACAATGCTGCGACTTGCGTCCGTTTCGGACGCAGGAACATGGGACGGACCAACTCGGTCCAGGCGGTGTGGACTCGTGACTTCATCTGCTCACCCTCGGCGCCTGTTCTACGAGTTTTCGGCGCTTGTGGAAATCTGACCGATATTTGTGTGTTTTCCACAAAAAATCAACAAAGAACTTTGAAAACATGGAGTTTCTGTGCCCAAAGCTCGAGATTTTGGCATATCTGGGCCATGTTTTTTGGCGCCCGCAGGATGAAACTGCTCTCGCGCGGAGCTGGTCTGGGAGATCTCCCTGAACGCGAACTCCGACCGATTGCATTCTTGATTGCATCGCTGCCGCCAATCGGCAAGCTGGCGGGCAGGGGAGAGACATGAGCGAAAACCTGACAGGCGATTACGACTATATCATCGTTGGCGGAGGCACAGCCGGATGCGTGCTGGCCAACCGGCTCAGCGCCGACCCAAAGATACGGGTGCTGTTGCTCGAAGCAGGTGGTAAGGGCCATTACCACTGGGTCCATATCCCGGTAGGTTACCTCTACTGCATCGGCAATCCGCGCGTTGACTGGATGATGAAGACCGCCGCCGAACCCGGCCTCAATGGCCGCAGCTTGGTTTATCCGCGCGGCAAGGTGCTGGGCGGCTGCACCTCGATCAACGGCATGATCTACATGCGCGGGCAGGCGGCCGACTATGACGGCTGGCGGCAGATGGGCAATACCGGCTGGGGCTGGGACGACGTGCTGCCCTATTTCCGCCGCTCCGAGGATCACCACAAGGGAAAGAGCGACCTGCACGGGGCCGGGGGCGAGTGGAAGGTCACTACCCAGCGCCTCAGCTGGGAGATCCTGCGCGCCTTTCAGGAGGGCGCGCGCGAGTTCGGGTTTGAGCCGACCGAGGATTTCAACAGCGGCACCAACGAAGGTTCGGGCTTCTTCGAGGTCAACCAGAAAAACGGTGTGCGCTGGAACACCACAAAGGCCTTCTTGCGCCCGGCAATGAACCGGCCCAACCTGCGGGTTCTGACCCGGGCCGAGACGCAGCGGCTGATCCTCGACGGCAAGCGCGTCACCGGCGTTGTCTTCCGCCACAAGGGGGCCGAACATAGGGCCACGGCGAAGGCCGAGGTGCTGCTGGCCGCTGGCGCCATCAACTCGCCCAAGCTGATGGAGCTTTCCGGGATCGGCCAGCCAGACCGCCTCTCGGCGCTCGGTATCAACCCGGTGCATGACTTGCCGGGCGTGGGCGAGAACCTGCAAGATCACCTGCAGATCCGCACCGTGTTCAAGGTCTCGAACACACCCACCCTGAACGAGACCGCCAATTCGCTGACCGGCCGCATCGGTATCGCGCTGAAATATGCACTGACCCGCTCGGGCCCGCTTAGCATGGCGCCCAGCCAGTTCGGCATGTTCACCAAATCCGACCCCGCGCTGGAAACGCCGGATCTGGAATACCACGTGCAACCGCTGTCGACCGACCGGCTAGGCGACCCGCTGCACCCGTTCCCGGCGATCACGGTTTCAGTCTGTAATCTGCGTCCCGAAAGCGTGGGCGACTGCCACATCACCAGCGCCGAGACCGGCCCGCAGCCGCATATCCGCCTCAACTACCTCAGCGCCCCGCGCGACCAGCAGGTCGCGGTCGCCGCCTTAAAACAGGCCCGCCAGATCATGACCGCGAGGGCGCTCGCCCCCTATGCGCCGCAGGAGTTCCTGCCCGGCCCGCATATCGCCAGCGACGCGGACCTGTTGCGCGAGGCAGGCAATATCGCCACCACGATCTTTCATCCCGTGGGCACCTGCAAAATGGGCCACGACCCGATGGCGGTGGTCGCCCCCGACCTGCGCGTGCACGGGCTTTCGGGCCTGCGGGTGATCGACGCCTCGATCATGCCAAGGCTCGTCAGCGGCAACACCGCCTCGCCCGTCATCATGATCGCCGAGAAAGCCGCCGACATGATCCGCGCCGGTTGACCCGGACCTGCTTCTTTCTGGTTTGCAATAATCCGGGGGTGAGGCCCGCCAGGACCGAGGGGGCAGAGCCCCCTTTTTGCAGTGCTTTTCAGCGCCCCGGCCGATAGGCCTGCGCGATCATCGCCTGCTCGCGCTGCGCCACATAGGCCTCGCGAAACCGGGGCGCAAAGAACGCGGCAAAGGCGCGGACTTCGGGGCGGCGATAGGCGTCCGGGCCGATCACCAGCCACGAGGTCGTGTCAGTGTCCGGAACCGGATCGAAACACCGCACCAGCGAAGGATAATCGGCGGCAAATGAAATCGTCACCGGGCCGACACCCAGGCCCGCCTCGATACTGGCGGTGACCGATTCCGGCTCGCCGCAGCGCGCCACGATCTGTTCGGGCGAGATCCGCTCCACCAGCCAGCGGTTCAGCCGCATCGCCCCCGGCATGGGGTCGTAGATGACAAAGGTATGACCGGCGAAATCATCCGGCCCCGTCGGTACCCCATGGCGCGCGGCATAGTCGCGGGATGCGTAAAGGGCCGATTTGACGTCGGTGAGCTTTGAACAGATCAGCCGCTCGTCGGTGATCTGGGGCGTGATACGGATGGCGATGTCGGCCTCTCCCGCCGCCAGATCGAGTATGTCATAGGTCGAGATCAGTTCGAAACGGATCTCGGGGTGCTCGTCACGGAAATCTGACAGGATCTTGGTGAAAATTGGCGAGAAATTCCGGTTGGGGGCGGTAATCCGGATCGGCCGGGCGTTGGACTTGCGCGCCTTGGTCGCGGCCTCCTCCAGGTTTCTGGCCGAAGCTTCCAGCATCTCCGCCTGCGGCAGCAGGTCCCGCGCCACCAGGGTCGGGCGGAACCCGCGGGTATCGCGCTCGAACAGCGTCAGCCCCAACTGATGCTCCAGCGTCTCGATCTGGCGGGCGACGGTCGGCTGCGACACCCCCAGCACACGCGATGCGGCCAGTGTCGATCCCTCGCGGTAAACTGCCAGAAAAACGCGAATGTCCGACCAGTTCAACGACCACCTCTTCATTTCCGAAGAACCGCGCAACACCGTTGTCTATACCATGCCGCTCAGGCGCCACCTAGACTTCTTTGTGTGATGCTCAGGCAGGGGAGGCCGAGATGACAATGCAGGACAGTTTTCCAATCCTTGGTGTAATGTGGCGCGCGCTGCTTGCGCTGCCGCTGCCCCGGCGCCACATCCAGGCCACCCCCGAGGCCCGGGTCGAGGGCGACCGCGCACGCCGCGCCTTCGTGCAGGACATGTTCGAACTCTGCCCCGAGGCCTTCTCCACCGATACCGGCCTGCACGAGACGATGATCGGGCTTTCCGGCCGGTACTGACCGGGCGCCGGACTAACGGGTGCCGCCGCGCGGCTTGGCCCTCAGTGTCGGATCGGCGGCGCGCGGGTCCTCGGGCCAGGGATGCTTGGGGTATTGCGCGCGCATGTCCTTGCGCACATCGGCATAGGAGCCGTCCCAGAACCCGGGCAGGTCGCGGGTGATCTGGATCGGGCGTTGGGCGGGGGACAAGAGCGTGACCTTCAGGGGCACACCCGCGACCATCGGATGTGTCGTGACCCCGAACATCTCTTGCAGGCGGACAGCGATTTCCGGCACTTCGTGTTCGTAGTCGATCGGCACCTTGCGCCCCAGGGGGGTGACAAAGGCACCAGGCGCGCGGGTGTCCAGTTCCTGGCTCTGGCTCCAGTCGAGGCGCGCCTTGAGCGCCGGCAGCAGGTCGAAGCGCTTCCAGTCCTCGGCGCTTCGCACCCCTGACAGCATCGGCAGCAGCCAGTCCTCGATCGTGTCGGTCAGTCCGGTCTCGGAGAAATCCGGAAGATCGGCGCCTTCGGCCCGCAGCAGTTCGACCCGCCGAGCCAGTCGCGCAGCGGCTCCGCCGAGGCGCAGACCCAGATCGCGCACTCCGTCAAGCATGGCCCGCGCGACCGCATCCTCGGGCACATCCTTCCAGACCCGGTCGCTCAGGCTAATCGCGCCCAGCCTTTCTTGTTGCCGTGCAGTCACCCGGCGTTCACGGCGGGACCATTCGCAGATGTCGATCCGAGTGATCTGGTCGGCAAATAGTTCACGCAACTCGGCCTCGCCGATCCGCGCCGCCATCCGGATGCGGGCCTCGCGCGGGTCGCCATCGGTGTCGATGGCCACCAGATAGGGGGCGCTGGCCAGCCCCTCACCGGGGTCCAATGCGGCGCCCTTACCGCCCGACAGGACGAAACGGGGTGCCTCTCCCTTGCGGCGCTGGCCGATCCGATCGGGGTAGGCGAGTGCGGCCATCGCGGCAGGGCTTCTGCCCCTTGTGGGTGCCTTTGCCTGTTTCTCCAGCCGCCGCGCCTCGGCTCTGATCCGGTCGAGCACGCCCATATTGACCTCGTAAGGACGCTCGCGCCGGAACCGGGACGGATCGCGCAGGGCCGCGATCCGAAGGTCCAGATCGGCGGGCGCCCCGCGCAGCGGATCGCGTTCGGCCATCAGCGCGGCCAACGGGGCGGCGTCACGCCCGGCAATCGCCAGCATGTGTCCCAGCCTTGGATGCAGGGGAAGCGTTGCCAATGCCCGCCCGTGATCGGTGATCCTCCCCTGCGCATCGAGTGCGCCGAGGAAACCCAGCAGCGCCCGTGCCTCGGTCAATGCTCCTTCGGGCGGTTGGGTGACGAAGCCCAGCACCTCGGGCTCGGCCCCCCAAAGCGCCAGTTCCAGTGCCAGCCCGGTCAGGTCCGCCGCTTCGATCTCGGCGGGTGGAAAGGCGGTCAATGCTCCTTCTTCGCCGCGGGTCCAGAGCCGGTAGCAGATGCCCTCAGCCACGCGGCCTGCGCGCCCCGCCCGCTGCGTCGCCTCGGCTCGCGTTACCCGATCCGTGACCAGCCGTGTCATGCCGGAGCCAGGATCGAAGCGTGCCCGGCGCGCCTGTCCCATGTCGACCACCACCCGGATATCGGGAATGGTCAGGGAGGTTTCCGCGATCGAGGTCGCGAGCACCACCTTGCGCCCTTCCGCAGCAGGGGCGAGCGCCGCGCGTTGCGCGGCAAAGGGCATGGCACCGAACAGGGGACGCAGGGCGCAACCGTCGGGCAGGCGGGAAGACAGCAGCGCCTCTGCCCTTCGGATCTCTCCCTCGCCGGGCAGGAAGACCAGAAGGCCGCCGCCTATCTCGCGGGTCTCGGCCTCGGCCCGCGCGACGAGATCAGCCAGCGCCTCGACCCGGCGGGCCCTCGGCCCCAGCGGACGGTCGAGCCAGCGGATCTCGACCGGATAGGCTCGACCCTCGGACGTGACCATCGGCGCGTCCATCAGCGCGGCCACCGGGCTGGCATCAAGTGTTGCGGACATCGCAAGAAGGATCAGGTCGTCGCGTAGCACTGCGGCCACTTCGAGACACAGCGCCAGCCCCAGATCGGCATTGAGCGAGCGTTCGTGAAACTCATCGAAGATCACCGCGCCGATTCCGGGGAGGTCGGGTTCGGACTGCAACATGCGGGTCAGGATACCCTCGGTCACAACCTCGACCCGGGTCCCCGGCGACACCTTGGCCTCGCCCCGGATACGGTAGCCCACAGTCTGCCCCACGGTTTCGCCCAGCGTTTCGGCCATGCGCTCGGCTGCGGCCCGTGCGGCAAGGCGGCGTGGTTCCAGCATCACAATCCGCCCGCGTGTCAGCCCGGCCTCGAGCATGGCCAAAGGCACCCGAGTGGTCTTGCCCGCGCCAGGTGGGGCCTGCAATACGGCCCGGCCCTGTTTTCGCAGGGCAGTGATCAGGTCGGGCAAGGCGTCGTCGATGGGCAGGCGTTTCATGCCGCCTTATCGCCAGAGCGGTGGGGGCAGGTCCAGTCCCATTCGGCGGGTCCCTGTGGCGCGCGGTGGCGACATTGAGTATTTGAGACCAGAAAGAAGCAGCAGCACCAGCGCTGGTATTCGGGCGCGCGGTACAGGGACAATCCGGCGCATGCAGTGGGTCGGCTCTGGACAAACCGGGGCCCGCTCCGCCATTCAGGGCAAAATTCGCGAGGACCGGCATGGATATCACACAGCTTGGCGACAGGATACTCTCGGGCGACCGCCGGGCGCTCGCGCGGGCGATCACGCTGGTGGAAAGCCGACGCGCCGACCACCGGGCCGAGGCAACGGTATTGCTCGATCGGCTGGCCCGTTCCGAGCGGCAGGCACTCAGGATTGGGCTGTCGGGCACGCCGGGCGTCGGCAAGTCCACCTTCATCGAAAGCTTCGGCATGATGCTGGTGGGGCAGGGGCTGCGCGTCGCGGTGCTGGCGGTCGATCCCAGTTCGGCCCGCTCCGGCGGCTCGATCCTGGGTGACAAGACCCGGATGGAGCGCCTGTCACGCGAGCCCAATGCCTTTATCCGTCCCTCGCCCAGTCAAAGCCATCTGGGCGGGGTCGCGCGCCGCACACGCGAGGCGGTCAGCCTGTGCGAAGCAGCAGGGTTTGACGTGGTGTTGATCGAGACGGTCGGTGTCGGACAATCCGAAACGGTGGTGGCCGAGTTGTCGGACCTGTTCCTGTTGCTGCTGGCGCCCGCCGGTGGTGACGAGTTGCAGGGCGTCAAGCGTGGCATCATGGAAATGGCCGATCTGATTTTGGTCAACAAGGCGGATGGCGAACTGAAATCCACCGCGACCCGGACCTGCGCCGACTATGCCGGCGCGCTGCGCCTGTTGCGCAAGCGCGTGCAGGACCCGCCGGGCTTTCCCAAGGCGCTGACCGTCTCGGCGGTCGAGGAGGCGGGGCTGGATTCCGCATGGGCCGAGATGCGCGCGTTGTCTGACTGGCGGAGGGAAAACGGGCATTGGACAGCCAACCGGGCCGAACAGGCGCGCTACTGGTTCGGACAGGAGGTGCGCCATGCTCTGCTTGCCCGGCTGGAAACGCCACGTGCTCGGGCCGAGATGGACCGGCTTTCCACTGCCGCCGCTCAGGGGCAGTTGACGCCCGCCAGCGCCGCCGAGCAGATGCTGAGCTTTCTGAACGAGGAATGAGGCTTTCCTCTTGTCGTAATCAACCATGCCGACCCGCCAGGGTGGGGCATAAGACAAGGCAAAGAATCCCGTCCAGCCGTCTTGACCCTCGCCGCGATTCCCACTACACGCATCCAACCAGTTTTCGGGCGCGACTTCGGGTTGCGCCCCTTGTGATTAGACGGATGGTTCGCCCCCGTCTCCAGATACGAAGGAAGAGACCATGTCGCGCCGCTGCGAACTGACCGGAAAAGGCCCGATGACTGGCAACAATGTCAGCCATGCAAACAACAAGACCCGCCGTCGTTTTCTGCCCAACCTGAACGATGTGACCCTGCAGTCCGAGACCTTGGGCCGTGGTGTCAAGCTGCGTATTTCGGCGTCTGCCCTGCGCTCGGTCGATCACCGGGGCGGTCTGGACGCGTTTCTGGCCAAGGCCAAGGACGAGGACCTGTCCGACAATGCTCTGAAGGTCAAGAAAGAGATTGCCAAGGCGCAAGCCGCGGCCTGATCCTTCCGATCCCCTGATTTCGGGAACCCCGTGCGTTTCGCGTGCGGGGTTTCTCTTTTTGGGACGAAACCGGAAAACGGTACGTTTTCCGGCCCGATTTCCTTTGGAAGTCGGTCTCCTGACAGACCGGCGTCCTGCTGTCGCAGGAGGTTTTTTTGCCCTTGCGGAACGGGAGCCTGGAGCAGATATCGGACAACAGAATGACAGCCCCGGTGCGGATATCCCTTGCGCTTGCGCTCTCGCTGCTTGTCGGGTTGACCGGTCAGGGGCTGGCCAATTCGCGCGGGATGAGCGCAGCGGTCGATCAGATGGAGATCTGCACCGGCACTGGGCCCGTCATCCTCTACATGGATGCCGACGGGCAGCCGACCGCCCCACCGCATTACTGTCCGGACTTTGCTCTGATGCTGCTGGGGGCGCTGTTGCCCGATGTAGGAGTTGCGCCCGCCGCGCCGCAACAGGTCTTGCCTGTGCCGGACCGGACGCAACCCAGCCTGATTACCCGTACCCTCTCTGCGGTTCCGGCGCGCGCGCCGCCGATCTTGCTCTGACCCGTTTCGATTCAGACAGATCAAGACATGCCAAGGAGAGAGACCATGTCGCTGAAATCCAAGTTGCTGGCTGCGGCCGCGACCATTACCCTTGCCACCACCGTTTGGGCCGGTGAGACCATCGTGATCGACGATGCCTATGCCCGCTCCTCGGGGGCCAATGCCAAGGCCGGTGCGGCCTTTATGATGATCCAGAACACCGGCGCCGAAGACGACCGTCTGATCGACGCCCGCTCTGATATTGCCGCCAAGGTCGAGCTGCATACCCACAAGATCGATGATCAGGGCGTGGCTAAGATGATGCATGTGCCCGAAGGTTTCACGATCCCCGCCGGTGGCATGTACCCGCTTGCACGCGGGGGCGATCATGTGATGTTCATGGGGATCAAGGCGCCGTTCGAACAGGGGGAGACGGTGCCGGTCACGCTGGTCTTTGAAAAGGCGGGAGAGATCGAAGTGGAGATTCCCGTCGACCTGGAGCGTCAGGATGGCGGTCATGGCCACATGAAGAAGAAATCGAACTAGGGCCAGGGGCTACGCCTGTCTTCAGGCTGCGCGGCAGCCCTCATCCAAGCGTCAGGCCGGGCTTTGACCCGGCCTGGTTGCGTCTGGCCAAACAGTTGCGCGGCCAGCGCCCGTCGCCTGAGCGCGTTGCAGCGCGAAGGCGGCGATGGCGAAATCGGCGATTGCCGGACCTCGAAACAGGAAACCGGCGCGGCGGGTCGAATCGTGGCGGTTGACGCTTGTCTTGTGTCCGTCTTCTCCGAGCAAAGCCGTCAGATCGCCGCGAACCTGCGCGGGGTCGATCATCGGCCTTGGATTGGCGGCCTCTTGCGCCAGATCGTCGATATAGAGCGGGTCGAGCGCGGTCATCCCATCGGGTCGCCAGGGCAGGCCCGTATCGGTCAGGCTGGCAAAGGCGCCGGGCTTCAGCCAGCGGGCATCCAGGAACGGTATCATCTGGTGATCAAGGGTGACCGAGGAAACCACCAGATCGGCGTCGGCGATGGCGTGGTGCGGGGTGTCTGCGATCTCGACCTCCAGCCCCCGCGCGCGGGCGGCCGCGCCCAGCCGGGCGATATTCTCTGCCCCGCGCCCGAAAACGACCGCCCTTTGCAACGGAAAGAGATCGCAGAACGCAGCGAGGTGCGCGCGCGCCTGGGCGCCGGCGCCGACAAAGGCCACCACGCGTGCCGCCGGATCAGCCAGCCGCCGCGCCACCAGCGCGCTGAGGCCGGCGGTGCGCATCCGGGTGATCCAGCCCGCCTGCATCAGGGCCAGCAACTGGCCGGTTTCACTGTCCTGAACCAGCAAGACGCCCTCGGTCCCGGGCAAGCCCCGTACCGGGTTGTCGGGGCTGACCATCACCGATTTCACCACGGTCAGGGAGGGGGCGTCGCCGGTCGCAAGCGTCGTCATCACATAGCGCCCGTCGCCGGGCAGCAGCGCCGATTTCGGTGCCACATGCACTGCCCCGCGAAGCTGTGCCCGGATTGCGTCCTCAAGCGCCATCTGAACCTCGGCGGTTGTTACGCCAAGTTCACCAAGGTTACGATCGGAGAGGATCAGGAAATCGCTCATCCCCGCAGGCCCAGTATGTCCGACACCCAGTCGGGCACGACCCGACTGGCCGGGCCGAATCGCGTCTCATCGAAGTTCGAGGCGACGGCCGAAGGTTCAAGGTTCAACTCGATCGTCCGGGCGCCACTGGCCGTCG
Organism: Ruegeria sp. YKSD163; assembly: GCF_059612905.1. Lineage (NCBI taxonomy): Bacteria > Pseudomonadati > Pseudomonadota > Alphaproteobacteria > Rhodobacterales > Roseobacteraceae > Ruegeria > Ruegeria sp. YKSD163. The sequence goes on from NZ_JBXWRM010000020.1 coordinate 67,091, forward strand.
CTTCCTGCACGAAGCCTGCCGCCGGATAGACCTGCCCCGAAGTGCCGATGGCGGCAAACAGGTCAGCGCTGGCGAGGTGGTCAAAGATCGTATCCATGAAATAGGGCATTTCGCCGAACCACACCACATCGGGCCGGGCCGCCGGGCGGGTGCAGGCGGGGCAGGGGGTGGCGGTGTCCATCGCATCGGGCGCTGTCCAGCGGTGGCCGCACCCGGCGCAAAGCGCGCCTGCCAGCGTGCCATGCATGTGGATCACATTGCTGGCGCCAGCGGCCTCGTGCAGCCCGTCAACGTTTTGGGTAACGATCACCACTTCGCCGGGCCAGTCGCGTTGCAGCCGGGCCAGTGCGTGATGGGCGGCATTGGGCCGGGCGGCAGCCGCCTGAACCCGACGGGCATTGTAGAATTCGTGGACCAGCACCGGATCGCGGGCAAAGCCTTCGGGCGTTGCCACATCCTCCAGCGGATATTTCGTCCAGATGCCGCCCGCGTCGCGAAAGGTTCCCAGCCCGCTTTCCGCCGATATCCCGGCGCCTGTCAGAATGACTATCTTTCTCATACCGCTCCGCTCGCCTATAGGTTCTGGGGAAACAGGAGCCCCGCATGACCCACCGTATCCTCTTTGTCTGTCTAGGCAATATCTGCCGCTCGCCCGCGGCCGAGGGTGTGTTCCGCGCCCTGATGCCCGAAGCCGGGACCGACAGTGCCGGAACCGGTGGCTGGCATGTAGGTGAACCGCCCTATGGTCCGATGCGGGCGGCAGCTGCGGCGCGCGGCATCGATCTGTCGGATCTGCGGGCGCGACAGTTCGTGGCGGGTGATTTCGATCTGTTTGATCTGATCCTGGCAATGGATGCCCAGAACCTGGCCGATATCGAGGCGCAACGCCCGACGGGCAGCGCAACGCCGGTACGGCTGTTCACCGACTATGCGCCCGAGAGTGGCGCCACCCATGTTCCCGATCCATATTATACCCGCGACTTCGATGGGGCGCTGGATCTGATCGAGATGGCGGCGCACGGATTGCGCAACCGACTGGTTGCGGGGGCGCTGCTGCCGGGTTGAGAGGCCGTTGCGGTTGCTGTCCACCTGCCTTTATTGCATGTCACCCACTCCAAGGGCGTTTAGCGGTTCGAACGTCCTGAAGCGCTTTGTGACGCAAGCCCCTGCGCACTTTTAGAAAACCGGAAACTATCCGCTTGTCTTGTGCAAACTCGACGGCGCCCTCTTGCCCGGTGGGGGCAAGACAGGGCTTGATCCCGACGTCCTGCTTCTTCGAACCGGTGCGCCCGATGTCCCGACCCGCCCTCATTTTGCAAGAGCGCCCGCAAGCGGGACGGCGGTGCGATCAGCTTTCGATCACGCGCAGTTCGCCAGCCAGCCATGGTAGCCGCGCCACTGCGGGGTCGATGATCTGGCTCTGCACCAGCCGCCGCATGGTCTCTGCCACGTCGCGCGGAACCCGGTCGGCCCAATCGGCACCCGCAAACAGCGAGATACGGCGCGAGAAGGCGGCAAAGGGCAGGGCAAAGGCTTCGACATCGTCATGAAATCGCTCTGCCCGCATAAAGCCCAGCGGCGTGGTCACCGCCCAGCCCAACCGCCGCGCTACCATCGCCATCAGCGCCAGATGCGAACCGATCTCGAAGCGCTCTTCGAAGTCAAGTTTCTGGCGGGCCAGATGCGCCTCGATCTGGCGTCCGATCAGCTGTTCGCGTGCATAGCGCAACAGCGGCAGCCCATGCAGGGATGCCAGCATGTCGCCTCCCTTGGGTACCACGCCGCGCGGCGCCACCAGGATGAAGGGGTCGCGCACCAGCGGGTATTCGATGATGCCGTCATGCACCTCGCCCGAGGTCGCGGCCACCGCGATATGCAACCGCCGCGCCTTTATCGCTTCGCTGATTTCGTGGCTGGGCGCGGTGATCAGCTTGAACCGGCACTTGGTCAGACTGTCAGCCAGCAGGGTCGCCAGCCGGGGCGTCAGGTCGTTGTCGAAATCGTCGATCAGTCCCATGCTGAGCGTGCTCAGATGGGTCAGGTCCATCACTGTCAACTCGCTCTGCGCCAGACGCAACTCGCTCAGCACCGTTTCCGCCCGAGGCAAGAAGGCGCGTCCGGCGGGTGTCAGCACCATCGGCCGACGCCCATGATCGACCAGATCGGTGCCAAGCGCCTGCTCCAGATTGCGCAACTGCTGGCTGACGGCGGGTTGGCTCAACCCTGTCTGCGCCGAGGCCTGGGCCACCGATCCGCTGCGCGACAACGCCTCGAACACTTCCAGACCGCGCAGGGTCACGCCTTTCATCAGCATTTCGATCGCTCCGATCAGTTTTGCATTTTCTTAAACTATCCTGACCTAGGGTCAAGTGAGGAAAACAGGAACACGCCATGACGATCACGGTTTTGAAATCCGCCCCCGGTCTGCCCCCCGCACGACAGGGCGATGCGGCGGACGTGGTGCAGGTGATGCTGGCCCGCCTGCGTGCCGAGGGCGAGGCCGCCGCGCGCGACTATGCCGCGCGGCTCGATGGCTGGAGCGGCGAGATCGTGGTGAGCCCCGATCAGGTCGCACGCGCCAGCGAACAGGTGTCCGAGGACCTCAAGGCCCAGATCCGCTATGCCCATGACAATATTCGCCGCTTTGCCGAGGCACAGCGCGCCTCGGCGCTGGATTTCCAGACCGAACTGCGCCCGGGCCTGATCGCCGGGCAGAAACAGATCCCGCTGGCGGCGGCGGGCGCCTATGTGCCGGGCGGGCGCTATGCCCATATCGCCTCGGCGCTGATGACGATCACCACCGCCCGCGCCGCTGGCGTGCCGCAGATTACCGCCGTTTCGCCGCCGCAGCCGGGGCGTGGGGTTCATCCGGCGATCCTCTACGCGATGTCGCTGGCGGGGGCCGACCGCATCCTGGCGCTGGGTGGGGTGCAGGGGGTGGCGGCGCTGGCCTTCGGCCTTTTTGGCGCGCCGCCCGCCGATATCCTGGTGGGTCCGGGCAACCAGTTCGTGGCCGAGGCCAAGCGCCAGCTGTTCGGACCCGTGGGTATCGACATGTTCGCCGGTCCCACCGACAGCCTGGTGATCGCCGACGCCACCGCCGATCCGCTCACCGTCGCCTGGGACCTGGTCGGGCAGGCCGAGCATGGCTACAACTCGCCGGTCTGGCTCGTCACCGACGACCGGGCGCTGGCCGAGGCGGTTCTGGCCCATATCCCCGGCTGCATCGCCGATCTGCCCGAACCCAACCGTTCCAGCGCCCAGGCCGCCTGGGATGCCTTGGGCGAGGTGATCCTGTGCACCGACCGCGAGGAGATGGCCGCCACCGCCGACCGCTATGCGCCCGAGCACCTGCATGTACAGGCCGCCGATCTCGACTGGTGGCGCGGGCGGCTCATGGCCTATGGCTCGCTGTTCCTGGGCGAGCTGACCACCGTGGCCTTTGGCGACAAGGCCAGCGGCCCCAACCATGTGCTGCCCACCTCGGGCGCGGCGCGCTATACCGGCGGGCTCAGCGTGCACAAGTTCCTGAAAACCGTGACCTGGCAACAGGTGGAGCCGCAGGCGCTGCCCGATCTGGCCCACGCCACCGCCACCATCTCGCGCGCCGAGGGGATGGAGGGACACGCCCGCACCGCCGATATCCGGCTGGACAAGCTGCGCCCTGCGCTCAGGCAGGTGAACGCAGGCTAAGTGGGCTTAGGGGGCGGGCTTTGACCCGCCACCGCCATCTATGGGTGTTACTGGCAGATCGCCTGCGCCAGCTCGCCAAAGGCCTTGTAGCGCTTCCACAGCGCCTCGTCGCTGCTCTTGTCCGACTTCCGCACCACCTGCGCCTGATGCGGGTCGCTGAACCACTTGGCGACCTTGCGCCGCTCGCTGCGGTTCAGCGCCTTGTTCGCCGCTTCCTGGATACAGCCACAGCGCTCGATGGTGGCGGCGTCGCGGCCGCTCTGCCGGCAGGCCTGATTGATCACACCCGGCGCGGCAATGGCCTGCACCGGCACCATCGTTGCCAAAAGGGCAGCACCCAGCGCCCCCGTCACAATCCGTTTCATTTCCTGGCCTCTTGCTCTGCCACGGGGTCTGCCGCCCCGCCTGTCGGGCGACACTATGGCAAAAGAGTCGCCAGGGATCAATCGGCTGCGATAAATGGAATGTGAGGGTGGCGGGAATGTGATCGGCGAGATACACGCGCGTCCTTCAAATAGGCGTTGACTCGTACCCAGAGAGTTCCTGCGCCTATATCCAAGCCCTGTTAATCCTCCGAGCCAATGGGATTTGGGAGCTGCTCTGGTGGTTCATTCCGGTCGTTACCGGGGCCGGTGGGTGTCGCAGTGCGATTGCCCTTGGACATTTCTGCCAAAATGCGGCGGTTGTGGTCGTTCGATCCACCTTGACCAAACCAAGATTCCTCATCATATGCCCAATCCATGACAGACCTCGCCCATATCCGCAATTTCTCCATCGTCGCCCATATCGACCATGGCAAATCCACCCTTGCCGACCGGCTCATCCAGGAGACCGGGACGGTGCAGGATCGTGACATGAAGGAGCAGCTGCTCGACGCGATGGATATCGAGCGCGAGCGGGGCATCACCATCAAGGCCAACACCGTCCGCATCGACTATACCGCCGACGATGGTCAGACCTATGTGCTGAACCTGATCGACACGCCCGGCCATGTCGACTTTGCCTACGAGGTCAGCCGCTCGATGCGCGCGGTCGAGGGGTCTTTGCTGGTTGTGGACAGCACCCAGGGGGTCGAGGCGCAGACGCTGGCCAATGTCTATCAGGCCATCGACGCCGACCACGAGATCGTGCCGATCCTCAACAAGATCGACCTGCCCGCCAGCGAATGCGACCGGGTGGCCGAACAGATCGAGGATGTGATCGGCATCGACGCATCCGGCGCGATCCGGGTCAGCGCCA
>NZ_JBXWRM010000021.1:0-62615 GCF_059612905.1 Ruegeria sp. YKSD163
CGGCAATGACACCATCGATGGTGGTGGGTCTTCGGACTATGCGCTGTTCGATGGCGATCTGGCCGACTACACCCTGACACGGACCGCCGATAACCGCGTGACGGTTGTTGGTCCGGATGGCAACGACAGCCTGATCGACGTGGAATACTTCCGGTTCGACGATCAGGATGTGCGGATTTGGGATCTGCCGTTGGTCTGAGACCCGCGACCGGGCTTCAAGAATTCGGGCAGGCGCAGGCCTGCCCGAATGTCCTGCGGGAATTGCTCGCTGCGCCCCGTGTCCGCGAAACTGTTGTACTTTGAGACCAAAGACCCGGCTGAGCCGGCCCGGTCGGCGCTTTCACCGCCCAGAATTGCCAAGGACATGGCGCCTGTCACGCCCATCTCCCTTGCGCGTAGACAGGTTTGCCGCGGCATTTCCGGGAAACCCTCGCACGCGCACACCGGATCGCTGGTATCCATGTACGCCCGAGTCCCGATAGATTGAGCAATCAAGTTTCCCATATCAGGGTGTTCTTGAATGGCCCCTCTCCCAATCGGTTCCATGCGATGGGTTCTGTGACGGGCGGGTGCCGATCAGTTTTGCACTACAAGAAGCATTTTCTCGATCAGCAATTGCGCGGCGTGAACAGGACCTGACCCCGAGGATGACCAAGTAAACAGAACACTTTTTCGTTGAGAAGTGGTGCTGCCGGAGAGATTTGAACTCTCGACCTCTCCCTTACCAACGGGCCGATCCAGACAGATCTACTACAAAAAAAGACACCACAAACCAATGAATTAAGGCGCTTGCTCATAATTCTGGCAGACACAAGCAGACACTATAGGACAAAACAGACAAGAAATGCTGGATTTCGCGGGGTCCATCCAGCATTCTATCCGGCGTCTTATCCGGCAGACACGACACGACGGACAAGGAAAAACCCCGCCGTTGGGCGGGGTCTCTTGGTGCCACACTGGCGGATTGTTGCCGTTCCCGCTTTAGTGGGAAAATCTTCTAGGCAGGCCGGTCCAGATGTGGTTATGGTGCGTATGTGGGCCGAGGCGTTGCCGCGCCCCGGCCAGGTCTACAACTACTTTAGAAGTTGCAGAATATTGACGAGCAGCGTTAGTGACATGATCACTAGCGCTGTTTCTTCACTGTTCCACGCAGGCCTCATGCTCCCCCCTCCTTTCTCTTTAACGCGCCGGTTCGCCCGGCTACCAACGAATCAGTCGTAGGTTGCATGGAACAAATCTAGTGGACCCAGCGATGTGAGCACAACAGTTTATCACGGCTTGACACTATATGAGGTGATTGTTCCGCGTATTAATATCAGGAATACACCACATATTGTGGATACACATTATGGATGACCTGTGGATATGGGCGGCTAGTAAACCGCAGCATCGGCCCCAAAAAGTAGAACCCCGCCGTGGGGCGGGGTTCGTAAAGGTCGAGGAAAACGGCGTTTCGGTCGGCTTACTTCTCAGCAGGAAGCCAACCGCCCTTCCAACGCCAGCACCTTGCCTTTCGAAGTGGCAATCTCTCCGGCCTTGTCGCCGCCGGTTAGTGAACCAACCGGGACGCCAATCAGGAACACCCCGATTGCGTCCCCTCTGACGGCTTCGCGCTGTGCAGCTTCCAGAGACGTAAGCAGCTGCTTTTCCGCCGCCAGATCGGCCCGGGCCTTCTTGCAGGGCGTCTTGGCATAGGCATCCCCGAGGGACACGGGCGCGATTGCATCGGGGGATTTGGCACAAGCAGCGACGGCAAGGCACAAGCAAACGAAGGCAGGTACTTTCTTCATGGTTCTTCTTTCTTTTCGGAGCGAACAGGCAAGCCGCCAGCGGCCCCGCCAGCGGCAAGGTCGGCGGGTTGTGCAGTCCGTCCATTCAGTTGGTGTGTGGGCTGTTGTGAAAAAGTCTGGTCGCCCGGGCCAGTCGAACGCCCCCGGCGGGGGCGTTCCAACGCTTACAGTCTATTGAACTTTTAGCGATAGTCAGCCCGCTTTAACTCACGTGTAACCGAGGTTTGAGGTATCCGTGAGCTGGTGTTCATTTCAACAACCTCACCAACCCGTCGATCTTCTTTCGGGCTTCGGGGGACGGTTTTCTACCCCCAAAAGCCCGTGCATTGCGGCCTCCCGCGCTCAAGTCCGTTTACAACCTGCTGGCTGTCCCCGCCGTCAACGCCTTGCTGTCCGCGATCCCGGCACCCGGTCCTTTGACCGCAGCGTCCCGATGGGGGGCCATGCAGACCCTTTTGTCCAGCACGGCGGCGGCAACTTTTACGGAGGCGGTGGTGGGTCCGAAGGGCGACAAAGCCCCGTAGGTCGGCGGACGCAAACAAGCAGACACGGGACCAAATCAGGAACATCCATCCAGCATTTATCCAGCAATGCTGGATGAGCAGACAAACCCGATTAAGGCGAGTGGATTTTTTTCTTATATTTTCGGGGGTTTCTGGTGCTGCCGGAGAGATTTGAACTCTCGACCTCTCCCTTACCAAGGGAGTGCTCTACCCCTGAGCTACGGCAGCCCGCTGTGTCGACGCGGCCGGCCCGTTTCTGAGCCACAGCGTCGCGGTGAGCGGGTGATTAGACTCAAACGAAACGCGGCGCAAGGGCATCTGGACGGTTTTTTTCACCTCCTGTAGAGAAAGGGTATGGCAGAGCAAAAAACCCCTTCAAAAAGCAAATCCGCACCGGCGGGCCGCGAGGACAGGCTCAAGGCCGCGCTCAAGGCCAATCTGGCCCGGCGCAAGGCACAGGCCAAGGCGCGAACCGCGCAGGCCGACGCGGAAAACGACAACAAAGGTTAAGAGCAGATGGATTCGATTCTCGTTACCGGCAACGGGCCGCTTAGTGGCCAGATTCCGATTGCAGGGGCAAAGAATGCCTGCCTCACGCTGATGCCCGCCACGCTGCTCAGCGAAGAACCGCTGACGCTGACCAATGCGCCGCGATTGTCCGATATCAAGACGATGACGCTGCTTCTGCAATCGCTGGGAGCCGAAGTGTCGGCCTTGCAGGATGGCAAGGTGCTGGCGATGTCCAGCCACGACCTGACCAGCCATACCGCCGATTATGACATCGTGCGCAAGATGCGTGCCTCGAATCTGGTGCTGGGACCGATGCTGGCACGGCTGGGTCATGCGGTGGTTTCTCTGCCGGGTGGTTGCGCCATTGGCGCCCGCCCGATGGACCTGCATATCGAGGCTCTGGAGGCGTTGGGGGCCGAGATCGAGCTGCGCGACGGCTATCTGCACGCCAAGGCGCCCGGCGGGCTGAAAGGGGCCGTGCACGAGATGCGCTTTGCCTCGGTCGGCGCGACCGAGAACATGGTGATGGCCGCCACCCTGGCCAAGGGCACCACGGTGCTCAAGAACGCTGCCCGCGAACCCGAGATCGTCGATCTGGTGCGTTGTCTGCGCGCGATGGGTGCGCAGATCGAGGGCGAGGGCACCCCGACTATTGAAATCCAGGGCGTTGACCGGCTGCATGGGGCCACCCATCAGGTGGTGACCGACCGGATCGAACTGGGCACCTATATGCTGGCCCCCGCCATTTGCGGCGGCGAGGTCGAGCTCTTGGGCGGCAGGCTCGACCTGATCGGTGCCTTTGTAGAAAAGCTGGACGCCGCCGGTATCGACGTTGCAGAGACCGACAAGGGCCTCAAGGTCAGCCGCCGCAATGGCCGTGTCTCGGCCGTCGATGTCACCACCGAACCGTTCCCCGGGTTTCCCACCGATTTGCAGGCGCAGATGATGGCGCTCTTGTGTACGGCCGACGGCACCAGCGTGCTGGAGGAGAAGATATTCGAGAACCGCTTCATGCATGCGCCCGAACTTACCCGCATGGGCGCCCGGATCGAGGTACATGGCGGGACAGCTACCGTGCGCGGGGTTGAACGGCTGAAGGGGGCGCCGGTGATGGCCACCGACCTGCGCGCCAGCGTGTCGCTGATCCTGGCGGGGCTGGCCGCCGAAGGGGAAACGCTGGTCAGCCGGGTCTATCATCTGGACCGCGGATATGAGCATGTGGTGCAAAAGCTCGAAGCGGTGGGCGCCAAAATCGAACGGATCAAAGGCTGATGTCGGACGCAACATTCAAGGACGGGCGCGAGGCGCCGCTGAACCTGGGCGCCGAGGATGGCGAGGACCTCAAGATCATCTCGACCCTGGTACAGGACGCGGTGTTTCCGATCACCGAAATGTCCTGGCGCCCCGGCTCGCGCCGGTTTGCCCTGCTGCTGAACCGGTTCCGGTGGGAGGATCGCGTCGCCGCCGACAAGCGCGGGCGCGACTATGAGCGGGTCCAGTCGCTGCTGGTGATCGACACAGTGCTGGGTGTCGCCAGTCAGGGTATCGACCGGACCGACACCGATACCGTTCTGTCGCTGCTGTCCGTGACATTCGAGCCGGACACTGATGGCGCCGGGCAGGTTCTGCTGACGCTGGCGGGCGATGGTGCCATCCGGCTGATGGTCGAGGCGGTGGATGTCACGCTCAAGGACGTGACCCGGCCCTATCTGGCCCCCTCGCGCCAGGCTCCGCATCACTCGGACTGATGCAGAACAAGCGGGGGATATCGCAGGCCTTTTCCCCCGCAGGCACCGGGGGCGAGCTGTTGCGCCGGGCCACCCCCTTTGATCTTTTCGACATGTCGCGGGTGCTGACCCGCTCGATCAGCCAGCTGTGCACTGCCGATCATGGCGGTGATGCAGCGGCGATTGCGCGCTGGTGCGCCAACAAGACGCCGCAGGCGCTGCGCGCGCAGATGATGGCAGAGGGTTGGGAGTTCTGGCTGCTCATCCGCGCTGGTCAGATTGCGGCCGTAGGCGCGTTGGCCGAGATCGACCGGGGCGCTGGTACCGGGCGCATCACGCTCAACTATGTCGATCCCGCCTGTCGGGGACAGGGCGCCAGCACGGCCCTGCTGGCGGGGATGGAGGCGCGGTTGAGCGATCAGGGCGTCACGCGCGGGGTTTTGACCAGCACTGCGACGGCGCGCGATTTCTACCTGTCGCGCGGCTGGCAGGCCGATGGCCCAGCTCGGCAAGGTCGTTGGATATTGGGCCATCCAATGACCAAGACACTCGCCCGCTGAACGCTGTCGGCGATTGAGTCCGCCGCGCGCTGCCGCGCCGCAGCGAGTGAAGCTTGAGGCGGGCGGGCAGTCCGGTTATGTCAGCGCCAAAGGAGAGCCAGATGCCCCAGTTCCTCGACAGCCGTCAGCCCGATTTCGAGCCCGCCTTTGCCGCCCTCCTGGGTGCCAAGCGCGAGGACAGCCCGGATGTCGATGCGGTGGTGGCCGGGATCATCGCCGATGTGCGCGCCCGCGGCGATGCGGCGGTGATCGAACTGACCGAGCGGTTCGACCGGATCGCGCTGACGCCACAGACGCTGCGGTTCTCCGCCGAAGAGATCGCGCAAGCGGTCGATGAGGTGCCCGCCCCCGAACGCGCCGCGCTGGAACTGGCCGCCGCGCGGATCCGGGCCTATCATGAGCGGCAGATGCCGCAGGACGCGGACTGGACCGACGACACCGGCGCGCGGCTGGGCTGGCGCTGGTCGGCGGTCTCGGCGGCGGGGCTGTATGTGCCGGGTGGTCTGGCCTCCTACCCTTCGTCGGTGCTGATGAATGCGATCCCGGCCAAGGTGGCGGGTGTCGGCCGTCTGGCCATCGCCGTGCCCACGCCGGATGGGCAGGTCAACCCGCTGGTCTTGTTGGCCGCGCAGATCTCGGGCGTTGACGAGGTCTATCGCATCGGCGGTGCACAGGCGATTGCCGCGCTCGCCTATGGCACCGATACCATCGCACCTGTCGACAAGATCACCGGCCCCGGCAACGCCTTTGTTGCAGCGGCCAAGCGGCGGGTGTTCGGCAAGGTGGGCATCGACATGATCGCCGGCCCTTCCGAGATTCTGGTGATTGCAGACCGCGATAACGACCCCGACTGGATCGCGCTCGATCTGCTCTCTCAGGCGGAACATGACGAGAGCGCCCAGTCGATCCTGATCACCGATGACGCCGGTTTTGGCCGGGCGGTGGCCGATGCGGTGGAGAAGCGGCTCGAGACACTGGAACGCCGCGCCATCGCCGGTGTCAGCTGGCGCGACTTCGGCGCCGTCATCACCGTGGCGGATCTGGACGAGGCGGCGGCGCTGTCGAACCGGATCGCGCCCGAGCATCTGGAACTGTGCGTCGCCGATCCCGAGGCGCTGGCGGCCAAAACCGTGCATGCCGGCGCTATCTTCCTGGGCCAGTATACACCCGAGGCGATCGGCGATTACGTGGGTGGCCCGAACCACGTGTTGCCCACCGCGCGCTCAGCGCGGTTTTCGTCAGGGCTGAGCGTGATGGACTTCCTCAAGCGCACCACAATGTCGCGGATGACCCCCGAGGCGTTGCGCGCCATCGGCCCGGCGGCCGCGCAGTTGGCGCGTTCGGAAAGCCTCGAGGCGCACGGCCTTTCGGTTCAGGCCCGGCTTGACCGGTTGAACGGCTAGATCTCCAGATCGCGGGCAAAGGGAAAGAACCAGGCGGTGAGGCTGTTGAACATCTCGCGCACGGTCCCCGCGCGGCTGTCGAATTCCGCGAGACAGGCGCAGAGCGTGCCCAGCTCGCCGCATTGATCGGCCACTTCGACCAGCGTTGCCGACTGGTTGCGGCTGTACCCGCTCAGCGCCGACATCCGCAGTTCTTCGGGCCAGTGACGGGCCCGCTGGGCCAGCGCCTCGGCCACACGCAGCACCACCTCGCCCTCCTGCTCCTCAAGGATGCGCCGCAAGGGCGGATAGAGGTCGGGGTTCACCCCCCGGAACATGCGAAACGCCAGGTCCGTTTGCGGCAGCGTATCGCTGGCCAGCAACCGGGTCAGGTCCTCTTCTTCGCCGAAGCGCCGGTAGAGGTTGGCGATATCCGAAATCCCCGGCGCGCCATGGGACCAGAATTTCTCCAATCGACCGGCCAGGTCGGGGGCGGCCTCGACAAGGGTTCCAAATTCGTCGGCAGCACGCGTAACCCGCCCCGCGGCCAACGCCAGTGCGCGGGGAGAGGGTGCAATCATATTTCCAGGCTTTACATACCGTTCGCTCAGAAATGGGCTTGGCCAGCATCGGCCAAACCATTCATCCAACCGCCCCTCGGACAGGCGGTAAGCGTCGATATAGGATCGAAACCCCGAGTAACGCAGGCTTTCAAACCCTTCGGCAACCTGCGCATCGGACTCCGTATGGGTATAGGCAATCGAGCTCAGTACCGAGGGGTGGTGATCGACAAAGCCAGGGCTGTCATTGATTTGGCTCTGTGCGCTCTCGGCCATCGCAGCGGTATCCATACCGCTTCCTGCCACCAGTAGACATTGCCAGATCGGATGCCTCCAATATCCGCGTTGCAAGGCACTTGCCTTATCTTCTTCTGCCTCACCCTTGCTGCGAGTCTGCAATGCTTCGAAATAACGCGGCGCCAAGTCGGCCACCTCGGCGAACCGGGCGGCGGCAAAGGCGCGCTGGATGTCGCGCGACAGGCGCGAGGCTGATCGCCAGTCGGACCCGTCGGGGCGATAGACATCCTCATGCGCGCGCACGCCCAGCGGATCAGCGGCGCGGCTTTGACTGGCTTCGCTGACGGTGGTGAAATCCTCGTCTGCCGTGCTCAGCCCGTGCTGCGCGGCCGAAGTGAATTCCTGTTTCTCGGCCAGTTCGCGCAGGTCATCGCCCAGATCGAACGCTTCTTCCTTGCTCAAAACCCGGCCCAGCAGCACATTCACCCGCGCCCGCCAGGCGGCGGGCAGGGTGTCCAGATCCTCGCCCAGCGACAGGTCCAGCGCGCGCGCGGTAACGGCATCAAATTCCGGCACCTCGCGCGGCGACAGAAACGCCTCGTAATAGAGCGCCTGAAGATCGCGCATCTCGGGGTCCATCCGCTCCCACCTTTGGCGGGCGCCCTGATCGGCGCCATCGGGCGGACCCAGCCGGAAATAATCGCGCGCGGCGGAACAGACAGCGAGAGCATCCTCGCGCAGCCGCGCCTTGCGCTTGCGGTCGGCGGCGGTATCGGCCTCGCGCGGGCCGGCAAACAGGCCGGCCACCATCATCCGCCGCACATCGGCGCGGTGGCGCAGGTCAAAGGGCGGCTCGCCCGGCTCGACCAGCCAGTATTCGTTCTCCAGCTTTTCGCGCAATGCCTCGGCCCTGCCCTGCGGCAGCACGGTGCCCTGCGGCAGGCCCAGACAGGGCACCGCCAGCACAAAGCGGATCAGGTCGGTATTGATCTGCCGCAGCACCAGACCGGGATGCGCCAGGCTGCGCAATTCGGGGTCGTCGATCCGGTCGAGGATGCGTTCATAGAGGAAGCGATGGGCGAATTCCGAGCGGAACGCTTCGGCGCCATCCTCTTCGAGGTCTGCAATCAGATCGGCGATATCGCCGTCGTGGCCGCGCGCGTATTGCACAAAGATCAGCAGCGCCAACGGATGCCCCTTGAGCAGGCGGCTGACCGTGTGACGCAAGCTCTCGTCGGTCAATACCGGGGCGCGGTCGAGGCCCTTGCGCTGCATGTCCTCCTCGGAGAGGCGCCGGTCCTCTTCCTCGATCAGCTGCGCGCCCGCCTCGACCGAGAGGCCCTCCAGTGGGATGCGTCGCGAAGCCGGGCCAAAGCGGTCGTCCAGCTCGTCGCCCTCCAGCGGCTCGGCGCGACCCGACAGAACGCAGCGCAGGCCGGGCAGCTCGCGGCGGAACTGTTCCTCGACGTCGAGGATCAGGCGCACCACCTCGCCGCCCTGCCGGTCGACCGCCTCGAAACTGTCAAAGGCCAGCGCGATGGGCTGCGAGCGCAAACCATGCGCCCAGTCGCCCCGGAACCAGCCGGGCAGCTGGCTTTCCAGGAAATCGGCCTGGGCGCCATGATCGCGCACCTCGCCCATCAGATCGGTCGAGGACAGGGCTGCCCGCCGTGCCCGCAGTTGCTTGGACACATTCGCAGCGGCCTCGGGTGGTTCCAATGTGCGGGTCACGCCCACGGCGATCTGGTTCAGAATCTCGCGGGCAATCTGGAACGGTGCCCCGGATTTCAGTTGCGGCCGGTCGAAATCGAGGATCACGGTGATCGGCGCGTCACGGCGGGTCTGCCAATCCTGCAACAGTCGCGCCAGCACCGCCGATTTGCCGATGCCCCCGGTACCGGTGAGCAGCAGCGGGCGCGTATCCACGGTCTTGCCACGCAGAAAACGGGACAGGCGGCGACGGACATTGTCATAGCCGAAATGGCGGCGCGGCAGCACGATGACCAGATCGCGCCATTTCTGCACCTCCTGGATTTGCCGTTTGGCCTCGCTTTCCAGCGCCTCGAACCCGGCGTTTTCCAACGCTGGCACCGCGCGGGCAAACTGGACCGCGTCCAGGATGGCGGCGTTGTGGCGCAGATGGCTCAGCAGGCGAGTCTCGTCATCGCTGCCCTTGGGTCGGGCCACCTCGACCTGCGCGCCAGCCAAGAGTTGGTGTAGCATCTGTCCGAACAGGTCGTCATGCCAAGGCGCCGGTGCCAGTTCCAACGCCTGATCCAGTTGCGCCCGCGTGAGAAACCCGCGCAGCGCGGCGTTGCGCGGATCGGGTGCCAGCATCCAGCCATAGCGGGGCGCCGCCCCCGGCGCCGGGCATAGAACCTCGGTCACGCCGCGCGACAGCGCGCCCAGCACGTCGTGGCGCAGGTCGGGCCGTCCGTCGACCCCGAGTGCGTCGCACAGCTCGTCAGGTTCGTAGCAGCCGCAAACCGCGCTCAGCTCGTGTGCCAGATCGATCAGGGCCTCTCGCATTACTCGTCCTCTCCCACCCGTGCGCCGACCCGTCCAAACAGCGCATCCGCCGCACCCGCCACATGGGTTTCGACAAACTCCGACATCCGCTCCAGCGGCGCGTTCGCGCCAGCGAGCGAGGCGACGATATTGCTGAGAAAACCAAGGCTGGTCTCGTCAAAGGGCTTGTCCCGCGCCCCGCGCATGTTCAGCCACTGACGGAATACCTGTCCCGGATCGGCCAGATCCCGAGTGCGGATTGCCGATTTCAACACAAGACTGGGGTCGAGCCCGTTGATCTGGATATCTTCGCGCAGGCCGATCAGCACCAGCCGCAGATTGTCCTGCCGCCCGATCTGGTCATAGAGCGTCGACAGGAATTCGCGCCCCGAGGCATCGGACAGGTCGTGCCGGTCCAGATCGTCGAGCAGGATCCAGACCATGCGGTCGCCCAGCCGCTCGTTGACTTGCTGCATGAATTTCGACACCAGCCGTTTGACATAGGCGGGCGTTGTCGTGTCGGGCGCTTCGGGCAGGCTGGCCACTGCATCGGGGGCAAAGCTGGCCAGCGTATCGCAGGCCATGCGATAGGCGTCGACCTGCACGTCCCCGGCGCGAAACACGATATGGTGATGCTCGGGCGCGGCAAAGAGTGCGCGCAGGATCTCGACCGAGAAGCTCTTGCCGGGGCGGGTGACCGGCACGTCTTCATCGTTCTCCACATGTACCCGCAGAATACGGCGGTCGCCCTTCCACAGCTTCTCCAGCGCGGCGATGTAATCGGCCCGGCCAAAGACCGGGCGGCGCCCGTCCAGACAGCCCCCCACCGGGCTGAGACCGGGGATCTCGGCCAGCTTGCCCAGCATCCCCTTGGCCGTCAGATCCGCGGCGATCGAGGTGAGCGGCACCGCCACGTTGAGCGCGCGGTGATGACGGGCATCGGGCGGCGGGGTCAGGGCCTCGAGTCCCAGATAGTGCAGCGCCACCGGCTGGCCATTCTGGTCCAGTGCCAGCCCGCCCGAGGAGCCGTGCGCCGTGGTCGCCTGATGGAACAGCCGGTGCTGGCGCGGTTGGCCATAGACCACCTTGCCGCCGGTGATGGTGTGTTCCTCAGAACCCGGATGATGCAGGATCCAGACCCCGTTCGGCACGTCCTGTGTTACCCGCGCCAGATCGAACCAACCCCGTTGCAGGCCCGGCGCTCCGGTCAGCCGGATGACAGCATAATCCCAGAACCCTTCGACCGCGTTCAGCCAGCCACGCCGCTTGGCCAGCTTGTCCCAGGCGTAATCTTCCTCCAGAACGGGCCCGGTCTCGCTGTGGGCGACCAGCCAGTCCTCTGCCACGTCGAACACGGCGCCCTTGCCCTCTTCGATGCCAGTGGTCGACGAATAGTCGAAACGTATTTGAAGATCGCCCGGTTCCAGGTCCAGTTCGATCACATCCTTGATCACGTGGAAATTGGTCAGGACCATGGAGGGGCCGATCAGAAACCCGCTGCCGGTGACCCGATCGCCCATATCATTCCGGGCCTCGACCCGGCAAAGCCGTCTGCGTCCCAGGATGATGCCGGGCAGGATGTTGCCGGGATCGGTCCAGAACGCGGTTTCGTTCACGAGGGACTCGGTATTGGCCCGTTGCAGCGTGGCATGGGCGCGCTTCAACCCCAGCGCGCTGATCATCTTTTGCGCCAGTTGACGACGGTGCACCGGCAAGGGCGCCTCGGCTCCGATATCGAAAAGGCCCGCCGACACGGCGGCGGCGAAACAGTCGGCCACCGCTTGCGGCCCGCCAAGTGCGGCCAGCGCCAGGCACAGCGCATCGGCGTCGCGGGCCGGGTCCAACCCGCCGCCGCGCCCTGTCACCACCATCGCATGGGCAAAGCTGACCGGTGCCCCCGGCAGACGCCGGGCGGACAGCCAGCTATCGTACCAGCCGCGCAATTGCGGGCGGGCGAAATGCAGCCCCCGCACCACGCCCAACACGCAAGAGATCAGCCGTTCTTCGGTCCAGTCCTGTTCCGTCATTCCCCCTGCCCGTTCAGCAACCCGGTGGCAAAAGCCCCGTCGCCCATCCACAGCACCGCCTGAATATCATGCGCCAGGTTGGTCTCCATCGACTGCCCGCCGAAATGCAGCCCGCAGAGCTGGCCCGGATTGTGCAGCGACAGGATGGCCGAACCCGAGTTGCCGGGCAAGGTGGTCGCATCATGGCTGAAGGCCCAGCCGCGCGGATCGCCCGCCACCGCGCCGGGGCGCGCCTCGATCATGCCGGGGCTGATGTATTTCACCCCGTAGCGATCGCCAAAAAGCTCGCCCAGCCGCGCCCAGAAGGCCAGATAGGTGTCCTGGTCCTCGCGCGGATCGGGTCCGCGCACATTGCGCGGCTCGGCCGGATAGCCCGCCACCAGGATCTTGGTCAGCGCCGGATCAGTGGTCGAGATCAGGCCCCGGTCGATCGGATCTGGTGGGGGCGCATGACCATTGTTGGGGTCGATCCGCATAAGCGCCATGTCAAGCCGCGCCATGTTGACCGTCCGCCCGATACGCGCCGCGCCCGCCGTCGCCACCTCGGTCAGGGTATAGCGGGTGGTCTCGTCGGCGGCCTCGGGATCAAAGATGATCGAGACCGGAAAGCGCAGCTTGAACGGGCGCCGGCCGTTTTCCTCGGGCATTGGTTCGGCAAAGGCGTCGATCACGTGACGGTTGGTCATCACCAGTCCGTCCGACAGCAGGAACCCGGTGCCCACGTGCACCCAGACCCCTTGCGGGTTGCGGGCGTCGATACGGCCCACTGCGCGGACCAGCGGTTGCCAGCGGTTTACCGCCGTCAACAGATCGGCGCGCCAACTGCCCAGCAGCGGATCGAACAGTTCGGACCCGTCCGCCTGAACCCGGATCGCGGGTCGGCCGCTGAGCTTGACCAGCGCCTCGAGCGCAAAACCCACCTCGCCCGGACTGAGCTGAACATCGCGGTCCGGGTCGAGATGCGATTGCACCGCCTGCCGGATCTTGTCTGCCGCTTCGGCCTGCATGGCGGTATCGACCAGATCGGGCGCGGACTCGGCCCGCGCCTTGAACAAGTCGTTGACCGTTTCCATCACGGTTTCCAGCCCCTCGCCCCTGAGCCGGTCGACCGAGGCCTCATAGCTGAGGTCAGCGGCGCTCTCAGTCGTGCCGCCGCGCCCGGCAGCCAAGCGGCGAAAGGCGTGGTCCAGCGGCGCGGGTGGCGCGGCGGGGGCCAGCACCAGCCCCGGTTCACCCAGCGGCTGGCGATCACCCAGCAGCGCAGCCAGCGCCGGAGACGGCATTTCGCGCATCGCGTTCTCGACCGTGACCGAGGCTTCGGGCTGTTCGCGCAGCCGCCAGTCGAAGGCCAGGTATTCCGCCTCGGCCTGCAAGCCGCCTGCGTTGAAATCGGCGCCGAACAGCAGCTCGGCGGGACCTGCGCTTTCCGAGACCGCACCCCCGACGATGTCGGCTGGGTCCAGTGCCAGCAGCGCCTCGGCATCGACGATGCCTGCGCCCATCAGGCCGTGATCCCAGCCTGCGGGCGCGTGCGCGGTCTGACGCAGCGCGGCGCGGAACAGTTCTTGCAGCGGCCAGCCACGACGATGCGCCTCCTGCCGCAGCGCGCTCCAGCCATGATGCTCCAGCCACAGCGCCGCCACCCCGGCCGTCAGTGCAACGGCAAAGGAGGTGCCCTGCCCGGTATCGGTCACATCGCTCAGATCGGTCTGGCCCGGGCGACGGCGAGCGACATGCAGGTTCTCGGCCGGGGCCGAGACGTCGACCTCGGGGCCCCGGCACGAGCCGCGCCAGCGCTGCCCGGCATGGTCGACCCCGGCCACCGCGATCACGTTGCGGTCAAAGGCGGGATAGGTGACGAAACGCACGCAATTGCCCGCCGCCGCCATCACGATCATGTCCGCCGAGACCGCGCGCGCCACAGCCCGGCGCATCACCCGTGGGCCAAAGCCGCTGCCCAAGCTCATGGTCACGATCCGGCAGCCCTGGGCTCGCGCATGATCAAGCGCGCGCGCCACCGGAACCCAGGACCCGACCACGACCGCGTTATTGGTCCGCAACGGTACCAGCGAGGCGCGCGGCGCACTGCCGTTTACCCGGCCCGACCGGCGGCTGATCACCAGCGATGCGGTGCCGGTGCCATGGCCTGGCGATCCCATCGAGGGCAACAGGGGATCGGTCGGGTCCGGCGTGTTGTCGACAAAATTGTAGCCCCGCGCCATGTCGATACCGTGATCCAGTTCGTTATGGGCGGCCACGCCGGTATCGGGCTGGCCGATCCGCTGACCGGCGCCGGTAACCCCGAACCGCGACATCGCCCTGTCCGCCCGGATCAACCGCAGCGCCCAGTTGCGATCCGCCAGCGGCGGCGTATGCGCCCGGCACAGGTCCCAGATCACATCGCCCACGTTTTCGACCGGGGGCGGCACGCTTTCGGCATCGGTGAAGGGTGGCAGGATATCGGGTGTGACCGAAACCAGACCCAGCGCCTCTTTCAACGCCGCCGCCTCGGCAAAGAGGTATCCGGGCGATTGCTCGATCGGAACGCCCGGGAATTGCAGGACCAGCATGTCCTCATCCGCCTGGGTCGCGCGGAACAGGTCGAACCGGTCCCCTTCCAGCAGCGTCGCGATGGCGCCCCGCGCGGCCTCGGCGGTGACCGGTTCGGGATATTCCAGCGTAAAGGACAGGATATCGGTCGGCAGCGCCTCTCGCCCCGTGGGTGTTGCAACCCGTGCCGCGGCTTTCAACAGGTCCAGCATGGCGGTCTCCTTCAATATGCGAATGGGAAATCAGGTCTCAAATATTCCGCAACAATAGCACCGACGCCCCGTGATTTGAAGAAAAACCCTCGCGCCCTGCGGGCATATGGGGCGCGGGCATTACCTTGCGTTGTGCAATCGGTTCTCGGACCGCCCCGCGCACGGGACTTGGCAATCGGGCGTCGACGCAGTACTCCTCTGTCCAGATAGACGTTATAACCCCTTGGATTTACAAGTCTCGGTCGAGAAGGAAGGCAGCGCGTGCGCCCCACGAACCGAAAAACCATTCCGCCACTTGAAACCGTCTTGACGGGCGTTTCGCTGCTGGCCGGGCTCGAGACCGAGGTTCTGGCCGAATTCGCGGCCGATCTGGAGCTGGTCACTGTCTATACCGGCCAGACCGTGATGGAGCAGGGCGAAACCTCGACCGAGATGTACGTGGTTGTGCGAGGTCGTCTGGTCGGTCTTTTGTTGTCGCCCAACGGCAAGGAGGTGGCGTTTACCGAGATCACCTCAGGTCGCTATTTCGGGGAATTGTCGGCGTTGGACGGGCGGCCGCGCTCGCTCACCATCTCTGCCGCCGAAACCACGATTCTGGCGCGGATGCCAGCGCAGCGGTTGCTTGAATGGATGGCGCGGGAACCGCGGCTGGCCCATAACCTGGCCATCGACCTGGCCGAGCGCAACCGGGCGCTGACCGAACGGGTGTTTGGCCTGGTGGTGCACGACGTGGACAAGCGGGTACGGGCGTTGCTGATCCAGCAGGCACAGGCGGCGCAGCAACTCAAACCGGGCGGTGTGCTCGATCCCAGCCCCACGCATGACGTGATCGCCAACTATATCGGTGCCACCCGCGAGGCGGTCAGCCGCGTGATGGCGCGGCTTGCCGCCGCCGGAGTGATCGAGACCGGGCGACGGCGGCTCGAAATCGCGGATATAGAGCAGCTGTTCGAAGGGCTATGACCTGCCCCAGCGCTCCTTGAGCCGCAGGCATTCGGGCAGCATCCAGCGCTCGCCCGAACGAATTGCGCGCTCCAGCGCAGCCAGATCGCCGCTTGGCCCGTCCCGCAGCGCGGTTTCCTCGGCCATGGCATGGATCACCCGAAAGGTGGGTTGCAGGAATTCGAACCCCTGCTCGCCCAGAACCCTGCTGCCATAGGCGAACTCGGCCTGGCCCTCGTCGACCCGTCCCGCGGCAATATCTCCGATGCCGGCCAGCATCCGGGCATAGACAAGCCAAAAGGCCAGTTGCCTGCTCTGGGCCAGCTGTTTCAACTCGCTGGCATGGTCGCGAAATGCCCCCCAGTCGCGGCGGATCGCGGCCGGAAAGGCGGCGCCGAAGGTCAGTGTGTGACACAACGTGTGGATCATCTCGGAGGCGCGTGCTGAGGCCAGCGCCGCCGCCGTGGCGACGCGGGTATCCTCGGGGGTGCCGGTGAAGGCCTCGATCGCTG
This sequence comes from Ruegeria sp. YKSD163, assembly GCF_059612905.1. NCBI lineage: Bacteria > Pseudomonadati > Pseudomonadota > Alphaproteobacteria > Rhodobacterales > Roseobacteraceae > Ruegeria > Ruegeria sp. YKSD163. The sequence continues at coordinate 16,021 of NZ_JBXWRM010000021.1, forward strand.
CAATGCAACACAGAACGGTGGCGTGATTGTCGGTGGCGCCGAACGGCCGCAACGGCTCGGCATGAAGGGTCGGGTCATAGGTGGCGAGGAACCGGTCCAGATACTGTCGCGCGTCGTCGAACTCCCCCCGGAACATGTGGCTCGAGCCCAGCATCCGGTCGAGCACCAGCGCATGCAGGCCGGTCGGATCCGAGCGCGCGATATCGGCCAGCCCCACGGCAAATTCGTGGCCCGCGTCGATATCGCCCTGCACGCAGATGTCGATCCAGCGAAAGAACATGGTCGAGAACACCCGCTGGCTGCCACCAGTACGTTCGATCAGCGCGTTGATCCGGCCCAGCACATCCTCGCCCGCTGCGCGATAGCCCTTGGCCCCGATCAGCGCCGGGAACAGCGCCAGCAAGGTGTCGGCCTCGAACTGGTCGCTCCAGTCGCCTTCGGTGGCGCCGATCCGGGGCACCAGCGCCAGCGCCCGGCGGAACAGGGCCACGGCCTCGGCATCAGCCGATTGTGCGGCGGCGCCACGCCCGGCCTCGGCCCACAGTTCTGCGGCAGGGCGCAACCGCCCGGCCCGTTCAAGCTGATCGGCCATCAACGTCGGTTCCACCGCCTGCCCTTCGGCGCGGCGGCGCGCCAACGCTTCGGCGATAGCGGTGTGGATGCGCTCGCGGTCGCGGGTCAGGATGATGTCATAGGCACAATCCTGAAGAAGCTGGTGACGCAGGATCAGCCGGTTTTCGTGTTGGCTGTCGCGGGCAAGGTGCAGTTCCGCCAGCCCCGCCGCGATCAGCTCGTCCAGCGCCTCTTCGATGGAGCCGGGGCCAGGCCAGAGGTCGCGCAGCAGCGGCAAGGGCGCCTCGCGCCCGATGCTTGCCACCAGCCGCAGCAGTGGACGCGCGCGCGCCAGCCGACGAATACGTGCCTGAAGGCTCTGTTGCAGGCTGGAGGGTACCGACATGTCCGGCAGGTTGTCGGCATCCACATCCTCGGGTCCCGCCAGCCGCGCCCGCATCTCCAACGCCAGTTCCTCGGCAAAGACGGGGATGCCCTCGGCCCTTGCCACCAGCGGCGCCACCAGAGCTTCGGCGCCCTTCGCATCTCCAAGGACCTCGCGCACGATGCTGTTGGTATGTTCCGGCGACATCAACCCCAGCGAAATCGGCACCGATCCGTCCACATGCATCAACCGCTGGTCTGGCAGCGCGTTGCGGGCGCTGACAATCAGCATCAGGCCCGGCGGGCGGCGCGAGGCCAGTGTCAGCAGAACGTCGATGGTCGAGGGGTCGGCCCATTGCAGATCGTCTATCCACAAAACCTTGGGCCCGGATTCGGTTCTGCCGAAGTGATCCGCCAAGAGGCTGATCACACGTGCCCGGCGCTGGCGGCGCTCGGCCTGGGTTGCTCTGGGAACGGCCTCCAGCTCGGCCCGCAGGGTCGTTGCGGCAGGTAGATCGGGATCGTGATCCAACAGCAGCCGGAAGGCGCCATAGGGTGTGTCGCGGCCCTGCTGGGGACAGTTGACATGGCGGACCGGCCGGTCCTCGTGCCGCAGCCGGTCAAGGAACTCTCCCACCAACCGCGATTTTCCGATGCCGTGCTCACCGGCCACGGTGATCAGGTTGAACGCCCCCATCGCGACTGCGTTCCAGCAGGCCGACAGCCGCGCCAGTTCCGCTTTCCGATTGACAAAGGGCACCCGGTCGGGACGGGCCAACAGCGCCACGCCCAGATCGGGGGTCCGGCGTGCCTCGACCGCGTAGACCGGCGCGGGTTCGTCGATCCCCTTGAGCTGCCTGAGGCCCAGGAAATTCAACTCGAAATGATGCTTGATGAGCGCCGCCGTGGTGTCCGAGACCACGACACCGCCCGGTTGCGCCTCGGCCTGAAGTCGCGCGGCCAGATTGACCACCGCGCCATAGGCCCGCCCGCCCCGCGCGTGCTGGCTGAGGTGCCGGTCCCCGATCACCACCGGCCCCGAGGCGACCCCGACCCGCACCTGCATCGGCCGCGCCCCCGGCACCGCGATGGCGCCGACGCGGCGGCAGGACTCGCAGGCGGCCATCACGCCGCGCAGCGCCGCATCCTCCAGTGCCTGCGGATAGCCGAAATAGATCAGCACTCCGTCGCCGTGATACTGCGCCACATGGCCGCCATATCGATCTACCGCGCCGTCCACCGCACGGTAGAATTCGCCAAGCAGGTCGGTGAACCGTTCCTCGCCCAGAGAATGGGCAAGTTGGGTCGATCCGACCAGATCGCAGAACACCACGGTCAGATAGAGGCGCTCGCTCTGGTCCTCGACCGGGGCGGATGGCACAACGACGTCAGGCGCATCGCGCAGGTCGGCGATGCGTGCCAGGATCTTGCGCCTGTGTCCCAGAGAGATCACCCCGAGATCCGTCAGATCCTGATCCGACAAATGCTCCAGCACCTCCAGGTCGATATCGGCCTGTTCGAACCGCTCGGCATAAACCTCCAGGCCGATATCGGCCAGCCATAAGGTGACAGAGCCGATGGTTCGGGACATTTCAGTCATTTCTCCGTTATCCGGTGATCGCCTTGATCGGTTCCTCGAAGCCATGGAAACCCGGCGGGAATCCCGGCCCCGGCGGATGCCATTCCAGCGGCTCGATGCTTTGCGGGAAGCGCAGCAGGTTGAGCGGGTCGTATTTGTGCTTGATCAAACGCAGCAGCCAATAGGTATCGCCCCAGTATTCGTCGGCAAAGCCGGGATTGTCCGGGCTGGGATAGTTCTGATAGCTCTGCCCGGTCCAATGCGGGGCAAAGGCTGCCTCCCAACCCGCGATGAACGCCAGCATGGTTTCCTTCTCCTGTTCCGTCAGCCAGAACACGTCAAAGAACAGGTCGCAATACACATCCCGGTGAAAGAAGGCGTTTTCGCCCTTTGGCATGCGGGCGATGGCGCCGCCATAGATCTCCATCGCGGCGATCGTATAGGGGCTGGGTGAGGTTCGGAAATAGTCCAGCAGTACCTTCCAGCCTGCAGCGTCGATCGGCTTGGCGACATAACGGCTGATCTTTGCCTCGGGAGGCGGCATCGGCGTCATGTCGGCGGGGAATTCCGGCACCTCGTAGGGTTCGCTCAGCAGGATACGGTTGAGGTCGATATATTGCTGCGGATCGTAAAGCGCTTGCAAGGTGGCGCCGGGGAGCGCCAGCACCGGGGCCAGCTTCTCCTGCAACTCCTCGCGGGTGCCGCGATACATCCCGCGCATCAGCAGCACCGGTTCCTTGGTCTGCCCCTCGGGCCCCTCGAAGGCCCAGATCATCTGATAACCCATGGTGTCGGGCGCGCCGGTGCGCATGAAGTTCTCTTGCAGCCAGGCCAGCGAGGTCGCGGTATCCTGCACGCCCGCGTCGGTCTGCATCGACCAGCGCACGGAAAAGCCCGAGAAGGTCGAACCGCGATACAGCCGGTACTTGACCCCCAGCAGTACGCCAAAGTTGCTGCCTGTGCCGCCGCGCACCGCCCAGAACAGATCGGGGTTCAGCTCGGCATTGGCATGCACGATGCGACCGTCGGTCATCATCACGCGGATTTCCTCGACCTGGTCGCAGTTCATGCCGAAAATACGCGCGGTAAAACCGTATCCTCCACCCTGCATGTAGCCGCCGACACAGACATCGGGGCAGGCACCACCGGGCGTGTGCAGATCATAGGGCAGAAGCTTGGCGTTGAACTTGCCGAAATTGGTGCCCGGCCCGACCCAGGCGCGCAGCGCCTCGGGGCTGATGCAGACATCGTTCATCCGGCTGACGTCGATCAGGAACCCGTTCTGCGACGAGAAGCCCGCCGTGCTGTGCCCGCCCGAGCGCACCACGACCGCCATCGACAGCGCCCGCGCCACCCGCAGGCATTCGGCCACGTCGGTCTCGACCTCGCAATAGACGATGACCTGCGGATAGGCCGAGAACCGGGGGTTCGACAGCATCCGGTCGGCGTTGTATTCAGGGTCGCCGGGCAGCACCACGGTGCCCAAGATGTTCTTTTGAAGCTCTTCGGCGTATTTCGGCGGAAGCCCCTGAAAACTGGGGTCGGTCTTTTGATTTACGGCCCAAACTGCGGATTTTTCGCGCAAACGTTGCGCACGACTATCATACCAAAGCACGGCTATGTCCTAAACAGAGAATATCTGGGGGCATCGTAAGAGAGCCGCCCCGTATTTTGCAATCGGTTCTCTCGCTTAGGTCGAAAAATCTGAACCGGCTCTACCCCTGAGATGTCTCTGTCACAACCGGTCGCGCAGGCTGAACCACAGCATCGCCAGGATCAGCAGCGGTGTGCGCAGTGCCGGGCCGCCAGGAAACGGGCGCCCGGGCACGCGTGCCATCAGGTCGAACCTTTCCGCCTGTCCGGCGATGGTTTCCGCCGCGATCTGCCCCGCCAGGGTTGCCAGCGCCACACCATGACCCGAGAAGCCCGACAGGCTCAGCATATTGCCCGACAGCCGTTCGAAATGCGGCATCCGGTTCATGGTGATGCCAAGCGTCCCTCCCCAGGCATGGTCGATCCGCACATCGGCCAGTTGCGGAAAGATCTCGAGCATCGGCTTGCGCACCTTGGCGGCGATGTCGGAGGGAAAGCGATAGCCATAGCTTTCGGTGCCACCGAACAGCAGCCGGTGATCGTCGGAGAACCGGAAATAATTGATCACGAACTTGCTGTCGGCCACCGCGTGATTGTTGCGGATCAGTGCCTCTTGCCGTTCGGGCCCCAATGGTTCGGTGGCGATGATATAGTTGTTGATCGGCATGACCCGCGCCGCCACCCGGTCATCAAGACGGCCCAGATAACCGTTGCAGCCCAACACCACATGGCGCGCTGTGATCTCGGCCTGATCGGTGCGCAGATAGGCGGGATCGCCCTCGGTTAGTGCGGTCACTTTCGAGCGCTCGAAGATACGCGCGCCTGCGGCCACCGCCATCCGGGCCAGACCCAGCACCAGTTCCAGCGGGTCGATATGGCCCGCATCCTCGTAAATCGACCCGCCGTGATAGGCGTCCGAGGCCACCAGGTGCCGCATCTCGTCCCGGTCGAGCGCCCGGATCGCGGTATAGCCGTATTCCTCGCGCATGTGGCGGACATGGTCGTGGCTGTGCGACACGAAACGTTCGCGGTGATCGGCATGGATGATGCCGGGATGGAAATCGGCATGCACCAGATCCGAGGCAGCCAGGTCGCGCACCAGATCGACCGATTGCCGCGCCACCTGCCACAGGGCATGGGCATGCTCACGGCCCAGCATCTTTTCCAGTTCTTCCTGTTCCAGCCGCTGTCCCTGCCCCACCTGGCCGCCATTGCGGCCAGAGGCGCCGAACCCCACGCGCTGCGCCTCGAGCAGGACCACGTCATAGCCGCGCTGCGCCAGATGCAGCGCCGCCGAAAGCCCGGTGAACCCACCGCCCACAACGCAGACATCACAAGTCAGCGCGCCCTTCGCCTGGGGGAACGGGTCCAGCTTCTTTGCCTGCGCGGCGTAGTATGACGGCGGGTATTCGCCGGGGCGGTCGTTTACGGTCAGCAGGTCCATCATCTCATCCCCTGTTTCGCCGCCTGCTATAGCAGCAAATTCAGAGGCCTGCCAGATATGATCAAATTTTTGATCAGCCGTTATCTCAACCCGCCATGCCGATCAGCGCCACCCCTGCCGCCATCAGCGCCGCCGCCCCCAGACGGCGTTTCCAGTTGCCCTCGCCCAGAAAGACAAAGCCGATCAGGGCGGCAAAGATCACCGAGGTTTCGCGCAGGGCCGAGACCGCGCCAAGGGGGGCAAAGTTCTTGGCATAAAGGACCAGCCCATAGGCCGCCATCGACACCAACCCGCCCAGGATGCCGGTGGCCCAGACCTTTGGCTTCAACCCCGCCAGCGTGTCCCGTTTTCGGATCGCCACAAAACCCGCGATGAAGAGATGCAGGAACGCCCCCCAGGCCCAATATGACAGCGTGTTCTGCGACAGCCGCACCCCAATCCCGTCGACCACGGAATAGGCCGAGATACACAGGCCCGTGCCCACCGCAAACCCCAGCGCCGCGCGCCCGACCCCGAGGCGCAGCGCCGACCAGCTGCTCAGCTGGATACCGGCGGCGATGGTGGCGATGCCCACCCAGGCCTGGACCGGCAGGGTTTCACCTAGCAAGAGCAGCGCCCAAAGCGCCACCAGCGCCGGCACGATGCCGCGCGCGATGGGATAGACCACGCTCAGATCGCCGTGACGATAGGCCTGCCCCAGCATGTAGTAATAGCCGAAATGGATCACCGTCGAGAGCAGGATATAGGGCAGGCTTTCGGGTGCGGGCAGCGGCAGCAGCGTAACCATGACCGCGCCCGCCAGCACATGGCCCGAGGCGACAAGGCCCAGCATCGTGGTGCGGTCCGCCGCGCTTTTGACAATGGCGTTCCAGATCGCGTGCAACAGGGCCGCCGACAAAATGATGGCGACGATGCCCGCCGACATCTCAGTCCTCGTCCTGCGTTGCTGGCAGGGTTTCGATCAGGCGGGTCTCTAGCAGTTGGCCGTTGGCATAAAGTATCGGATAGGCCACAGCCGAGACATGGCTGTTGAATTCGCGCAGGGCACGCAGGGTTTCCAGATGACAGTCGCTGGTGTCGAAACTCTGCACCTCGCCATTCTGCAAGCGCCGGAAATGCCGCTTGCGGCTGCTGCGCTCGGCGCGTTTCAGCTCGGTCTTTTCCAGGCTCAACAGGCGCGCGCTTTCCAGATCGTCCGAGATCAACACGTTCGAGGCCAGTTTCATGTTGGCCAGAATGGTCTCGTGCATCTGCTGCAACTCGGACCAACCCTCTTTCGAGAACTGGTTGCCGGTCTTGCGCAGATCGCCCGCCAGAACGCAAAGCCGCCCGGCCACGACGTCACCGGCGGTTTCCAGCCGCACCGCATATTCCAGCATGTCACGCGCGCTGCGCGCCGCGTCCTTGCCGATCTGATCGGCGGGCAGCGCGGCAACATAACGGCGGATGCCCGACAGGCAAGCATTCACCTCTTTGTCCAGCGATTGCACCGCCTTGATCCGGGTCTTGTCGCCATCGCGATAGAGGCCCAGAACGGGGCGGAACATCGCCTCGACCAGATCGGCCATGCGCAGCAATTCGCGCTTCAGGCTCGACACCGCCTGCGCCGGGCTGCCGATATGGGCGGGGTCGAGGCTGGAGGCCGGGCGCGCCAGTGTGTCCGCATCGACCGGCTGCGCCGGGTCCGGCAACAGCCGGGTCAAGGGCGCGGCCAGCAGGTTGCAGAATGGCAGCGCCAGCACCAACAGCGACGCGTTGAATGCCAGATGCGCATAGACCAGCTCCTGCCCGCCATGCTCACCGGCGCCCAGACCGTTGCGCAGCGCCAGGTTGACCGCAAAAAGGCACAGCACCGCCCAGGTGCCGCGCAGCGCCAGATTGGCGAATGGGATGCGCCGGGCGGGCATCGTCATGCCGCGCGACAGCCAGACCGGGATGAAGGCGCTGCCGAAATTTGCCCCCAGCACCAGCGACAGGCCCGCGGCAAAGGGAATCGCGCCGATCTGAACCAGCGTCACGCACATCAGGATCGCCGCAACCGACGAATGCATGACAAAGGCCAGCGCGCCACCGACGATAAAGGCGGTGACATAGTCGCGCGCCAGATAGTCGGCGATGGCGGGTAGAAAGGCGCTGTCTCGGATCGGGTCCATCGCCTCGCGCAGGAACCGCAGCGAGATCAGGATAAAGGCGATACCCATCAGGATGCGCCCGAACTGACGCGCCTTGCGCTGTTCGGTCTTGACGAACAGCCAGCCGCCCACCGCCAAGAGCAGCGGTACCAGCCAGTCCAGCCGCCAGGACAGGATCTGGATCACCAGCGCCGAGCCCAGATCGCCGCCCAGCACGATCGCCAGCCCCTGACCGAACCCCATCAGCCCCGCCCCGGCAAAGCCCGAAGTCAGCAGCGCCACCGCGGCCGAGCTTTGCAGCACCACCGCCATGACCAGTCCCACCGCCCCGGCCCGCATCACGCCGCTATTGCCGGTCATCACCCGCTGGAACGACGAGCCATAGGCGCGCTCGATCCCCGTGCGCACCATCCGCACCGCAAACAGCAGCAGCATCGTCGCGCCCGCAAGGCTGATCAGAAAGGAAAAGATCGCCATCGCTCAGCCTTCGGGGCAGGTCGCGCGGAGGTGCAGGGGGCGGTTCAACGTGGCGGGCTCCTTGTCTTATGTCCGAGTGGCCCCCGCCGCTCTCGGAAAGATGTGAGACTCAACAGGCCGGGGTCCAGAATTGACCCAAGCTGCCTTTGTTTGCGCAAACGTGCAATGGCCAAACCCACAAAACCGGTATTTTCCGGGCAAAGACGGTCACGAAATGGCGATCAGAGCAGGGATAGCACCAGCAATAGCAGTACAAACCCGGTCAGGACTGTTCCGATGCCGCGCATCCAGGCCGGGCTTTGCCCCAGTTCCAGATAGCGCGACAGGATCAGACGGGCCTTGACCAGCGCCAGCATCAGTACACCTGCGCCGATCAGCGCCTGCGGCACCGGCGCCAGTGTCAGAAGCGCGCCCGCAAGGCTCAACGCCAGCAGCGCCAGCCAGGCGCGGTTCAATGGGTCGGAGAGAAACGCGCGCATCCCCTTACCCTGCCAGATAGACGACCGGGTAGAGCAGGACCCAGACAAGATCGACCATATGCCAGAACTGCGCGCCCGCCTCGATATTGCGAGGCGCATCGCGCCAGGCCACCAGCAGCAGGATCGCGACCCCGGCCAGAACATGCGCCGCGTGAAACCCGGTCAGCAGGTAGTAGAACATGAAAAACGGATGAGAGTCATAGCTGATCCCCTGGGCCGCCTTGCCGGCATATTCCGCGCCCTTGATCACCAGAAACAGCGCCCCCAGCGCCGCCGCGCCCGCCAAGGCCCACCTCGGCCGTGCGCGCAGACCCGCGCGGCGCCAATGGAGCGCACAAGCCGCGAGGTAACCCGACGTGACCAGCACCAAGGTGTTGAGAGCGGCCCCAGTGCGGTGGAGATGGTCCTGCGCCTCGGCAAAGCCTGCCGGATCGCTCAGCCGTACCGCCAGCAACGCCACCAGCCCGGCACCGAACACCAATAGCTCGGACAGGATCAGAACCCACATCATGAGTTCGCCCGGCAACTCGTCGATCAGCGAACGCTCGTTCATGCCCCGACCAGATGCCGATAGATCTGCGGCAGGGCCAGTGTCAGCCGGTGGGGGTCGGGGATCACGGCAAATCCGCCCTGCCCGAACATGCGGGGGAACCAGCTTTTACCGGATTTATCGATGGTGACACCAAACACCGATTGTCCGGCGCGGCGCGCCTCGCGCACCGCCATGGCGGTATCTTCGATGCCGTGGTGGCCCTCGTAGTGGTCCAGATCGTTGGGCTTGCCATCGGTGATCACCAACAGCAGCCGCCGCTTGCGCCCCTGCCCGGCCAGATCGGCCGAGGCATGGCGGATCGCTGCGCCAAGCCGGGTGTAGAAGCCGGGTCGCAGCGAGGCGATGCGGGCCTCGACCTGACCGCTCATCATTTCGCCGAAGCCCTTGCAGCGCTGCACATAGACCCGCGCGCGTTTCAGCGAGCTGAAGGCGTGGATGGCGAAATCGTCGCCGCAGGCATCCAGCCCCCAGGCCAGCGCCGCCAGCGCCTCGCGTTCGATGTCGATCACCGCGCGGCCCGAGACCGCGCTTTCGGTCGAGCGCGAGACATCGAGCAGGATCGACACCGCCAGATCGCGCGCCACCGGGCGCGACTGCATCCAGATGCGCTCGCTGCCCTCGCCATTGGCAAGCCGGTCCAGATGGCCGCGCACGGCGGCCTCGACATCCAGCTGGTCGCCGTCCAGATGGCCGCGCGTCATCATCCGGCCCGGGCGCAATGCCTCGAACTGGCGCTTGACCGCGCGAATGCGGCGGGCGGTGGCCGGATCATGGGTAAGGGCCTCGGCGCCGTCACGGATCTCGGCCTCGGAGGTCAGGACATTGACATGGTCGGGCAGATAGGCACCGGTGCGCACGTCCCATTCGGGATAAAGCACCCGGCCCGACAGCCGCTCGCGGTCCACATCTTCGGGTGCGAGATCCAGATGCAGTTTCAGCCGCGTCGGCGGCGCCTTGGAAATCTGACCCAAACCGATCTCGTCCTGATCGTCGGCGGCCTTTTTGGCATTGTCGGGATCATCGTCATCGACCCGGCGGTTGAGGTTCAGGAACTCGGCCCAGCTCAGGATCGCTTCGAACTTGTGCAGGATGAAACTGTCGTGGCGCGCGGCCATGTCGGATTTGCGGCGCCGGGCGCGGTGGGTCTTTTCGCCCGATTCCTCGGGCGGCCCCTCTGTATCGCGGCTTTCGGCCTCGTGATGTTCGGACAGGGCCACTGCGCGCAGCTCGGGCCAGAGCGGCACCGGGCGAAATGGCTGATAGCCGCGCGGGGCGGTGAGGGTCTCGTCCATCGCCTGAAACTGCGCAGCCCGCGTCGAGAGCGGTTGCGGGTCGCCCAGCATCTGGCGGATCAACTCTTCGACCGCGGCCTCGGCAGGGGGTAGGTTCGGCAGGTCGCGCTGCTGTAACAGGCCCTTGCACAGTTCGGCGTAAAGCGGGCGCAGGCCGGGTGCGTCGGATAACGTTGCCGCCACCATTGCCTGTGCCGCTGACAGCGTCCGCAGATCGGCGCGTAGCGGGTCATCCTCTTCGACACGGGTGCCGGCATGGGCGGTGGCGGCGGCCAACCAGACATAAAGCGCCCCGTTGGCCGCGCGCATCGGGAACACCGCCAGCCGGTCCGGCAGGCGCAGCACCTCGCCGTCGAAACTGGCACGTGGCAGCGCCTCGGCCTCGGTGCCCAGACGGCGGCGCCAACTCAACCGGTGGCGCGAGATCTCGGGCGAGACCGGGCGCAGCTCGACCCCGGCGCTGCCACCCAGACCCCGGAAAAGAACGGCCAGCCGTCCCGCGACCTCTGACAGGTCGACCGCGGCTCCTTCGTGCACCAATGGTGCGTCGAGACGGCTGGCAAGGCTATGCCACAGTTTCCCGATTGTCTCCTCGGGTTCCCATGGCTCGAAGTCGATCTGGACCATCGCCGGCCTCACCCAAAGACGGCGGTGGTCAGATCGAGGAGCCCGCGTTTGATATCCTCGTCATCTGTGAGAGGTTCGACCATGGCGGCCAGGATGGCGCGTTCGGTCGGCATGCCCTGCGCGATCAGGGTCGCGGCATAGACAACGAGGCGGGTAGAGACCCCTTCCTCCAGATCCTGCCCCTTGAGCCCGCGCAGCTTGCCCGCGAGCCGGATCAGCGGCTTGCACCGCTCCAGCGACAGGCCGCTTTCCTGCGACACGACGCGCGCCTCCAACTCGGGCGCGGGGAAGTCGAATTCCAGCGACAAGAAGCGTTGCCGAGTCGAGGGTTTCAGGGTCTTGAGGATGTTCTGGTAACCGGGGTTGTAGGATGCGACCAGCATGAAGCCGGGGGCGGCTTCCAGCTCTTCGCCGGTACGGTCGATCGGCAGGATGCGGCGATCATCGGTCAGCGGGTGCAGCACAACGGTCACGTCCTTGCGGGCCTCGACCACCTCGTCGAGGTAACAGATCGCCCCCTCGCGCACCGCGCGGGTCAGCGGCCCGTCGACCCAGACCGTCTCGCCACCCTTGAGCAGATAGCGCCCGATCAGATCGGCGGCGGCCAGATCGTCATGACAGGCTACGGTGTAAAGCGGGCGGCCGAGTTTTGCCGCCATATGGGCCACAAAGCGGGTCTTGCCGCAGCCGGTCGGACCTTTCAGAAGGACCGGCAGGTTGTTGTTATAAGCGGCGGTGAAGATATCGCATTCATCACCCTGGGCGAGGTAGAAGGGGGCGTCTGCCGCCCCCGTTCCCATATGTTTCGATCCGTCCATCTGCATCACTCGGCCGGTGTTTCGACTGCGCCACGCTCGATAATCTCGCGCCGCGGTACCCACATGGCATAGATGAACAGAAGCGCACCGATCACCACCACCAGACCAGAGCCAAAGCGCATCCAGTAGAAGATCGCCACCTGGTCCTGGACGTCCATGAAGTATTCGCCCATGACCCGTTGCAGGTGGGTCTGGATGGTGCCGGCAAAGGTCAGCACAAAGGTCATGAAGACCATGCCGCTGCTCATCAGCCAGAAGGACGCCATGTTGAGCACCTGGTTATAGGGATCGCGGTTCAACAGGATCGGCATCGCATAGCTGAAGATCGCCAGGTTCAGCGACACATAGGCCCCAAAGAACGCCAGGTGCCCGTGGGCGGCGGTGATCTGGGTGCCGTGGGTGTAATAGTTCACCCCGTGCAGCGTGTGCAGGAAGCCCCAGACCCCGGCGCCAAAGAAGGCGAGCGTGGCACATCCCAGCGACCACAGCAGAGCGGCCTTGTTCGGGTGGTCCCGGCGGCCCTTCCAGACCATGACAAAGGCAAAGGCCATCATCGCGAAGAAGGGGATGACCTCGAGCGAGGAGAAGATCGACCCGATCCACTGCCAATACCCCGGCGTCCCGATCCAGTAATAGTGGTGGCCAGTGCCCAGAATGCCCGAGAACAGCGCGGCGGCGACGATGACATAAAGCCATTTCTCGACCACTTCACGGTCTACGCCGGTCAGTTTCAGCATCAGATAGGCCAGGATCGAGGCCATGATCAGCTCCCACACGCCTTCGACCCAGAGGTGCACGATGTACCACCAGTACTGCTTGTCCAGCGCCAGGTTCGACGGGTTGTAGAAGCTGAACAGGAACAAGAGCGCCAGACCCCAGAGGCCCAGAAGCAGGATATTGGTGATCGCGGTCTTCTTGCCCTTCAGCACCGTCATCGAGACGTTGTAGAGAAAGATCAGCGCCGCCACGACGATGCCCGCCTTGACCCATTTGGGCTGTTCGATGAACTCGCGCCCCTCCTTGCCCAAAAGCCAATGGCCCTCGAACAGGTTGAACACATAGGTCACCACCACGCCAAGCGTGCCCAGAACCAGGATCGCCAGCTGGATATAGGCCAGTTTGGTCGAGTGGATCTCGCGCTCGGCCTCTTCGGGGATCAGGAAATAGGCCGCCCCGAAGAATCCGAGGATCAGCCAGACGATGAGTGAGTTGGTGTGCAGCATCCGCACGATGTTGAACGGCAACAGCTCGCTCAGCGTGTTGGGGGCCACATAGATCCAGCCGGCGAGCAGACCGCCCAGCACCTGGATCGCAAACAGGCCCATCGCTACGGCAAAGTAGACGAGGGCGATTTTCTGGGATTCGTATTTCATCTCTGTGCTCCCTTCTCAGCCGGCGTCGTTGGGGGGCCAGCCCTGGGTGTCGATCGTGTTCGTCCACAGCAGGAAATCGGACAGGTTCCGCATCTCCGTGTCGCTGAGGTCGAAGCGCGGCATCTGGCGGCGGCCTTCGATGCCGGTGGGTTGTGCCTCCATCCAGCCCTTGAGCATCTCAAAGGCGGCATCGGGATCGTCCTGCACCCCCCAGCGCGTCATTACATTGCCCAGCTCGGGGGCGAAATAGGCGCCCTCGCCCAGGATCGAATGGCAGTTGATGCAGGCGTGTTTCTCCCAGACATGCTTGCCGTCTGCAACACTGGCGGTCAGCGTTTCGGCATTGGTCGAGGTCGAAGTGATGTAACGGTGGGAATGGGCCGACAGGGCCAGGAAGATGAGGATGAAGAAGAGGGACCCGCCATAGAATATGTTGCGGGCCATGCTTTTGGTCATGACTTCGCGCATCGCGCTCTCCTTTGCGCCGCGTTTCTGATGGGGGCGACAATGGCGGGCGGGGAGAAAGATGCCTTAACCAAAGTCAAGACTGGCGCCGAATGCCGCTCATCGGCCCTTGCGGGCCTCGTTGTGACACCCAGCGAGGGCGCCCGAAATGGCGGAGAAACTGCCCGCATTTACGCTGGACAGCGGGTGCGGGTGCGGGTCACTCTTGGTGCAAAACAGGCCGATCACCATGCCCGCAAAAATCCTCGCCCCAATCCACGCGTTCGATTTCGACGCTGGTCATGCCAGCCCCGTCACCGAGAGTTGGCCGGCGCCTGCGCCCGTCGCGGGCACCGGGTTTCGCTGGCTGCATCTCGACCTTTCGGACCCCGCCAGCGCCGACTGGCTTCGTGCGCATCTTCCACCGGTTGCCGCCAGCGCACTGACCCAGACCGAGACCCGTCCCCGCTGCGACCCGCTGGCCGATGGCATCCTGCTCAACCTGCGCGGCGTCAACCTGAACCCGGGATCGGCGCGCGAAGACATGGTTTCGCTGCGGCTCTGGGTGACGCCCTCTCTTGTCGTCACCGCCCGCATCCGCCGTATCCGCGCCACGGATGAATTGCGCCAGCAATCCGACAGCGGGCGCGGGCCGGACAGTATCGCCCTGTTTCTGTCCGAGTTGCTGCACGGACTGTCGCACAGGATCGAGATCGTTTCGCTGGAACTGGACGACCGGACCGACGGGATTGAGGAAGAGGCGCTGGAAGGCGCCGGTGACGTGAATGACAAGCTCAGCGCGCTGCGACTGGAGGCAATCAAGCTGCGCCGCTATCTGCATCCACAGCGCGAGGCGCTGGATGCGCTCTTGCGCAATGAGGCCGGGCTGTTCGATCCCGCCGGGCTGGTTCTGCTGCGCGAAGCTGTCGATCGCACCCGTCGCACCATCGAGGAACTGGATGCGACCCGCGACCGGCTGGCCGCGGTGCAGGATCAGATCGCCTCGGAACAGGTGCGTCTGCTGGGCCGCAACAGTTTCGTTTTGTCGGTGGTGGCCGCCGTGTTCCTGCCGCTTGGGTTTCTCACCGGTCTTTTCGGGGTCAATATCGCGGGTATGCCGGGCACCGGATCACCGCTGGCCTTCTGGCTGCTGGCTGGCGCCTCGGCCCTGCTGGGCCTTGCCATCGTGTTGCTGTTCCGGCTGCTGAGATGGCTGTGAGCCGACCGCCTTATCCGGCGGAACCCGCGCGCGGACCAATCAGCGCTGGCCACATCGCCGCAAGATAGGTAGTGAACGCGGCCGTCCACAACAACCCCGCGAGCAGCATAGCCGGAAGGTAAAGCGCTTCGAAGCCGGAGCCCGCCCATCGCGTCAGCGCCGCCGCCGCCATCAGCCCATAGCCCAGCACCATCGGCCCCGGCGCCACCAGCGGGCGCCCGGAATGACCAAGCGCCGCGCGGCTCATCACCGCCAGCGTCATGCCGCCGACACAGCCGATGCCCAGCAGATGCAATGCCGCCAGTTCGTTGCCCAGGCCCAGCCCGGCCAGCCCCCACAGGATCATGCCCGCCGCCAGCATCGCCAGCGCCAGGTGAAGCGCCCACAGGATCGGCTGCGACAGGCACCAGAGTCCGCCCCAGCGCATCAGCCGCAGCGCCTGCACCACGCCAAAGGCCAGCGCGACCGTGCCACTCAGCCCCGCAGGCGCGCCGCCAAGCACCATGCCCGGCAGCAGCAGAGCCAACACCACCGCCGCCCGTTCGAGCAGCGCCCGGCTGACGGGCCAAATCGTTTCGGCCACGCCTGCGCGTTTCATTGCGTTGCGGGTAAAGGCCGGGGTGATCCGCCCGCCCAGCACCGAAATCAGCGCACACAGCACCGCCAGACCGGCGCGCAGCCCGGTTTCGGCATCGCCATAGCCGGTCCCGATCCAGTCCAGATGCAACCACAGGTCGGCGGCCCAGAGATAGGCCAGGAACAAAAGGAACATCAGGTTCTGTGGCTTGGGACGTTTCAGCAGCTGGGTCACGATCTTCAGCGCCAGCACCGGCAGAAAGGCCAGATCCAGCAGTGCCACCCAGACTGGCGGCAGCGCACCCGCGTACCAGACCGCCAGCCGCCCGGCCAGCCACAGTCCCGCCGCCAACGCGATGAAGCTCTGACGCGCGCCGGGCGCGCCGGTCCAGTTTGGCACCGCGGTCAGAAAAAAACCGCCAAGGGCGGCGGTGGCGTAACCGAACACCATCTCATGAGCGTGCCACTGGCTTGGCACCTGCGCCAGCGCGGGTCCGTCACCCGCCAGAAAAAGAACCCAGATCGCCCCGGCAAACAGGCCGTAAACACCCGCCGCCAGGAAAAACACCCGAAACCCTTCGGAAAACAGTCGCGTCAGCGCGTTCATCTCTTGCCTCCTGCCGCACGGGTCGCCCGCGCGGGATCGTTCGCTCGTCCCGTCACGCTAACGGCAGAGGCGGCGGTTGACCTTAACGAAAGTCAAGGAGCGTCCCCGCGCGGGCTGCCAGAGTCGGACATGCCTCACCAGCCTTCGACGGAGATACCGTTATGAAACCAACCCCCGCCATTCGCAGAACCCTGCTTCTGACCAGTGCCGCCATGGCCCTGGGCCTGGCCGCACCCATGGTTGCCGCTCAGGACAGCCACGGGTCGGATGCCGGCGCCGCCTATCAGCCCAGCATGACCACCCTTGGTGCCCTGAACCTGGAAATCCCCGGACGCCGCGAAGGCGACCCGGTGATGACGCAGGAAGAGTACAACATCGGCAACAAGATCTATTTCGAACGCTGCGCCGGGTGCCACGGCGTGCTGCGCAAAGGTGCCACCGGCAAGCCGCTGACCACCGACATCACCCGCGACGTGGGCTATGAATACCTGCGCGATTTCATCACCTACGGCTCTCCTGCCGGTATGCCCAACTGGGGCACCTCCGGCGAGATGAGCGAAGAAGAAATCGACATCATGGCGCGCTACATCCTGCTCGATCCGGCCTCGCCGCCCGAGTTCGGCATGGCCGAGATGCGCGAGACCTGGAAAGTTCTGGTCGCGCCCGAGGATCGCCCGGCCGAGAAGATGAACGATATCGACATCGACAACCTGTTCTCGGTCACGCTGCGCGATTCCGGTCAGGTGGCGTTGATCGACGGTGCCAACTACAAGATCCACGCGGTGATCGACACCGGTTACGCGGTGCATATCAGCCGGATCTCGGCCTCGGGCCGCTATCTGTTCGTGATCGGGCGCGACGCGCTTGTGAACATGATCGACCTGTGGATGGAGACCCCCGCCACCGTGGCCCAGATCAAGGTCGGCTCCGAGGCGCGCTCGATCGAGACTTCGAAATTCAAGGGGTTCGAGGACAAGTACGCGATTGCCGGTTCCTACTGGCCGCCGCAATACGTGATCATGGACGGCGACACGCTGGAGCCGCTCAAGATCAAGTCGACCCGCGGCATGGTCTATGACGATCAGAGCTATCACCCCGAACCGCGCGTGGCCTCCATCGTGGCCAGCCACTTCAACCCCGAGTTCATCGTCAACGTCAAGGAGACCGGGAAGATCCTGATGATCGACTATTCGGACATCAAGAACCTCAAGGTGACCGAGATCGAAGCCGAACGCTTCCTGCATGATGGCGGGTTCGACAGTTCCAAGCGGTACTTCCTGGTCGCGGCCAACGCCCGTGGCAAGGTGGCCGTGGTCGATACCAAGGACAGCACCCTGACCGCGCTGGTCGAGACCGGCGGCCAGACACCGCACCCGGGCCGGGGCGCCAACCTGATGCACCCGACCTATGGTCCGGTCTGGGCAACCTCGCACCTGGGGGATGAGACCGTGGCGCTGATCGGCACCGATCCCGAGGGACACCCCGACAACGCCTGGAAGGTCGTGCAGACCCTCTATGCCCAGGGCGGCGGTTCGCTCTTCGTGAAATCGCACCCGACCTCGGAACACCTTTATGTCGATGCGCCGCTGAACCCGGATGCGGAAATCTCGGGCTCGGTCGCGGTCTTCAAACTGGGTGATCTGGCCCAGGAAGAGCCGGAATACACCGTTCTTCCGATCGTGGAATGGGCCGAGATCGGCGAGGGTCAACCCCGCGTCGTGCAGGGCGAGTTCAACCAGGAAGGCAACGAGATCTGGTTCTCGGTCTGGAACGCCAAGGACCTGGAAAGCGCCATCGTCGTTGTCGACGACAAGACGCTGGAACTCAAGGCCGTGATCAAGGACCCGCGCCTGATCACCCCGACCGGCAAGTTCAACGTCTATAACACCCGGTCCGACGTCTACTGACGCCGGTCCGTCGGGCGGGCCCGGTTGCGTCCCGGGGCCCGCCCATCCCTTTCCCCTCTCGCCAGCCCCAACCTGACGGAGCACGCCATGACACTCACCGGACATGTCCACCTGATCGGCGCAGGACCAGGAGATCCCGAACTGCTTACCCTGCGCGCCCTGCGCCTGCTGCAAGAGGCCCAGGTGGTGGTCTATGACCGGCTGGTCGATCCCCGCATCGTGGCCATGGCACCCGATGGTGCCCGGATGATCCCGGTGGGCAAGTCGCCCAAATGCCATCCTGTGCCGCAGGACCGGATCAACCGCATTCTTCTTGACGAGGCCCGCGCGGGTCATGTGGTGGCCCGGCTCAAGGGTGGCGACCCGATGATCTTTGGCCGCGGCTCGGAAGAGGCGGCCTTTCTCATGGCCCACGGGGTGCGGGTCGATTACGCCCCCGGCATCACCGCAGCGCAGGGCGCTTCGAGCGCGACCGGCGTACCGCTGACCCATCGCGGCCTGGCAACAGGCGTGCAATATGTCACCGGCCACCGGCAGTCGGACCGTGTGCTGGACCTCGACTGGAAACGCCTTGCCGATCCCGACACCACGCTGGTGGTCTATATGGGCGTGGCCAATATCGGCCAGATCGCCATCGGCCTGATGACCGAGAACCTGCCCGCCACGACCCCTGTTCTTGCAATCAGCCGTGCGACCACGCCGGATGAGCGCCGCCTGCTGTCGCGGCTCGACCGGATCGCGGCGGATGCCCGGGCCGAGGCGCTTGAGGCGCCGACCCTCTTTATCATCGGCAAGGTGGTCTCGCTTTATGCCGAGCAGCCGGTTACCGATCTGCTGGAACAGGCGGTGGCCCATGGCTGATACCGCTTTCTTTCCCCGCCTTCACAGTGGCACCGCACTCGGCATCGGCAAGGCGCTGCTGACCATCGCCGCGCTTTTGGCCACCACCGCCTTTGCCGCCGAAACCCTCGACCCCGACGCGCTCAGGCGGCTGGTGCAGCAGGATTGCGGCTCGTGCCACGGGCTGACGCTCAAGGGTGGGCTTGGCCCCGATATCCGGCCCGAGGCGCTTGGCCATTTCGACCGCGAGGTGCTGACCGGCGTCATCCTCGACGGCATCCCCGACACCGCGATGCCGCCCTGGCGCCCGCTTCTGACCGAGGAAGAGGCAGAATGGATCGCCCGTTACCTGCAAGACCCGGAGGCCAGATGAAACCGCTTGTCCTGACCCTTGTCGCCGCGCTGATGGCGGGCACCGCCGGCGCCCAGACCGTTGCCACCGGCGATCTGGGGCTGGTGATCGAACGGGCCACCGGCTCGGTCCTGCTGGTCGATCAGTCCGAGCGCGCCGCGCTGGCCCGGATCGAGGGGTTGGGCGATCTCTCGCATGCCTCGCTGGTCTATTCCCCCGATGAACGCTTTGCCTATGTGTTCGGCCGCGACGGCGGGCTGACCAAACTCGACATCACCACCCGCCAGATCGTGAACCGCGTGCTGCAATCTGGCAATGCCATCGGCGGCGCCATCTCGGACGATGGACGGCTGGTCGCCGTGTCCAACTATGATCCCGGCGGCGTGCGCGTCTTTGATGCCGACACGCTTGAGGTGGTCGCCGACATCCCCACCGGCGGCAAGACCATCGGCCTGGTCGATGCGCCGGGCCGCCGCTTCGTCTTTACCGTCTGGGATACGGGCGAGACCTGGATCGCCGATTTCACCACGCCCGAGCCGGTGCTGACCACCATCCCCGGCATGGGCAAGAACCCTTATGACGCGCTGATCACCGGCAATGGCCGCACCTATATCACGGGCCTTTTTGGCGAGGACGGGCTGACCGCGCTTGACCTGTGGGACGAGACGCCCCAGCCGATCCGCGTTCTACCCGGCTATGGCCGGGGTGAGCAGGAAATGCCGGTCTACAAGATGCCGCATCTCGAAGGCTGGGCGCTGACAGGCCGCGAATTCGTGCTGCCCGCCGTTGGCCACGCGCAGGTCCTGTGGGTCGATGCCGACACATTGACCGAGACCGGGCGCACCACCACCCATGGCCAGCCGGTATTCGCCATGGCGCGGCCCGACGGGCGGCAGGTCTGGGTCAACTTTGCCCATCCGCTGAACGACACCATTCAGGTTATCGACACGGTCAGCAAAGAGGTGATCCACCAGTTCAAACCCGGCCCCGCCGTGCTGCATATGGAATTCACGCCGCGCGGGCACGAGGTCTGGATCAGCGTTCGCGACGCGGGCAAGGTGATGGTCTACGACACCCGCACCTTTGAGAAACTGCGCGAAATCGAGGCAGACAGCCCGTCGGGCATCTTCTTTACCGCGCGCGCCCATCGGACGGGGCTGTGACGCGCATGTGCCAGATCACCGATCCCGTCGACCGCGCCCTACTGGATGACTGGCAGCGCGATTTTCCCATCACCGACCGCCCGTTCCTGGGCCTGGCCGAACAGCTGGGCGTCTCGGAGCACGAGGTCATCACCCGCCTTGCCCGGATGCAGGCGGCGGGGCGGATCACGCGGGTGGGTGCCACCATCGCGCCCGGCAGCGCCTCTGCCAGCACCCTCGCCGCGGTTGCCGCCCCCGAGGACCGGATCGAAGAGATCGCCGGGATGATCGGCGCCGAGCCGGGAGTGAACCACAATTACCAGCGCGAGGATGACTGGAACCTCTGGTTCGTCGCCACCGGACCCGACCGGGTGCATGTGGACGCAACACTGGCGCGGATCGGAGCGGCCAGCGGGCTGCGGGTGCTCGATCTGCCCTTGCTGCGGCCCTTCAACGTCGATCTGGGTTTTCGCATGGGCGCCAGAACGCCACGTGTTCCTACACGAAGGGCGGTCGATGCCAGCGTACTGCGTCCCGGCGATACCGACCTGTTGCAGGCGCTGACCCAGGGCCTGCCGCTGGTACCCGCGCCCTATGCGGCTTTGGCCGAGGGGCTGGGCCTGAACCCGGGCGAGGCAATGGAGCGGATCGCACTGTTGCAGCAGGCCGGGGTGATCTCGCGCCTTGGGGTCATCGTGCGGCATCGGGCACTTGGATGGTCGTCGAACGCGATGGTAGTCTGGGACCTGCCTTCCGAGAGTGTTGATCTCGCCGGTCCGGTGTTGGCCGCGCATCCCGGCGTGACCCTTTGCTACGAGCGACGCCCGGTACCGGGTGTCTGGCCCTACCGGCTCTATTCCATGATCCACGCCCGCTCGCGCCGCGAGGCGCTGGCGGTGCTGGACAGCGCCATGGCCCTGCCCGAACTGGTCGGTGCCCCGCACAAGGTGCTGTTCTCGACCCGCTGTTTTAAACAGACCGGCGCGCTGATCAAACCCCGCAAGGAGGAGGCCGCATGACCCCCGACGCAACCGACCGCCGCATCCTCAACCGCATGCAGGAGGATCTGCCGCTGACGGCGCATCCCTATTCCGCCGTTGCCGCCGAACTGGGTCTTGCCGAGGGTGAATTGCTGGAGCGGCTGACCCGGATGAAGGCTGCGCGGCTGATCACCCGTTTCGGTCCGTTTTTTGATGCCGCCGCCATGGGCGGGGCCTTTTGCCTGTGTGCAATGGCGGTGCCCGAGGCGGAACTCGAAAGTGTCCTGACCAAAGTCAATGCCCACCCGGAGGTGGCGCATAATTATGAACGCACGCACCGGCTGAACATGTGGTTCGTGCTGGCCACCGAAACCCCCCAGGGGATCGCGGCAACCGCCGATGCGATCGAGACGGAAACCGGGATTGCGGTCCTGCGCTTTCCGAAATTGCAGGAATTCTTTATCGGCTTCCGGGTGGCGGCATGATCGACGAGACAGACAGACGCATTATCGCGGCCATGCAGGAGGGCCTGCCGCTGGTGTCCGCCCCCTTTGCCCGGGTCGCCACCGACCTGGCCCTGCCCGAACCCGAACTGATGGAACGTATCGCCGCCCTGAAGGCGCGCGGCGTGATCCGTCGCATCGCCGCTGCGCCCAACCACTACAAGCTGGGCATGACCTCCAATGGCATGACCGTCTGGGACGTGGACGATGCCCGCATCGCCGATCTGGGCGCGCGCGTGGGCGCGCTGCCCTTTGTCACCCATTGCTATGAACGCCCCCGCGCCCTGCCCGACTGGCCCTATAACCTGTTTGCCATGGTGCATGGCGCCGACCGGGACGAGGTCGAGGCCAAGCGTGCCGAAATCGCCGCCCTGCTGGGCACCGCCTGCCGGGGGCATGACATCCTCTATTCCACCCGCATCCTGAAAAAGACCGGGCTGCGCCTGAAGGAAAGGACCTGACATGTTCCGGCTCACCGAATACATGCACCAGTTGATCGCACCGACCCCGGTGCGCCAGCGCCGCCCCGGCCCGGTGAAACCGGTGGTGATCTGGAACCTGACCCGGCGCTGCAACCTGAAATGCCGCCACTGCTATACCGTATCGGCGGATGTGGATTTTCCCGGCGAGCTGAGCCATGAACAGGCCATGGACACGCTGGAGGATCTGGGCCGGTTCAAGGTGCCCGCGATCATCCTGTCGGGGGGCGAGCCGCTGGACCGGTTCGATTTTTTCGACATCGCCACCCGAGCGCGCCAATTGGTGCCGATGCTGGCGCTGTCGACCAACGGCACCCGGATCCACCGTGAAACCGCCGACCGCATCGCCGATGTCGGCTTCAGCTATGTGGGTATCTCGCTCGATGGGATCGGCGCCACCAACGACTGGTTCCGGGGCGTCGAGGGCGCCTTTGCCGACGCCCTACGCGGGGTGCGCGCATGCAAGGCGCGCGGCATCAAGGTTGGCCTGCGCTTCTGCCTGACCGAGGGCACCCAGCACCATCTGCCCGATCTGCTTCAGCTCTGCGATGACGAGGGCGTGGACAAGTTCTATCTCAGCCATCTGGTCTATGCCGGGCGCGGCGACAAGAACCGGCGCGAGGATGCTGCCCATCTGCGCACCCGCCACGCGATGGACCTGCTGCTGGACCGCGCCTGGGTGGACGCGGCCGAGGACATGCCGCTCGATATCGTGACCGGGAACAACGATGCCGACGCGGGCTATTTCCTGGATTGGGTACGGCGTAATTTCGACGCCGAGCGGGTGGCGCATATCCGCG
Organism: Ruegeria sp. YKSD163; assembly: GCF_059612905.1. Taxonomy (NCBI): domain Bacteria; kingdom Pseudomonadati; phylum Pseudomonadota; class Alphaproteobacteria; order Rhodobacterales; family Roseobacteraceae; genus Ruegeria; species Ruegeria sp. YKSD163. The sequence goes on from NZ_JBXWRM010000021.1 coordinate 39,173, forward strand.
CCCATCTGGCCGCCTGGGGTGGCAATTCCAGCGGGCTGGGCGTGGCCAATATCGACAATCTGGGCCGGGTGCATCCCGATACCTATTGGTCCGACTACACCGTCGGCAATGTGAAGACGGCGCCGTTCTCTGAGCTCTGGACCGGGGATGACCCGATGCTGGTGCTGCTGCGCACCCGCCCCCGCCCGCTCAAGGGCCGCTGCGGTGCCTGCACGCTCAAGGATGTCTGCGGCGGCAATACCCGCATCCGCGCCTTGCAGCTGACCGGCGATCCCTGGGCCGAGGACCCGGCCTGCTACCTGTCGGATGCCGAGATCGGCGTGACGGGTTCGGACCGCCTGACCGTCACCCCGTTCCGAGGAAAGAGACATGACCCGGCGCATCAGTTCTTTTGACAACCGCATATGCGGGGCCGCATCCGCTGTGCCTGCCGCGCGCGAAGGAGCCTCCGGCGGGAGTATTTGGAGCAAAGTGAAATATGGGGTCTGTGCCCTTTTGCTGGCGGGTCCGCTGGCGGCGGGACCGGCCGAGGACTACGCAGAGCATTGCGCCAGCTGCCATGGCGCGGGGCGGCTGGGTGGGCTTGGCCCGGCGCTGATCCCCGAAACGCTGGGTCGGATGCGCGGGCCGAAAGTGGCCACCGTGATCCGCGAGGGCCGAACAGCGACCCAGATGCCGGGGTTCTCGGACACGCTTGACGAAGCGGCTATCGCCGCGCTGGCGGAGTATGTGAAAGAGCCGCTGGCCGATATCCCCGCCTGGGGCGAGGGTGAGATCATGGCAAGCCGGACGCTCGACAGCGACTATGTGACTGCTGCCGCACCGGTCTGGGACGCCGATCCGATGAACATCACCCTGGTGGTGGAAACCGGCGATCATCATGTCAGCGTGCTGGATGGCGACACCTTCGACATTCTCGACCGGTTCGAGACGCCCTTTGCCGTGCATGGCGGGCCCAAGTTCAGCCCGGACGGGCGTTATGTCTTCATCATGTCGCGCGACGGCTGGGTGCAGAAGTATGACCTCTGGTCGTTGCAACAGGTGGGCCGGGTGCGCGCGGGGCTCAACAGCCGAAATATCGCCATGAGCCATGACGGCAAATGGCTGGCGGTGGCCAATTACCTGCCGATGTCGCTGACCCTGCTGAGCACCGAGGATCTGTCGGTGGCGAAGGTCATGAAGGTGACCGCCAAGGATGGCACGCCCAGCCGGGTCTCGGCCGTCTATCAGGCGCCGCAACGGCAAAGCTTTATCCTGGCGCTCAAAGACGCGCCCGAGATCTGGGAGGTGGCGACCGACCCCGATGCCGACCCGGTTTACGAGGGCTTCATCCACTCCCGCGAAAAGGGCATGGTCGAGGCGATCGCCTCGTCCGAGGGCCTGTTCGCCCGGCGCCGGATCGAGATATCCGAGCCGCTCGACGATTTCTTCTTTTCCGACGATTACCGCAACCTGATCGGCGCCGCGCGCGACGGGGTGCGCGGGGTGGTGGTGAACCTGAACGTCGGGCGCGAGATTGCCGAACTGCCGCTGGAGGGCATGCCGCATCTGGGCTCGGGCATCAGCTGGGCGCGCGACGGGCGCCGGGTGATGGCCACGCCGCATCTGAAAGAGGGCAAACTGAGCGTCATCGACACCGAAAACTGGACCCGCATCGCGACGATCCAGACCGAAGGTCCCGGATTTTTCCTGCGCAGTCACGAGAACACCCCCTATTTCTGGGCCGATGTGTTCTTTGGCCCCAACAAGGACGCGATGCATGTGATCGACAAGCAGAGCCTCGAGATCGTGCGCACCCTGCGCCCGGCGCCGGGCAAGACGGTGGCACATGTGGAGTTCACCCGTGACGGCAAACATGCACTTGTTTCGGTCTGGGAAGAGGATGGCGCGGTCATCGTCTATGATGCGACGACGCTTGAAGAGTTGCTCCGCCTGCCGATGAAGAAACCCTCGGGGAAATACAATGTCTGGAACAAGATCACCTTCTCCGAAGGCACTAGCCACTGAGCCGGGCATCGAGGGCCGCTGGCCGGTCTGGAAACTGGCGCTGCTGCTGTGGCCGGCGGTGACGGCCACGGTGGCGATCAACCTGTTCATGGCGGCGCTGATGCTGCGCGTGCTGGGGGGCACGCCCTTGGGGCCGGTGGCAGCGCTCCTCTGGTCGCTGCCGCTGGGTATTCCGGCCAGCTGGCTGGCCGGACGCTGGTTGCGGCGCCTGCTGGACGAGGCCGAAAGCTGATCGACCTTTCGGCGAGGCATCGGAAAATTGCAAATTTTCCGTTCCGTTTTCCGGGCCGGAAAACGGAACCCCTCTCCCTATGTCAACGGTCTGACCCTGATCCCGACCCTGGTTGAGATTGCCAGCGGCGTCGAAATCTGGGAACTCTGTCCTGCGGACCGGACCGCCGAGCAGACCGAAAGAAAGGCCAGCCATGCGCATAGACCCCTTTGGCGTCGAAATCTGGATGAACGAATTCGAAAACCACTGCGCCTATAACCTGGCCGAAACCTGCGTGGCGTCGCTCGACATCGGCGAACTGCTGGAACTGGCCGGTCGCAATGACGACGTGATGAGCGACCTACGCGCGATGAAGATGACTTATGGCGCCATTGAAGGCTCCGACCGGCTGCGTGATGCGATCTCGACCCTCTATCGCAACCAGAAACGCCAGAACATCGTGGTGACCCATGGGGCCATCGGTGCGAATGCGCTGGTGCATGAAACCCTGGTCGAACCGGGCGATCACGTGATCGCCATCCGCCCAACCTATCAACAGCACTATTCGATCCCCGAAAGCTATGGTGCCACGGTCGACATCTTGGATCTGCGACCCGAGAACGGCTTTCTCCCGGACATGGCGGAATTGGCCGCGTTGATCCGGCCCGAAACCCGGCTGATCGCCTTCGCCAACCCCAACAACCCCACCGGGGCGTTGATGGAACATGACCTGTTGCAAGAGGTCATCGCGCTGGCCCGCCCGCACGGCACCTGGATCCTGTGCGACGAGGTCTATCGCGGCACCAACCATCAGGGTGATGGCTTTGCCCCGGCCATCGCCGATCTCTACGAACGCGGCATCAGCGTCGGCGGCATGTCCAAGACCTTTTCTCTGGCCGGTCTGCGGTTGGGCTGGATCGCCGCCAACCCCGAGGTGATCTCGGCCGTGTCGATCCATCGCGATTACAACACTATCAGCGTCGGCATGCTGGACGACTATTTCGCCGCCATGGCGCTCGAGGCCAAGGATCGAATCCTTGAACGCAGCCACCGCATCACTCGTGGCAATATCGAGATTCTGGCCGACTGGGTCGACCGCGAGCCCGATATCTCTTGGGTCCGCCCGCGCGCCGGCACCACCGCGCTGTTGAAATACGATTTCGACATGCCTTCGCGCGATTTCTGCGTCCTCCTGCTGGAGGAGACCGGGGTGATGTTCACCCCCGGTTCGGCCTTGCATATCGAGGGCTGGCTGCGCATCGGCTATGCCAACGACCCCCGGATCCTGACCGAAGGGCTGGCACGGGTCAGCACCTTCCTGACGCGCCTGCGGGCCGAGCGGACAGCTGCGCCCGTGAAAACGTGACCGCGGACAGAGCCGGTATGGACACCCTCAAGTAGGGGTGACATCCGTGCTGACATGGTGGCGCGAAAATTTTCGCGACGCGGCTGATCCAGTTTGGGGCTTTACCCGTATCCCTTCCATGGTGACACTGGACGTGAAAAAAGAAACCGGCACGGGCGCTCTGAAAAGGGTGTTCCCGAGAGGCAAGGCAGTATTGTCCGACAACACCAGTTATTCACAGTTGACCGTTTGGCTGCTTGCGGTCCGAGACCAGCGGGACCGGGCCGCGTTCGGCGACCTGTTCGACCATCTTGCGCCCCGTCTAAAGGGTTTTGTCATGCGCTCCGGTGCAAGCTCTGCGCTGGCAGAGGAAATCGTGCAGGATGTAATGCTCACGATATGGCGGAAGGCGGCACAATTCGATCCGCGCAAGGCACAAGCCTCGGCCTGGATCTATCAGATTGCCCGGAACCGCCATATCGACATTGTCAGGAAAGAGCAGCGTCCAATCCCGGACGAGCTGGGCGAAGCGCCCGAACCCGAGGATGATGCAAGCCAGATCCTGGCGCTTGAACAGGAAACCGAAAAGCTGAAGCAGGCGATCGCGCTGCTTCAACCGGATCAGAAAGAAATGATCGAAAAGGCCTATATCGGCGAACTGACTCATCAGGAGATCAGCGCGCAGACCGGGCTTCCCCTTGGGACAGTCAAATCCCGCATTCGGCTTGGACTGGGGCAGCTTCGGAAAGAATTGAAAGGATTGCGCTGAATGTCTGCAATCACCCACCATATCCCCGACTCGATGATCGCCGCCTATGCGGCTGGCAACCTATCGCATGCGTTTTCCATGGTCGTGGCCAGCCATCTGTCGTTTTGTCGCGAATGCCAGGCGGCTCTGGGCGCGCATCAAAGCGCGGGTGGCGCTTTGCTGGAACAGTCCGAACGGGCCAGCATTACAGGCGACCTGAAGGCAAATGTCTTGGCCCTGCTGGATGAGCCGGTCACACCTGAACCGGTCTATGATGCCACCGGGATTTACCCCGGTCCCGTGATGCAGGCCCTCAAAGGTGGAGCACCCCGGTGGAAAACGCTTGGCATGGGTGTCAGGCAAAGCATCCTGTTCGAGGGCGATGGCGGATCGGCGCGGCTGCTATATATTCCGGCCGGACAGGCGGTGCCGGATCACAGCCACAACGGGCTGGAGTTGACGCTTGTCCTGCAGGGCAGTTTCAGCGACGAAGCCGGGCGTTTTGCCGTGGGCGACGTCGAGATCGGTGACGAGGATCTGGAGCACACACCTGTTGCCGATGCCGGAGACCCGTGCATCTGCCTTGCTGCGACGGATGCGCCCTTGCGGTTCAACGCACTGGTGCCAAGGCTGCTGCAACCTTTGTTCAGGATCTAGTGGAGCCAATGCGACGAAGGAGCCCGAATTGGGAGTCCGTTCCGGCATTGGCTGTGCGAGGCATACTGAAGCGCACAGGAAATTCGTTCAAAGTCTCAAGCGAGGACAGGTCCTGACTTGAGGCGGTCATTTCGAACCCGCCCTCGCCGCAAATGCATGTCTTGCGTTGCCGCAACGTGCTTCTGAACGCCGATGGTGCCGGAACAACTTCGATCATGGCAATCACGGCCAAGTCCAAGACCTGCGTCTGGCGCGGCATCCGCGCTGGACGTTTCACTTAGTCTTGACATCGCCCTCCTTGCTGAACGTTGTCGAGGGAGTCTTCGCCAAACTGTGGCGACGCAGGCTCAAGCATGGCGTGTTCCATTTGGTCGTCGACCTGCAGGCCGCCTTCAACCGCTTCATCACCTAACGCAGCACAACCGAGGCCAAGCCATTCGTCGGGCGTGCCAAACCCGACGACATCTTTGCTGCCCGAAACCGAAGGGTTCAAGCCTTGGCTTCACCCCTCTAAACCCCACCAAAATCTGACGAAAACTATCAGGTGGAGGCAACGACCCCGAACCGGAAGCGCTCTTTCTGTGCTACCCACGGATGCAGCAGCCTTGATCTGAGTTGGAAAACTGTACTCAGTTAAGCTCCTCATCTTGCCAATACTTTGTTCCCGAAGCATTGGCGTTGATGCGCCATCCTGTTTTGCTCAGCACAAAGAACGACCGCCCGTCCGTGAAATTGGCCTCAGTCGTCGTTCGTTGGTCTCCTTGCATTGCGCCCGCATCTGCTGACGCCTCGTAACCATTTTTTACAAACCGTTCGAAGTCGACCGGTGTCTCAAACATGACAACGAATTGCGATTCAAAACCGCCAATCCCGAAAGCAGCGCCAACACCTCCAGTTCCCATCTGCATGTACGTCCGGCCGCCCTCCGGCGAAACGGCAACACCGCGGCCATAGCCAGCCGAGAGCGGGAAAACGGAAACGCGACGCATATCAAAAACCGCATGGCCGGCACTGATTTCGTAGGCTCTGGCAGCTTCAGCGTTTTCACTTAGCAATTGCGCCAGTACCTCGCTTGCCATCGTATCAAGTTTGGCTCTTGTCGCTTCAGGCGTTTCTTCATTGCGCACGAGGTCGCTGGTTGACTCCACGGCGTCTCCGACGGCATCCGCTCCCTTTTTCGCGACCTCACCAACTTTGTCCGCACCTTTCTTGACGCTGTCCAGAAGGCCTTGCGCGCATACGGGTGCGGTACACATCGTTACGAGAAGCAACACGAGCGCTGTTTTCATGGAATAGTTCTTCATGTTTTACCGATGGCAGACGGGCTGAACGTTGCAGGTCAAGAGCAACGTGCAGCCAAACAAGGAAATACGAATTTCACTCAGCGGGCTGCATTTCCGGAAAGACCCATTCACCCGAAATGATCTCGGGCATGGGGCGATAGGTCCGTGCCACGTAGTTCCAACCTTCGGTGATCGGGATGCAGTTGATGCGCCCGTCTTCACAGCCGCCGGCATTGATCGTGATGCTGCCATCCGCGTTCTTCTCGGCGGTGATGTTGTTCAGGGCAACCCGGTTTAGATCGTTCGGCTTCATGTAGTTGTCCTCGCCGTAGATCGTGATCGACCAGAAGCCCTTGTCACCCAGCGGAACGTCCTTGACCGTCACAGAATAGGGCGTCGTGCCGTCGTTCACGGTAGGCGAATGCGAGAAGTAGATCGCGGCTTCCTTCGGGTTGCCACCCCAGCCGGCCGCCGTGCCCATCTTGAATTTCAGCGGGTCGAGCCTGGAGCGGTCGCCGAAGAACTCCTTGGTGTCCGATACGGTCGAAGCCAGAACTGCGAGAGCGTTGCGAACCTTGAGAAGCGAGTCCATGTCCCATTCGGGCACATCGAAGTTGCCCACGTCAGCCTGGCTCACCTTGACCTGATCCTGCAGCGCGTTCGCCTTGGCGATGTCTTCCTGGTCGGTCGCGGCCATGAAGGTGCGCAGCGCGACGATGACGTAGCGGGTGCCGATCTGTTCCTGCGTCAGGGTGATTTCCGCCGGCGCGTATTCGACGGGGATCATCGAATGATCCTGATTGATGATCAGCGCCGACATGAAGCGCTCACCCGGATCCGGCAGCGTGATCGTGACCGGATTGGTCAGATCGAACACGCCGAAGGAATAGAGCGTGTCGACCTGCATCCGGACCACCGCCTGCGCGTCGATCGGGACCGGGTTGCGGATGTGGTAGAACTGCCCGAAACCGCCCAACTCGACGTAGTCGCGCATGGTTCTGTCGGTTTCGGCGCGCTCGAAGTTGTCGACGGTGACCCTTTCGGCCGCGGCGACAGGCAGCGCGATCGACGCGCTCAGCAACAATGCCGCCAAACCGGCAGTCCTGGATTTGAAGTAGGTTTTCATGTGTCTGGTTCTCCTCTGGAATTCTCTGGCGAGTTTCTTTCCCGACATTTCAGACGATAAGCGGATCAACTGGCTGCTTGCGAGGGCACGTCTATTGACGGAACGCTTGCGTTACTTTGGGTACAGGAAGGTGATCTGGAACCGGGCCGCCCAGCCTTCGGGTCCGCTGTCGGGCGAAGTCGCCCAATAGCGCAGGCCGCCCAGCAGGCTGACGGGTTGGTTGCCGAAATTCACCAGCTTGGCGACAGTCACATTGACCGGCACAGACCATTCGTTGGTCACGCCGTTGTAGGTGCTCTCGGTATTCAGGCCATAGGTCCACGACGTGGGCGTCGTGTAGGACAGAAACGGTTGCACGAAGGTTGTGTTGATCTCGACATCGCCGCTGACATCCCAGACCTGGCTGGCCAGCGCGCCATAGGTCCAGCCGTTCTGCTGCTTCAAGACCAGACCTGTCACACCGGCGCCCCAGGTGTCCGACGACAGATCGCTGCCGGATGGGATCTGGAAGACCGGGCCCGCGCCCCAGATCAAGCCATTGGCCGTCGGATTCTTGGGCGAGAAGAAGAAGCTTTGCGTCACATCCCTCAGGCCAGAGATACTGCCGGACCCCGAAGGCGTGTTTGTATTCGCAGAGAAGGGAATGATCGTTCTGGAGATCAGGTTCCAGTTTTCATTCAGGCTGATGGGGATGACGGGCTGTATCGTCCAGGTGCGGCTGATGCCATCGTCCCCGGTGCCGATGTTGGAATCGTAGTCGAACTTGAGCGGAACACTGATCAGCGAAGCGACGGGGTTTGACAATTGCTTGGCCAGTTCGGCGTCACTGGTGGATTGCGCCCATGCGCCAGACGACATGCCAAGGCTGGCAAGGGCAGCAAGCGTTCCTGAAAAGATCCCTGTCCTGCTCATGACTTTTGTCCTTTTTGAGAATGGTGAAATCTGGCCCGGCGATTGGCCGGGCCAAAGCGCTTGCGGCCTATTCGACCGGCTCGAAGTCACCCGGCTTCCAGGTCTTGTCGAACCAGGGCTCCAGCGGGCCATAGAGGCGGATCAGCGTGTTCCAGCCCTTGCCCGGCATGGTCTGGACCCAGTTGCCTTCCTTGCCTTCCGGTGCCTCGGGGCCGAACCAGATCGTATAGGAACCATCCTCGTTCGCCATCAGATCGGGGCTGTTGCTGTCCACGCCTGCAAATTTCTGGTCGGTTTCCAGCATCGAACGGGTCTGGTTATCGTAAACCATGAAGGACCAGAAGTTGTTGACCGGGACCGGGGCCGGCAGCGTGATGCTGTAGGTCTTGCCGCCGTCGAGATACTCGCCGTTGGCATCGCGTTCCGCGTAGCCATAGACGGATCCCGTGCCGACGGCGGGCGCCGCCATGGCTGGCGTGATTCCGGTGGCGTAGTAGTGGAACAGGACACGGGCATCGAGCAACCGCTCGCCGTTGTCGTAGAACTCGGAACTGCCGCCGATGAAACTGGTCTTCCACTGTCGGTCCGGATAGTAGAAGCCGCGCTTATCCCGCTGGGCGAACACGATCGCCCGCGCGGTGGCATTCCCGACCGCGACCGCGTCCGTCAGGATCGCGCGCATCCGCTCATCGGGCTCGAAGGGCTGGCCCTTCTTGATGCCGATGGCCGCCAGCGTGCCGACCACTTCAGCCGGCAAGGCATCGCCGGGTTCCTTCTGGATGACCGCGTTGATTTCCTCGTAGAACTCGAAATTGTTGGCGTGGACGGTGTTGATCTTCAGCCCCGACAAGTTGACGAACTTTGTCTCTGGCGGGTTGTCGCGCTGCGCCCATGGGTAAACCCGCATCGTGTCCTTGACGCCTTGGGCCGTCGCTTCGATATCTCCGTCCGTGACGAAGGCCCGGGCCAGTTGCCACAGCGTGTAGGTAGACGACTTGACGATGAAGTAGCCTTCCGCGGGCAACTCGCCCTCGTAGCCCGGCGGCACGAACAGATACTTTCCGCCCTCACCTTTGTCGGGACCGGTGAGGCCGACATCGGTGACATGCTTGAAGTAGCCATCGTCCATCGGCCCTAGAAGTCCTGGCGACGCCTCGAGCACGATCGGACCGTTTTCCAGGTCAAAGCAGTGGGTGACGTAGACGGTTGTCGAGTTCGGTGTCAGGAAGATCGACCTGGCGTCCATCAGTGTTTCGAAAATGCCGAACGTCTGATCGTCCAGCCCGGCATCTTCCTTCAGACCGTTGCACATCGCATAGATCGATGCCGCCGGCATGCCATCGAGAAACGCCTGCACGCCCCGCATGAAGTCAAGGTTGTCGTAGGCCAGAGCCACCGTCTCGGTGTCGGGGGCGCCGTCGGTGAACCGCAATGTGCCCAGCCGCGTCTCGACGGTGTCGGGGGTAAGGATCGAAGGTGGGACGTCCGCCTTGTAGGTGGGCTCGGCGACGGCGGGCGCGGCCCAAAGGATCAACGCGGCGGCTGCGGCCGACTTCCAGGATATCATGCTTGGTCTCGCTCCATTTTGCAAACGAGCCGCTTCAAATCTGCGACTCTCGGCATGTGTGGATTTGTACACGTTCGGGCCCGCCGGAACCGACCATTTTACGACAAAGCACCGGCGCTCGCCGAAGCGCCGGGATCAGGTCCTTTGGCGGTCGGACTGCCGCTGCATTGCGCCCTTCGACGCGCGGCGGATCTCGGCCGGAGACCGGCCCAGGGCCTTGCGAAAGGCACGGGCAAAGTGCGTCGGCGCCGAGTAACCGAGGTCTGCCGAGATATCGAGGATCGGGATGTCGGTCTCATGCAGCAATTCGAGGGCACGGTCCATGCGAACCCGTGCAACGATGTCGCGATAGCTCGTTCCGGCCTCGTCGAGACGTCGCTGCAGAGTCCGCGGCCCGATGGCAAGAAGGTGCGCCAGCCCCTCGAAGTCGGACGCCTCGTGGTGCAGGCGTGACCGCACGATCTCGGTGACTTCGCCCACGAAGTTGGGCGGAGCCCCGGCAGAAACCAGCCGGCGCAGATCCGCGGTCGTGACCGGGTGACCGGCGGATGGGGAAATCCTCGCAGAGGTCAACAGATCGCGCGGCAGGACAACCACAAGGTCAGGCCGGTCGAAGACGACCGGACAGCGGAAGATGTCTTCCCATGTCCCGGCAGGACGCGGTCGCGGCAGGTTGACCTCAATCCGGCTCGGCGCCCATCCCGGGCCAGTGAATGCCCGGATGAGGCTGATCATGGCGGCGGCAGCGCAGGCGGCATAGTGCGGGTATCCGATAATGCCGAACAGCTCGGCGCGGTGGATGAACCACGCCTCGTCGCCGCGGATCTCGAGCGTGAGCGTGTCCATGCTCGCGTGGTACGGCATCGCTCGCTCGGTGCGTCTGAACGCCCCTTCCAGCGTCTCGGCGTCCCGGACATAGGATCCCCAGAGCCCCCAGTCGGCGACATCGAGGTGGCGTCCATAGGCGAGGCCGAGGTCGCGCATCCCGAGTTCCCGGGCCGTCGCCTCGAGAAGGGCATACAGATTTCGCTGCGGCATGAAGCGAGCCGAAGCTCCCTGCGCAATCTCCGGTACGTCGGCCGATGAAAAGATCCTGGAGATCGCCCGCGTCCCCGCCACCGCCTCGACCAGAGTGGGCAGCGGCGTCGTGACGTATGTAGCGATGATAGGCGTCCTACGCACTGTCACGTCCTCAGGAATGTCCTTCGAGAGGATAGCAACCAACTCGCAACCAAGCCACTACGCAGAGTGCTGCCGGGCCTCGCAACCCATTTAGATCGACTTGTCCGTAATCGATCTCTTCCTTGGACGCTGGTGGAGGCAGCTATGCGGCTCCGACTGAACCGTTATCTTTGTCCTGCTCAGGGCGTATTCGTACCCGGATTGGGAAGATTTTCGATATTGTCATTTTTCCCATTTGGAACTCGACGCGGCTGGTGGGATTTGCCCATTGGTGCGCAACTGACGAAGGCACGAAACAAGCCGGTTCCTTGAGTTGATCCAATTTCTGCGAAGGTCTCAAGAGTCCGTCCTGCCGTCGTACGCCCGGCTTGTCATGCTGCGCGCAAACGAACGCCCGGATTGGCGAAGCTGCTTATCAGCGGTACAGCGCCGGGGGAATCTTTGCGCTCGATCCGCGCCGTCATCGGCTATGTCCACTGTTCGCGCACAGCAGGCCTATGCAAACAGTTCGCAACAGCCGCGAACGAGGGTTCGAATTGTCTGACTCAATTCACTAGGATCGGATTGGGCCGGATACCGCCCCGCCTCCTTGTCATCCACCGCGATAGACAAGCCAATCTGGCAGCAGGTGCAACAGTTTGATCGCCCAAGAAAAGGGGCGCGGGAAGTCTGTGCGGAACCGACGGTGACGCATCGCGGCCAGAACATGATCGGCTGCGCGATCAGGGGCCATGATCTGCGGCATGGCAAAGCTGTTCTTGCCCGTGAGCCGGGTCTTGATGAAGCCGGGATTGACAAGGCGCACCGTGACGCCGCTGCCGCGCAGATCGTGCCGCATCGTCTCGGCCAGGCTGATCAACGCGGCCTTGCTGGCGCCATAGCCGATGGCCGCGGGCAAGCCCCGGTACCCGGCTAGGGATCCGATCAGCGTAATGTCGCCCTGCCCTGCCCGGACGAAATCGGGTAGGACCTGTCCCAGAACGCGCAACGCACCGCCAAAATTCACGTCGTTCATTGTCAGCGCAGTCTCTGTATCCCAGTCCTGGCTGCGCATCGGCTCATAGGTTCCGGCATTGTAGATCACTGCATCGACCCGACCCGCCACATCTGCGGCCTGGATGACCGAGCTCAGGTCGGTGACGTCCATTGGCACGACGCGCGCTTGCCTCAACTCTGCCGCCAGCGTTTCAAGCGCGTCGGCCGAGCGCGCGGAAAGAATGACCCGCGCGCCCTGCCGGTCCAGCTTTCGGGCGATTTCGCGGCCCAGCCCGTGGCTGGCCCCGACCAGCCAGATCGTCTTGCCGGCGAAACTGTTCATGCCTTGCGGCCCGAATAGGTCGAACTGTCCGAGATCAGCGGTTCGGGCGGGGGCGGTGTTCTGAGGAACGGCGCCCGCTTCATCCAGAGTTTCAGCGCCTGCCAATGGATCAGAGCGACCACGCGCATGGCACCAAGCGGTCGGCGCAGGGCAGCCCCGGCCAGCGAGACAGTGGTCGCGGGACGGCGCAGTCCGTTCAGTGTCGCCAGCACACCCTGATCGCCGTTCTGATAGGCGATACGGATGTTCACGGCGCTGTCGGTCAGCTCGAAGTTAAACCGATACTCTCCGGCGACCTGTTGAAACGGCGATACATGCATCAGCTTTTCGGCCTGGATGACCTCTTCTTGGCGGATCGGCCGGAAATCGGAATGGGCCGCGAAATAGCAATGCCGATGCCCAAAGGTATTGTTCACCTCGGCGATGAAAGCTCGCGGGGTGCCGTCGATGACTGCGATCCAGAAACTGACCGGATTGAAATGGAACCACAGAAAGCTGGGTTGCGTCAGCAGGAACAGCCGGGCGCGCTCGACCGGAAAGCCGCGTTGGCGCAACTGATCACGGAACCAAGCGACCCCCTGCCCGTTGCCACGCGGACCGCCGTGATGCCTGTCATGGATCGAGAACAGGTTGAACCGGTTGCGCGACAACAGCGGCGGCGCGCCTGTACCCAAATCGGTCAGGATGTAGTCGACCCCGTAGCGGAAGGCGTTCTTCAGGTTCCCCTGCCGGGCGTGATAGGTCTGGGCTGCAACATGTTCGATCATGACCTGTTTACGCGGTCAGGCCGGTTGCGGATCACCCAAACGCGACCTTGTTTGAAAAATGGTGATCCGTTTCTCCCGCGCCATCGTAACACCTTCAAACAACACGAAGGAATGTTGCCCATGCTGGACCAGACCCAGGGTCCCCGCCGCAAGATTGCAATTATCGGAGGCGGCATTTCCGGTCTCTCTGCCGCCTACTATCTTTCTGTTACCCATGATGTCACTCTCTATGAGGCGGCGCCGCGTCTGGGGGGGCATGCCCGGACGGTCATGGCCGGCAGGAACGGCGACCAGCCCGTCGATACCGGCTTTATCGTTTTCAACTACGCGACCTACCCTTATCTGACCCGGCTGTTTCGCGAGCTGGATGTCCCGGTGATCAAGAGCGAGATGAGCTTTTGCGCCAGCATCGACGACGGGCGGCTGGAATACGGTTTGAACAATCTGCGTACGATTACCGCTCAAAAACGCAATCTGTTCCGGCCGCAGTTCCACAAGATGATCGCCGATATCATCCGCTTTGGGAAACGGGCCGAGGCCGCCGCAACGGATGACGAGAAAACAATCGGAGACCTGGTCGAGGAGCTGGGCCTGGGCCGTTGGTTCCGCGACCACTATCTGATGCCGATGTGCGGCGCGATCTGGTCGACCCCGGTCAATGATGTGGACGCGTTTCCGGCCAAATCTCTGGTACAGTTCTTTCGCAATCACGCGCTGCTCGCCGGCACCGACCAGCATCAATGGTGGACCGTCAAAGGCGGCAGCATCGAATACGTGCGTCGGCTCGAAGCGGCGCTCTGGGCGCGGGGTTGCGAGATCCATACCGGCACCCCCATTCGACAGGTGGTGCGCCAGGCGGGCTCGGTTCGGATCGTGGCCCAGGGACAGGCGGTGCGCGGGTTCGACGACGTGATCCTTGCCTGTCATTCCGATCAGGCGCTTGCCATTCTCGGCGGCGATGCGACGCCCGCCGAGGCCGCCGCGCTTGGCGCCATCCGCTACCAACCCAACACCGCGGTTCTGCATTGCGACGAGGGGCAGATGCCACGGCGCCGAAACTGCTGGTCCAGTTGGGCCTATCGCAGCCAGGATGGCGGTGTCGGGGTCACCTACTGGATGAACCGCCTTCAGAGCATCCCTGACACCGATCCACTTTTCGTGACGCTGAATCCAACACGACCCATTCCCGACGACAAGGTCTATGACCGGGTGGAATTTGCGCATCCTGTCTTTGACAAGGCGGCCTTGCGGGCGCAGCGGCAGATCCGCGCGATGCAGGGTCAGAACAACACCTGGTTCGCCGGCGCCTATAACCGGCACGGGTTCCACGAGGACGGCATCGCGAGCGCGATGCGGATCGTCCGGATGATGAACACGCTCACCCTCTACCCAGCCAAAGGAACAGATCATGGCACTCACGGACAAAGCGCTGAAATCGGAATTCCTCTCGGTCTGCGCGCGTCTGCGTGAGGGCAGACTGACGCTGCGCACCCCCGATGGGGCGCGCTACGAGTTCGGCAACACCGGACCCGAGGCCGAGATGCAGATCAACGACTGGGCCGCCGTATCCGCGATGGCGGCTCATGGCCAGGTTGGCCTGGGCGAGGCCTATGTGCAGGGTCTGTGGGACACATCCTCGATCGAGGGGTTGATGCAGCTTGCCATGCGCAATCGCGACCATCTGGGCAGCTATGATCAGGCAAGCCCGTTGAACCGCGCCAAGTTTCGCATTGTGGATACGGTTTTGCGCGCGAATTCCAGGCGCGGTGCCCGCAAGAACATCCGGGCCCATTACGACGTGGGCAACGAGTTCTATCAGCTCTGGCTGGACGACGGCATGACCTATTCCTCGGGCCTGTTCGGGTCGGGCGGGGACGATCTGGCACAGGCTCAGACCCGCAAGAATGCCCGTATCCTGTCGCGGCTAGGAGACGGCGAGCGGGTTCTTGAGATCGGCTGCGGTTGGGGAGGCTTCGCCGAGCAGGCCAGCAGCGAGGGCCGCGATGTGACCGGCGTGACCATCTCGCGCAATCAGCACAGCTATGCCGAAAGCCGTCTGGACGGACGGGCCGACATCCAGCTGCGAGACTATCGCGACATCCAAGGTCGGTACGACAACATCGTGTCGATCGAGATGATCGAAGCGGTGGGCGAGCGGTATTGGCCAAGCTATTTTGCCAAGCTCAAGGCCAATCTGGCCGAGGGTGGTCGGGTGCTGTTGCAGGCGATCACGGTGCGCGACGATTTCTTTCAGACCTATCGCGCCTCGTCGGACTACATCCGGCAATACGTGTTCCCGGGCGGCATGCTGCTATCCGATCAAGCCATCGCACGGCAGGCGGATCTGGCGGGCTTACAGGTCAGGGAAAGCTTTGGCTTTGGTCAGGATTACGGCAAGACCTGCCGCATCTGGGCCCGCCGCCTGTCCGATCAGAAGCGCCGGATAATGGAGCTGGGCCATGGCGAGGCCTTCTTTCGGAACTGGCAGTATTACCTCGAAATCTGCGCCGCTTCCTTTGCGATTGGCCATACCAATGTGGTGCAGGTGGAGCTGGCCCATGCCTAGAGTGTTCGCTGTTCTCTGCCTGCTTGCCCTGCCCGTCGCCGCACCCGCCAGCCAGGTGCAATCGCTGTTGCCGGGGGCCGAGGAGCGCGGCGCTGCCACGTTCCGCCTGCTGGGTCTGCCTGTCTATCAGGCGCGCCTGTTCACGCGCAATGCGGCGCCGCTGGATTGGTCGCAGGATTTCGGGATCGAGCTGACCTATCAGCGCAGGATCAGCCAATCCGATCTGGTCGAGGCAACGCTGCGCGAAATGGAGCGGATGGGAAACCCGCCGCCACCGGCCTCAAAGTTCACGGCCTGCTTTCAGGATGTTCAGCCCGGTGACAGCTATCTTGCCATCAGCAGGGGGGTAGATCGGCTGGAATTCCGGCTGAACGGCCGCAAGACCTGCGACCTGAGGCACAAGAGTATCAAACGGAATTTCATGTCAATCTTCCTGGGGCCCGACAGCCGTTCAGCCCGGTTCACGCAGGCGCTCTTGGGTCAGTGATGACCTATCCCCGTGTCAGCCTCTATGCGATGATGCTCGCATCGGCGGGGATCCCGCTTTACATCCATCTGCCGCAATTCGCGGCGGTGGAGCTGGGGATAGGTCTGGGCACGGTTGGAGCCATCCTGCTTGCCATCCGGCTTGTCGATCTTGTTCAGGATCCGGCGATCGGCTGGCTGGTCGACCGCTGGCCATCGGCGCAGATGCCCTTTGCCATGCTGGCCGCCGGCGGGCTGGCGCTTGGCTTTCCACTACTGTTCTCCCTGACAGCCGGACCCGGTGTCATCGTCAAGCTGGTCGCCATTCTGATCGGGCTGTTCACCGCCTACAGCCTTGGCATGATCCTGCTCTATGGCCGCAGCGCGACGCTCGCCAGAACCCGCGAACCCGGTGAATTGCTGAGGCTTGCGGCCTTTCGCGAGGGCGGCATGCTGGCGGGGGTGATCTTTGCGGCCATTGCACCTGCGTTGATTGTGGGCCTTGGGGTATCGGGCAGTGCCTATCCGACCTTTGGGCTGGCGCTTGGCGGGTTTGCGCTGCTGACCGCGCTGTTGACCCGCCCGATCTGGGCGCGGCCCGTGCTGGCGGGCCGGCCCCTGTCGCTCCCGTCGCTGGCGGATGCGGGCGCGCTCCGCTTGCTGGCGCTGGCAGTTCTCAACAGCCTGCCTGTGGCGCTGACCTCTACCCTGTTCCTGTTCTTTGTCGAGGACCGGTTGCAACTGGCCGGATATGCGGGTGGACTGCTGGTGCTTTTCTTTCTGTTCGCCGGCCTCAGCGTGCCGTTCTGGACCCGTCTCAGCCAACGTATCGGACCCCGGCAGACCCTGCTGATCGCGATGCCGCTGGCGATTGCAAGTTTCGTTGGCGCGGCCTTTCTTGGCGCGGGCGATCTGCTGCCCTTTGTCCTGATCTGCGCCATTTCGGGTGCGACCCTTGGCGCCGACATGGTGCTGTTGCCGGCCATGTTCAGCATCGCGCTGACCCGGGCGGGCCTGAATGCCTCGACTGCCTTTGGCATCTGGTCCTTTGCCGGAAAGCTGGCCCTGGCGCTGGCCGCCTTCCTTGCCCTGCCTCTGCTGGAGCAGCAGGGATTCCAACCGGGTGCTGACAACGATCCGCGCGCCTTGGGCGCTCTGACCCTGACCTATGCCATCCTCCCCTGCGTGCTGAAATCCGCGGCCTTTGCTTTTGCTCTGACGCTGCCACAAGAGAGACCTGCCTGATGAAACTCCTTACCGTTGCCCTGCTGGTGATCGTCGCGGCGATGATCGTGAAAACCTATCTGCTCAGCTTCAAGTTCCAATCGCCAGAGGACTATACCGAAACCGGCCCGCAGTTCGTTCTGAACAAGCACCTTTCAGGCGAGATCCTGTCGGAGGGAATCATCTTTGGGCCCAACGGAAAGATGGCCAACAGCTTCGTTGCAAAGATGTTTGGCGAATGGGACGGAGACACCGGCACCCTGTCCGAGGAATTCACCTACTCCAACGGGACGACCCAGAGCCGGAAATGGTACCTGACCCTTGGCCCCGACAACACCTTCACCGCGACCGCGGACGATCTGGTGGGAGAGGCCCAGGGCACGATTTCGGGTTCGACGGTCCAGCTCCACTATCAGATCGTGCTGCCCGAGAGTGCAGGGGGCCATGTGCTCAAGGCGACCGATTGGATGTATCTCACCGCTGATGGCGCGATCATGAACAAGTCCGAGATGCGCAAGTTCGGCCTGAAGGTTGCGGAACTTGTCGCGACAATGCGACCGGTGCAAGGGACATCGCAGTGAACCGGCGACAGTCCGTCGGCCACCGGGCCTGACTTCCACGCACCTGCTGCATGCCCGAAATGACCACGCCTTCGAACGGGATCGCAGGGCGATCGCCGCTCGGGGCGCGGTCAGGCTGCAAATACCTGACGGCCATCCATCCATGTTTCCAGCACCCTGATCTCCTTGATCCGGTCCGGGGCAACATCGCGCGGATCGGATTCGAGTATGACCATATCGGCCAGCTTGCCGGGCTCCAGGCTGCCCACCTCGTGATCGGAAAACAGCTGCCATGCGGCCTCGGATGTGACCGCGCGAATGGCGGCTTCGACCGTTACCGTCTCTTGCGGAGCAAGGATGTAATCGGGTTCCTTCCAGGTCCGCCGGGTAACGGCCATTTCGATCATGTGAAGGGGGTTGGGGTCGGTCACCATGAAATCGGAATGTAGGGTAAACCCGATGCCTGCCTCTTCCACACTGCGGCAGCGATCGAGGAGTTGCGCCTTGTCCTCGCCGAAGACGGTGTCGCGCATTGCCACGCCCCAGTAATGGACATGTCCGATGAGAAAACTGGCAGAGATGCCCAGTTCTTTCATCCTTGCAATCTGTTCATCGTGCAGGATCGAACAATGTTCGATCCGGGGGCGGATCCGTGACATATCAAGACCCGCATCGCGCAGCGCCTCACAGGATGCGAGTATGTTGTCTATCGCTGCGTCGCCATTGCCATGGATGGCAAGGTGCCAACCCTTTTGCGCCCGCTCCAGCGCCGCGGCTGTCAGTTCGTCAGGCTGCATATAGGCAAGGCCGCGGTCGTCGCTGTTGAGATAGGGGTCTCGTTGCAGGCCGGTAAACCCCTGGTTTGAACCGTCGGCGACCAGCTTGTAACCCGCGATGCGCACCAGCGCATCGCCGTCGCCTTGCTTGATCCCCGCCGCGTCCCAGGCATCGGCACCGACCGTATAGAAGGGATAGGCACGTATCCGGGCCTTGAGCCGACCTGTCTTGGCGGCAGCGACCATGACCTGGGTATCGGCAGGCGATTGAGACAACGCTCCCAGGCTCAACTCGGACACAGTGGTCAGGCCGAGCGCGCCCCATTTGTCGAGCAGGTTGATCAACCCCTCAACCGGGTCAGAGGTGGTCATGGCGGGATTGTTGGCGGCAACAAGGAGAAAGGTAACGTTGTTCTTCATGACGCCGTTCATGTTGCCCGCGTCATCTCGAACGAACTCGCCTCCGGGGGGGGCTTCGGTCTCGTTGGTGATGCCCGACACCTCGAAGGCTTTGGAATTGGCATAGGCGATATGGCCCGATGCGTTCAGAACAAAGATAGGATGCTCGGTGGAGATCGGGTCGAGATCCGCAAAGGTCAGTGCGTCGGCGCCGTCCTGCACCGCAGGGTCAAAGTTGCGAAAGGCCAGCCATTCGCCCGCCGGTGTTTCGGCGGCACGACGGGCGATGTGGTCAATCACCTCGGCTACCGTGGTAAAGCGTGCCATACCGACATATTCCATGATCGAGTCGACAACCGAACCGCTTACCACATGAGCATGTGGGTCGATGAAACCCGGCAAGACGGTCTTGCCGTCCAGATCGACGATCCGGGCATCCTCGCCGGCAACTGCGCGCACCTCTCCATCGGTGCCCACGGCAAGGATACGGTTGCCACGCAGAGCGATGGCTTCGGCTTCGGAGAAGGCATCGTCGACAGTCAGAACCGTGCCATTGGTGAATATGGTTACGGTTTGATCCTGCGCTTGCGCCGTGCCGCCCGCGCCCAGCATCGCCGCCAGGCTTGCGGTTGCAGCGCCGGTCTTCATGAAGTCGCGGCGGCCCATGCTGAGGAAATCTATCCCCCAGTTGCAGGCCCAGCCCCCTGTGTTGTCAGCCTGATCCTTAAGCTGACGGACACTTTGATTAACTGCAAACATTCCGCCAAAGGTCCCGCTGCAACAAGGGCAGCCGTAAAAATCTTTATCAGCCATGTTCTCTCCAATCGTTATGGTGCGATGGCGGTCGAAGGGGGTCGACCTCTATCTTTGGGTCGCGCGGTCCGAATTAACTGGTCAAGGAGAATGCTAACGAAAAATCGGTCCGGTTACGATGCAGACGATCGTATACAGGTCCGGCCGTTCTGCAACGGTTCGAACCATCACCAGAGCACCCGATCCCATGCCATGGCCCGTGACCATCGCGGGTTGGCTTTGCACACGGGTGTCGCGTAGTTGGCAACGGAGCCACCGCTCGAAACCCGGGAAAACGCCCGCCAGATTACGCTCGCCGCTGCGCGTGACCAGAACTACTCCCTGCGTGTCGTGGGCGTGCGGGAAACCGGGGTCATGCCGTTCAGCGCAATCAAAGACATGAACGCGCCCCCAAGTCGTGCCGAGATCGAGGCGGCGGGACGGCATTTTGCAGCTCTGGTCCATGCGCAGCTTTCCCAATCGCGGAACAAGGATATCCTTATCTACATTCACGGCTACAACGTCGATTTTGACTATTCCAGATTGGTGTCCCGCCAGTTGCAGCATTTTCTGGGCGATCAGGGTGCCTTTATCAGTTTCAACTGGACCGCGACGCCAAGCCGGCTGGCCTATTTCCGGGATCAGGAAACTGCCCTGGCCATTGCAAGGCGGGTCTTTTGGAGAACACGTCTGGGTGAGGCGGGGGATCCCGGCAATACAATGCCAGCGCTGCAAGCGGAACTGGCACGGGTCAAGGGTCTGCATGTCATCAACGTGACCGATGTCGAGGCTGCCAGTACAGGCAACGTAAACCGGAATTTTCAGTTGTCACCATGGTCCAGCAGCGATCTCTTCCTGCCGTTGCTGACCAGTGCGGACCCTGCTGCACGCGGCCTTGTCCGCATTTCCGGAGAAGTCGCTTGGCGGTTTTCTGATGATTATCCGGACAGGATCAAGGGGTTGGGCCGGTTGTATTGACAAGACGCGTTCAATTGTACCGGCAGAGCCCCAAAGGTTCGGGTCCTAGCCTGAGGGTGCCTTGACCTTGCCGAAATCGCGCAGACGAATTTCCTGTATGTCGGTGGCGATCTCGATGTCGGCCGAGCGCAACGCATCGTCGATCGCGCGATAGAGCTCGTCGCGACCCGCAAACATCGTCGGATAATTCGGGAACTGTACCCAGATCATGTAGGTGTAGGGTGAACTGCTTGCATCCATCAATCTGACGACAGGCTCGGGATCGCGCGAGGGGATCTTGCAGGCGCGCGTCGCCTGTTCAAGCAAGGCGACCACCAGGGCGGGCGCATGTTCATTCGAAACCTTCACCGTGTACCAGGGAGCAAAGCTGTGCTGGCTGCCATACAGGTTGGTGAAACTCTCGCTCGCCAGACGTCCGTTCGGGATCACATAGGATGTCTTGTCCCATTTGCGCAGTCGCGTGGCGCGCCAATTCATGTCTTCGACCTGCCCCTCGGTTCCATCTTCAAGCCGCAGCCAGTCGCCGATCTTGAACGGGTGCTCGATCGTCAGCGCAAGCCCCGAGAAAAAATCTCCGAGCGTCTGCTGCATGACAAATGCCAGAACGGCGGCTGTGGCGCCGGTCCAGACGAACAGCTCGGTGGGTGTATTGCCATCGGAAACGAAAAACCCGAGGACGCCCAAAAGCATGAAGATGCTGTAAAAGCCGATCCGGGACAGGCGAGAGACGCGCCAGTCCGGCTTGTCTGCGCGTTTCTTGTGCACGGCGCCTTCGACAATGCGCGCGATTGCGACCGCCCAGCCCAGATGCAACACGAGTTCCGCGCCGATCTGAGGAATATCGGCCCAGCCCCTGAATCGCGGCAAGGTGCCGATAAGGATGATGATCCCATGGATGGTATAGGTTGCAAAGACAAAGAGAATGGCCTCGATGATACCACCCATGAACGGGTGTTTTACCAGAAACCATCGGGTGCGTTCCCATTGCCGGAACAAGACCCAGATAATGAGCGCCGCAAAGAGTACGACGACAATGGCCGGGCCCCTTTCGAGATCAACAATTGTCAATGTTCTGGCTTCCAAATCGAAAATGCCTTTGGCTTGCGTCACGAATTCCTTTCCAAATACGGTGTGAAGGGATTTTTCAAGTGTCTTCTATTAGCGGTAAACATCTCAGATGGGCCGGTCCAACCCCACTCGATCCTCTGCGCGCATGGCTCTCTGCCCTTGGCAAGGCGCTGCACCGATGCGCATTCCGTTGCTCCCAAGAGCTTTGCCAACTCGTCTCTGCGTCGCGAAGAGATGCCGAGACGCCACCAGCAATTGCTTGGGCTGCAATGATATCCCGGGCTTGGCAGGGACATGATGACGGGGATCCTTCACCTTGCCTTCGGCACTTTCCGGCATCTCTCGATGCCACCGAGCCGCAGATGTGATGAATGGAAACAGCGCGCCACGCCGCGTGTTTCCGAAAGTTTCGAAGGGCAGATACATCGGTGGACAGGCGCGATCCGATCAGAGGTTTGAGGCTGAGGCCGTTACAACAGGACGACTGCGGCCAGGCATGCCGTTCGGACACGCGTCTGATGCAGGTATCGTCCCTCCCATGGCCCCAGTCGATCGCGTTCCAACCGCTCAGGGCGCGGTGGCCTGACGCCAGCTTGTGCCCTGCACCGCCGGTTTTCCGCTTTTCCTTCAGATCTCCACGTGGATTGCGACGCCGCGATCTACTGCCAGGTTGACGACGGCGGAGGCAACAGCGAGGTCCTGCAAACCAACGCCGGTGCCGTCGAAGAGGGTGATCTGATTGTCCGACGTGCGGCCCGGATGGGTGCCGTTGATCACGGCGCCCAACTGGACGATATCGGCTTGCGTGATCAGACCATCCGCAATCGCGTGTTGTGCCTCGCCGATGCTGACCGACTGGGCGACTTCATCGGTGAACACCGAAGCGCGGGCCAGAAGCGCGGCCTCGACCTCCTGCTTGCCCTTGGTGTCGGTTCCCATGCAGGCGATGTGGGTGCCCGGGCTGACATGGCCGGCCATGAGGGACGGCGAGAAGGCCGAAGTGATCGAAATGATCACATCCGCCTCATCCATTCCGGGCAGATCGACAGCCTCGAACGGCACGCCGGCCTCTTCGGCAACCCTGGCCAGGTTGGGCAACATCTCAGGGTGGTAGTTCCAGCCAATCACCTTCTCGAAGGCGCGCTGTTCCAGGGCGGCGCGCAGCTGGAACGTGGCCTGATGGCCCGCGCCGATCATGCCGATGACCTTTGCATCCGGGCGGGCGAGATGCTTGATCGACACCGACGAGGCCGCCGCCGTGCGCAAGGCCGTCAACAGGTTGCCGCCGACCATGGCCGAGGGTTTGCCGGTATCGGGATCGAACAGGAACACGGTGGACTGGTGATTGATCAACCCGCGCTTTGCCAGGTTGTTGGGCCAGTAGCCGCCCACTTTCAGGCCCAGTGTCTGGCCAGCGCGGTCAAACCCTCCCTTGAAGCCGTAAAGCGCGTCCTCGTGGCCGAGGGCCTCGCGCACCACGGGAAAGTTGCAG
>NZ_JBXWRM010000022.1:0-57512 GCF_059612905.1 Ruegeria sp. YKSD163
CCGGGGCGACGCGGCGCGCGATCTCTATTTCGAGATCGAGAACCTGGTGGGCACCCGGTTCGACGACCGGCTGACCGGCAATTCCGGGCGCAACCAGCTGTCTGGGCTGGAAGGCGACGATTTCCTGTTCGGCTACGAGGATGTGGATTACCTCAAGGGCGGCGCCGGCAATGACACGATCGACGGCGGCACCGGCTCGGATTACGCGCTGTTCGACGGCGACCGGGCCGAATACACCCTGACCCGCACCGCCGACAACGCGGTCACCGTTCGCGGCCCCGACGGCACCGACCACCTGATCGACGTCGAGTATTTCCGCTTCGACGACGGAGACGTCCGCATCTGGGACCTGACGATCTGACAGGGCGGCTGCGCTCAGAACAGCGCGGCCAGTTCCATCACATCCGGCGGCGTTGCCGGCCAGTTGCCATCGGCGCAGGCGGCCCGCATCGCCTGGATCCAGGTCAGCCCGGCGCGATAGGTCTGCATCTGCGCCGCATCGAGCAGGCCGGCGCTGGCGGCGGCGGCCAGGTTGATCTGTGCGATTTCATCGCAGACCGCGAAGATCCGCATCCGGCATTCCGCCTTGCGGTCCTGCAACAGGATCTGCTGTTGCAGCGCGGCCTTGTCCTCGGTGGTGACGACGCGCGAAAAGTCGATATTTGCCATGCTCTCAGGCCTCCATTTCATCTGCGGGGTCTCCCGAAAGCGGGACCCGGCCATCCCCGGCCTCGACCGGGGCGGGAAACAGCCGCTCCGGGGTCGCATCGGCCCCATGCGGCAAGATCAGCGTCAGGTGGATCACGCCCCCGATCCGCTCCACATCCGATGTCAGCCAGTCGCAGCTGACCGCATCGCGGGGCAGCACCGCCCCCTCGGGCAGAGCGAAAAAATCGAACTCCTCGCCATTGATCGTCAGGACATCGCCCTGTTTGACAAGCTCCAGCCGGTCGTCCCGGCGCATCGGGGTGAATGAAATATGCATCTTCGCTTCGTCCTTGAGGCATGCGCTCGGACGCGGGACCGGGCATGCGATATCCAGAGGGTTGGAGGGTGGGGCGTGAAGCAGCGTTTGACCGCCGCTAGGTCCAGCGTCCGACCGCGATCAGGGAGATGCCCGCCGATGTGCCGTTGCCATCCTTGTCCCAGACCCGGATGGAGGCATCCTGATAGCTCGAGGACAGGCCGGTGACGATCCGGGCGACGGACACGCTGGTCGAGGTTCCGGTGATGCTGATCGTGGCCTGGCCGCCGCCAAAGACCGCCGGAAAGATCCAGGTTTCCACCCCCGGACCGATCACCCAGTTACGGCGCCAGCAGATCTGGGTGCCATCGGCAAAGCGGGTGTAATAGCCGTTGGCATTCTCACCGTGTTCGAGCACCGCGCCGGTCGGCGCCGTTCCGGTCCCCGATACGGTTCCGACCACGTTGCCGGTGTCGATCACCCGGCGCCAGGTTCCGACCACGCCACCCTGCTTGCCGCCCCACCACAGGGCCTGATCCGGCACCTTGGGAATGGCCAGGGCCACGGCCTCGCCCGCCTGCCGCGCAAGCTTGGCCACATACCAGTCGCCTGACGCGGGTGTGTCGGCGGCCCCGGCATTTGCGACCGGACGCGCGAAATGGAACCCGGTCCGCACCCCGTCGGCAAAGACATCGCCGCTCAGGTCCGGCAGGTGCGCCCCAAGACCGAAACCGCCAACCGTGATCACGCGCCCCGGCGTGCTGTCCTGGGCATCGGCCTGTACCGCGGTTCCGGTCAGCGGCGCATCCAGCTGCAACGCGCTGTCCGACAGCGTGGCCCGGACGGACTCGGACGGGGCCAGGCTGATGGTCCCGGTTCCCGGATCCAGCCGCAGCGTCTCGGACCAGTTGCTGCCATCGGCGCTGGTCTTGATCGCAAAGGCGGTATCGCCTGCCAGCCCCATCTCCGCATGTCCGGTCCAGTCGGACTGGAACAGCAGGCTCGCCGTATCCCCGGCAGATGCCTTGTTGATCTTGAGCTGATGTCCCGCACCCGCATGGGTAAAGAGGCTGCCGGCCGAGGCCACGGCCAGACGGTTGCCGGCATCGGCGGTCGTGGCAACGCCGACCAGATCGGCATTCTGTATCTGGTCCAGTTCGGCGCTCCAGCCGCTGTCGGTATGGACATGCGCCTTCTGAGAGCTCAGGTCATAGGCCCGCCAGCCCTCCGCGGGAAGAATGAACTGCCAGCTGCTTCCGTCCCACAGCGCCAGCTTGCCCTGCTCGCCGGCCCAGGCCCCGGTCGGGCCCGCCCCCAGCGCATGGATATCCCCCGCGGCGGGGTCGGCGGGCGGGGTTTCCGACCCGATCGCCACGACAGTCAGCTGCGCCAGGGCATCCAGCCTTTGCAGGGCTTCGTTGTGAGTGACATGTTTCTGAGCCTGCGACGGTTGCAGATAGGGCAAGCTCAGTCGCGGTGATGTGTCGGGCATGGGCGCATCCTACGTCTCTGATCTGGCGCCGGACTATGCAGGTCAGATTTCAAAGAAACGCCAATGCACCGGTCGCAACCACGCTCAAGGACGCAACACCCGCGGGGAACCCAATATGCCGCGCGACCGCAAACAGCACTGGACTTTCGCCACGACTATTTGCGATGCATGGGGCGCACCCCTTGGACGAGATCAGCAGCCAGGTTCCCGATCCGCCATGATGTCAAACACATCTCCCTCTTTGGAACGGCCCGAAATCTGTATCCTGCTGGCGGTCTATCAGGGGGCCCCCTATCTGCAGACACAGCTGAACAGCTTTGTCGCCCAGACCCATCGCAACTGGTCCCTGATCGCCTCCGATGACGGATCGTCGGATGACAGCCCCGCGATCCTGGAACGGTTCAGAGAGGCGCATGGCACCCACCGGATCAGCCTGCTGCAGGGGCCGGGCAAAGGGTTTGCCCGCAACTTTCTGTTTCTGCTGCGCAAGACCCCGCCAGAGACCGCCTTTGCGGCCCTGTCCGACCAGGATGACATCTGGTTCCCGCACAAGCTGGACCGCGCCGTCCGTCTGCTGTCCGAGCTGCCACCGGGCCAGCCGGGGCTTTATTGCGCGCGCACGATGATCTGCGCCGAAAACCTGGCCCCCATCGGCCTGTCCCAACAGTTCCGCCATGCGCCCGATTTCAGGAACGCGCTGGTGCAGTCGATCGGCGGCGGCAATACGATGGTGCTCAATCACGCGGCGCTGGCCCTGGTGCAGGAAACGCTGGACGAGACCACCGCCCCCGTGGCGCATGACTGGTGGCTCTACCAGATCATCACCGGCTGCGGCGGGCAGGTCATCTACGACCCCGAGCCGATCCTGTCCTATCGCCAGCACGGCGACAACCAGATCGGCGCGAACCTGTCGCTGCGGGCCAAGCTGTTGCGGTTTCTGGCGCTGGCGCAGGGGCGTTTTCAGGACTGGAACGAAATCGGCCTGCAAGCACTCGAGAAATCCGTGCACCGGTTCACACCGCAGGCCCGGGAAACGCTCGATCATTACAAGGCCGCGCGCAGCGGCCCGATCCTGCAACGCCTGAAATCCCTGAAAGACTCCGGTGCCTATCGTCAGAGCGCGGCCGGCACCATCGCGCTCTATATCGCCTGTCTGCTCAACCGGATCTGAGCATCGCCGCAAGGCGACCGATGCCCGGCGACAGCCGGCCCCCGGCAAGGGGCCGCGCCGGTTCACAACAGAAATGTCCGGTTGCCGCGGTCCTGACGGACAGGCTCTAGCCGACGGCGCTCAGCGGCTGGTGCTGCGGCGCATAGGTCGCGGCCTCTATCTCGTTGACGATCGACTGCATCACACCGTTCAGCAGCCCCTCGTCCTCGCTCTCGCCCATTACCCGGATCAGCGGTTCGGTGCCCGATTTGCGGATCAGCAGACGGCCCTTCTTCTGCAACTGGGCATTGCCCTGGGTGATCGCCTGCTGCACGGTCAGCTGTTCCAGCGGTGCGGTCCCGGGCTTGATCTTGATGTTGCGCAGCATTTGCGGAACCGGTTCGAACTGACGGCAGATCTCGCTTGCCTTGCGCCCGCTTTCCTGCAGCGCGGCCAGAACCTGCAGCCCCGCGACCAGGCCATCCCCGGTGGTGGCATAATCGGTCAGCACGATATGGCCGGATTGCTCTCCGCCCATGTTGAAGCCGCCGGCCCGCATCTTCTCGACCACGTAGCGATCCCCGACCGGGGTCCGCTCCAGCCGCAGGCCATGCCGGTGCATGTGCCGCTCCAGCCCCAGGTTGGACATCACCGTGGCCACCAGCGTCTTGTTCCTCAGCCGGCTCGTCGCCGCCCAACTGGTGGCCAGCAAGGCCATGATCTGATCACCATCGACCACGGCGCCGGTCTCGTCGATGATCGACACCCGGTCGGCATCGCCGTCCAGGCAGATACCCACATCGGCCTTGTGCTCCAGCACCGCCCGCGCGGCCCGCGCCGGAGAGGTCGACCCGCAATCCTCGTTGATGTTGTAGCCGTTCGGCGTGACCCCGATCGGGATCACCTCGGCACCCAGTTCCCACAGGACTTCCGGCGCGATCTTGTAGGCGGCGCCATTGGCGCAATCGAGCACGACCTTCAGACCATCCAGGCGCACCCGTTCCGCCAGGGTGGTCTTGACATATTCCACATAGCGGCTGACCGCATCGTTGAGGCGGGTGACGCGTCCGACATATTCGGCATCGACCAGGGGCAGGTCGCGCATCATCAGCTCTTCGATCTCGGCTTCGG
Organism: Ruegeria sp. YKSD163; assembly: GCF_059612905.1. Taxonomy (NCBI): domain Bacteria; kingdom Pseudomonadati; phylum Pseudomonadota; class Alphaproteobacteria; order Rhodobacterales; family Roseobacteraceae; genus Ruegeria; species Ruegeria sp. YKSD163. The sequence goes on from NZ_JBXWRM010000022.1 coordinate 4,738, forward strand.
CCTGATCGTTCAGCTTGTAGCCATCGGGGCCAAAGAACTTGATCCCGTTATCGTAATGCGGGTTGTGCGAGGCCGAGATCATCACCCCGATATCCGCCCGCATCGAGGGCGTCAGACGGCCCACCGCCGGCGTGGGCATCGGCCCCAGCGCGAACACATCCATGCCTGCGGCGGTGAACCCCGCGGTCAGGGCGTTTTCCAGCATGTAGCAGGACCGCCGCGTATCCTTGCCGATCACCACCCGGTGACGCTTGTGGTCGCGGCCGAAATAATGCCCGACCGCTGTCGCGAGGTGAACAATGGTTGCGGCAGTCATGGGATAAACATTTGCGCGGCCACGCACGCCATCGGTACCGAAAATCTTGCGGTTCATAACAAAAATTCCTTTGATCCAGCTCTTGCAACAAGATCTGACAGTCTATTAACGATAATTATCCGGGTTGTTTGGCACAACGCGTCATGCGTCGTGTATCTTCTTGCCCCCCAGCACTCATGATCCAAAACACCATATTATTCTACACACTTTTTTACGTGACCAAACATAAAGTTTCCACCCCTGGACACAGCAGGGCACCTATCGGCGGATTCACGCGACTTCTGATCATTCGATGGGCACATGTCACCGGGGCCGCTTGGCATCCGTAACGGTCCGACCCCCTAAAGCTTCAACAACCGTTCCGCGCAGCACTCCAGATCGTGACATGCCACCATCCGGGACAAGTCCGCGCGCCGGGCCGGTTCATCCGCATCGGTTGCAAAGGCGATCACCCCGGCGATGGCATCTTCCATCCGCTCATGGACATACCCGTCAAACAGGGACCGCGCGCCGGGCCAGTCATGAACCACCGGCAAACAGCCCGAGGCCATGCCCTCGATCACCGCAGTATGGCAGCCTTCGGTGTCGGAACTGGACAGGATGGTCCCGATGCCGCGATACCATTCCTCCATGTCCGGGCCAGCCGGGTCGAACCGGATCGCCCCGGCCAGATCCGGATCCGCGAAAATGCGCGCGAACTGGGCCTCGAACCGGGCGCGGGTGTCGTCCTGCCGGCTCCAGACCCATTCGATCTCCCATGGCATGGCGCTGCGCACCGCCAGCTGGAACCGGGGGTCGCGGGCCCGCAGGGCCACCAGAAAGTCGATGGCCCGGTCAAAGCGCTTGTGCTCGAACGGGTTGATCCCCACCAGGCCCAGGGTAAAGCGCGCCTCGGGCAGCTTGGGGCGCTGCAATTCATGCCAGTCGATATATTGCGGCATCACATGCACCCGTTCGGGCGCCACGCCGAACCGCGTCACCATCAGGTCGCGGAAATACTCCGACACCACGATCAGCGCGTCGACATTGTCCCACTGCACCCGTTCGGGAAAATCCCGGAAGGCCTCGAACCGGTGCAGCCTGACAAGCAGCCGGGTGCCCGGACGCTTGTTGTGGCTGTGCCAGACGGCGTTTTCGCAGCACCATTCGCACAGGACCGTATCCACATCGGCGGGCACATGCGGCTGCCCCGAGGGCTTGACGCTGCTGGCCCAGGTCTCCCAGCTCAGCCGGATACCCGGATCGGCCAGCAGCCGGTCGGTCATCTGGCGCAGGAATTTCCGCTCGTGGGTGGCGATCAGGATATGGCGCGGCGCGGGGCTCAGGCTGACGCCCGGCCGCCCATGCCCGCGGATCGCGCGCCCCAGCTTGGCGGCCAGCGCCGGAGCCGAGAACCGCCCGGCGATCTGCAAGGCGCGGTCGCGGGCCAGATCATGGGTCGGGGTGCCCCGCTGCTGCACGATCCCGCGGATCCGCGCGACGATATCGCCCTGCGAGATATCGACAAGATAGGGATAATCCGCGCCGAACAGCGACCGGTTGAACTCGCTGTCGTTCAGGATCGGCGGCACCCCCATGGCGCAGAACTCGACAATCTTGGTCGAGATCTCGATCACGTCGTCATAGCGGTTGTGACGCAGGCAAAAGGCGAAATCGGCCCCTGCCATCAGCGCCTTGGCCTGCACATGCGGCAGGTTCGAATGCAACTCGACATGCGCAAGATCGCCCTGGGCGACCCGGGCGCGCAGCCGGTCCATCCCGGCAAAGAAATCGGGATGCGCCTTGCGGCGGGTATCCTTGCCGGCGATCAGGCGCAGGCGGACCTCGCCCTCGGTGGGGGGACGGGTCTCGAGATCGGCGCAGAGATCGAGCAGCCAGTCGAGACCGTATTGCAGATCGATCTTGCCCGAATAGCACAGCGTCGCCGGCCCATCGCGCCGGGCCTCGGGCGCGTCCTCCTGGAACACCACGGGTGGGACCGCATGCACCACATGGGCGGGATAATCCGAAAGCGTTTCAAGCGCCCGTTTGGCGGTTTCGCTCTGCACCACGACCGGCATCCGCCGCTGTCGCCCGAACTGCACCCATTCGGGTTCGGGCTGGGTGACATCCGGGATCGCATTGGGCGCATAGCCCACGATCCGGTCGCAAAAGGCCGGCTCGTCCAGCAGCCGGGTCAAGAGTTCGGTACCGCGCACGAAGATCCGGTCATAGGCGCCGTGCCGCGCCTCCCAGGCCAACACGATCCCGGGCAGATCCGCGATATCGAGCCCGCCTTCGGCCAGCGGTCCGGGCCGCCCCGCCGCCGCGCAAAGCGCCTCTGCATCGCGCAGGGTGATCCCGGCGGGCAGCTCATCCGCCAGCAGCCGGGTGGTCAGCCTGTGCCGCAGCAACAGGTCGGTGTCGAAATCCGGTTGCAGCGCCAGCAGCTTGCAGGTGTTCAACAACCAGATCGTCGAGCCGTCGATCAGGTTGAAATTCTGCTCGGCCAGAACCGCAACCCTCATTGTGCCGCCTCCCGGATATCGGCCTGCCCTTCTTCGGGCAGAACCTCTTCGAAGACCGCGCTCACCGTGCGATAGAGCGGTGCCTGCCCCCGCCGCACCGGCCCGGTGACCTGCAAACGCCAGCCACGGGCCACCGCGATCCGGCAGGCATCCATGATCTGCCGGTTCAGGCGCATGTTCTGCATCGACCACAATCCGTCCCACTCACCGGGTGCCTCCTGCAACCCGCACCAGTCGATGATGAAATGTCCCACCGGCCCGGTGGCCAGCTCGGCCAGCAGCGTGTTCCGGGTCAGACGCCGCAGCTCGCGCCCGGCCAGATGGGCGCAGGGTCCGATCGCGGCGATCGGCCCCGCCAGGACCATATCCCTGAGCGCCGCCTGCGGCACGCTGGCCAGGTCGAAACCGGGCACGCCGCCCGCCAGATTCCTGTCGCCCGTTTCCGGGGCCAGGGGCAACGCCGGCACCGACCGGGCGACGCGTTGCAGATGCCGCGAGATCGGGGCCACCCGGCGCGACCAGAGCAGTTCGGCCGCCAGCGGCTGCGTCCGCGCCGGATGCGCGCCCGTTTCCAGCATCCACTTCACCTGCCCGGCCAGGGTCTCGATATCGCCCTCGGGGAACAGGACCGCGTGAATGTCGCCTGCGATCTCGGCCAGCGGGGCGATATCGCTCATGAAGACCGGCAGCCCATGGCTGGCGGCGGAATAGGGTTTGAGCGGAGCGACCAGTTCGGTCACCGCATGACAGCGGCGCGGCATGATCATGGCATCGGCCAGAGCGTAATACGCGGCCATCCGCTGCTGCGGCACCCGGGGCACCAGATGCAGATGACCGGCAACGCCCAGCGACTGGGCCAGCGCCTTGATCCGGCTCTCGGTCCCTGTCTCGCCAGCACTGTCGATCAGCCCCTTGGCGGCACCCGACCCCACGATCATCATGGCCACATCCACCCCGTCCTGGCGCAGCCGCGCCAGCAGGTGGATCAGGTCCTCGCTGCCCTCATATGCACTCAGCGACCCGAAATAGCCCAGCAGATGGCGCGCGCCGCAGCCGATACTCTCCCGCGTCACCTCGCCGGCCGCGCCCCGGCTCTGAGCCGTCAGCGCCGATACCCCGTTCGGCACCAGCTCGATCCGGTCACCCGGCACGCCCTGCCGCACCATCTCGTCCCGCATGGCCGCGTTCAGGGTGAACACCGCCTCGGCCCGCTGCGCCACGCGCAACTCGTTGCGGCGGTCCCGCTCATAGTCTTCGGTCCGCTCATACCCCGGCTCGCACACGGCGCGCGACAATTCCCAGAATCCGCGCTGCTCGTAGAAGAACGGCACCCCCCAGCGGCGGGCCGCGTTCTGGGCGGGTTCTCCGGTCTGCCAGTTCGATGCCGCCATCACCGCGGCGGGGCGAAATATCCCAAAGGCCTCCATCAGCCCTCGTTCAGCACCGCGCATCCGGTCGCGAAAGCCCCGACCCACCCCCGCGGGCATCGGCAGGAACACATAGCGCACGCCATCGATGACCTGTTCGGGAGAAATCCGCCGGCGCCGGGAAAACCCGTCGATATCCCAGGGACGGCCCGGGCGGTTGATCACCACCACATCATGCCCCAGCTGACCCAGCGCACGCGCCACCTCATGGGTGCGCACCGCATAGCCATTGCTGGAATAGGGGTAGCTGTGACTGACCACATAGGCCAGACGATCCGGCAGTTTCCAGGATGAATTGGCCATCCCTATCCCTCGGACAACATGCCGGGACGGATGGCGCGCTGCTCTTGCCAGCCGACCGTCAGGTAATGCCACAGGGGATTCAGACCGCTGGCGGCGATATCCGGATAGGTCCGCAGATAGAACATCGTGTTGAAATGCGGGCCCGGATCGCGCCCCTCGCGGGCGCCATGTTCCAGGAAATGCGCAACCGGATCGACGCCCGCCGTGCGCACATCCGGGTTGCGGCGCAGATACCAGGGCGCATCGAACAGGCCGCAATCGCGGATCGCCCGTGCCTGATAGCGGCGGCGGTACCCGCCATGCAGGCGCATCAGCGCCCGGGGACCCGGACCCGGCCGGCCCGGACTGCGGCAGATCACCGGATGCATGGCGCCCAGGGCGCCAACCTGCTGCTTGAGATCCTGCTGGGACAGGTAAAGGCGTTCAATGGTGCGCTGCATCTCGGCCAGGATCGCCGGAACAGGCGCAGCCGAACCGGGCCCGTGTTTCGAAGGCGTCATCTCATTCTTCCGTCAATCAACTTCGACACAGGTCAAAACCCCTGAAACCCGAGGTTAAATGACCTTGATTTTCCGCGATGTAAAGTGTGACTGTCCCCATTCCACCCTCTTGCGTTGCCGCGGAGTCCCCCGCCATGACCCGGTGCAAACCCGCCTTTTTCGACCCGGACTGGTACCTGCGCTGCTATCCGGATGTGGCCGCCTCCGGCATCGACCCCCTGCGCCATTACCTGCGCCACGGGCGCCGCGAAGGGCGTCTGCCCTGCGCGGTCTTCGCGGCAACCCGCGAACGGGACCGGCGCCTGGGGTTGCTCGAGGCCGGCCCCCGCGACCTCCGGGCGCTCGCCGCCCATGGCGCACCGGCAGAGCGCGCCTGGGCCCGGATCGCGCAGGCGCGCGAGGCCGCCCGGCACGGAAACTGGGCCGAGGCCGAGGTCCTGCTGCGCCCGCTCGACCCCGAGACAGAACTGATCGGCGGCTTCTGCCTGCCCGATCCGGCCCTGCTTGCGATCGAGGCCGCCCTGGCCACCGGAGACCGGGACCGGGCCGGGACCCTGTTGCGGGTCGCGCGGCACCTGTTGGGCGGGTTCCCCGATCTGCATCTGGCCGCGGCCAATCTGACCGCGGCCCGCGGCGGGCATGGCCTCGGCTGGCGCTGGCGGATGCAGATACTGTTCGCCCGCGCCGGGCTGGGCGGGGTGCGGGTGGCGCCGGGGGATGCTCCGGCCTTCGACAGGCTGCACCGCACGGGCCCTGCCCTGCCCCGCCGTGGTGGTCCGCTGGTCAGCGTGCTGATGCCCGCCCGGGATGCGGGGGCAACCATCGGCACCGCCCTGCGCAGCCTGCGGGACCAGAGCTGGCAGGCACTGGAAATCCTGGTGATCGACAATGGCTCGCGGGATGACACCGCCGCGATCGTGCGTCGCCATGCGGCCGGAGATCCCCGGGTCCGCCTGCTGGACGGCAGTGCCGAACCGGGGGCCTATCCGGCCCGCAACATCGGGCTGGCCGCCGCGCGCGGCGCTTTCGTCACCGTGCTGGACGCCGACGACTGGGCCCATCCCGCCCGCATCGCCCGGCAGGCCGGGGCCCTGCTGCGGGATCCGAACCGGATGGCCAGCATCTCGCACTGGGTACGCGCAACGCCCGATCTGCGCTTTACCCGCTGGTGGGGCGATGCGGGATATGTGCATCGCAACATCTCCTCGCTGATGATCCGGGCCGAGTTGCGCGACACCTTGGGATATTGGGACCGTGTCCGGGCCGGAGCCGATACCGAATATTACGAGCGCATCCTGGCCCTGCACGGGGCCGAGTCCATTGCCGAGGTCTCACCCGGGCTGCCGCTCTCCTTCGGGCGCAGCCATCCGGGGTCGCTGACCCGCAACAGCGAAACCGGCCTGCACAGCCAGCATGCGGGACCCCGCCATAACTATCGCATGGCCGCCCGGCGCTGGCACCACCGGATGCGCGAGGACGGCGCCCTGCCCCTGCCCCGCCTGCCCGACCGGCGCCCATTCCCGGCCCCCACCGCCCTGGCCCTGACCAACACAGCCACCGAAGAGACCGCCCTGCCGCCGCAATTCGACGCCGCCTGGTATCTACGCAGCTATCCCGACCTGCGCGCCCGGGACCTGGAGCCCTGGTCCCATTACCGCGATCAGGGCGCCGCCGAGGGCCGCGACCCCGGCCCGGATTTCAGCACCACCGGCTATCGCATGGCGCAGGGGCTGCAAGAGGGGGACGGCCCGCCGCTCGCCCATTATCTGCGGGTGGGGGCCGCCGCCGGGGCCGACCCCACGCCGGTCTTTGCGGGCGCTCTGCCACCCCCCGCCCCGGGCAAGGCGCTGCTGTTCTTCGGGCACCAGGCCCGGGCCCGGATCTTTGGCGCCGAACGCAGCCTGCTCGATGTGCTCGACCGGGCCGTGGCGGCGGGCTTCACCCCCTCGCTGGTACTGCCGAACCTGGAGAACGAAAACTATCTGGCCGCCCTGCGTCCGCGCCTGCACCGGCTGCATGTGCTGCCGTTCGGATGGCTGTTCGGCGGCGTGGCGCCACATCCCCGCACCCTTGAACGGCTGACCCGGCTGATCCGGGACAGCGGCGCGGTCGAGCTGCACCAGAACACCCTGGTGCTGGACGCCCCCCTGCGCGCGGCCCACGCCGCCGGGGTGCCCACGGTGGTGCATGTGCGCGAACTCCCGGCCCAGGATCCGCGCCTCTGCCTCGATCTGGGGCTCGGCGCGGCGGAATTGCGGACCTATATGCTGGAGCTCGGGGACCGTTTCATCGCCAACTCGCAGGCAGTGATCGACTGGCTCGACCTGCCCGCGACCCGCGTGGCCCTGCTGCCCAACCGGGTGGATTCGGCCCTGGCAGAGCTGCCCTTTGCCCCGCAGGGCCACATCCGCGTTGCGCTCATCGGCAGCCTGAGCGCCCGCAAGGGCGTCGCGGATGCGGTGGCGATCGCGCGCGCCTGCGCGACCCTGCCAGCCCAATTCCTGCTGATCGGCCCCGACAGCACCGATCTCGCCGCACTGGCCCCCCTGCCCCGCAACATGCGTCACGCGGGATATTGCCCCGACCCGGCCGCCGCCCTGGCCCAGGCCGATATCGTGCTCAGCCTGTCTCATTTCGCCGAAAGCTTCGGGCGCACCGTGCTCGAGGCGCTGACCGCCGGGCGCCCGGTGGTCTGTTACGACCTCGGCACGCCGCCGGACCTGCTGGGCGACAGCGGTGCCGGACAGGTGGTGCCCGCCGGCGATACCGCCGCCGCCGCCCGCGCCCTGCGCGGCCTGGTCTCCGACCCCGACCGGCTGCGGGCGATGTCCCAAGCCGCCCGCGCGCGGGGCGCCGCATTGCAGGAGCAGGCGGCGGGAATATCGAATTCAACCCTCTTCGCACGCGCCTCCACAACAAGATAGTCCGTCCTGCGGGGCGCTTGGCGATTGCATTCAATCCTGAAGTTGATAACCAAAACACGCTCGCGCAACCGCCAGTCCAAAGGGTCCCCGCCGTGAAAATCCTCGTCGTCTTCGGAACCCGCCCGGAAGCCATCAAGATGGCCCCGGTGATCGGACAGCTACGGCAGCGCCCCGATGTCCGGGTCGATATCTGCGTCACCGCGCAACACCGGCAGATGCTGGATCAGGTGCTCGACCTGTTCGACATCCGCCCCGATCTGGATCTGAACCTGATGCGCGAGGGCCAGAGCCTGACCGATATCACCACCGGCGTCCTGCAGGCGCTGCGCGCGCCCCTGGCCGAGGGCGGCTATGACCGGGTTCTGGTGCATGGCGACACCACCACCGCCCTCGCCGCGGCGCTGGCCGCCTTCTATGCCCGGATCCCCGTGGGCCATGTCGAGGCCGGGCTGCGCACCGGCAATATTCACGCCCCCTGGCCCGAAGAGATGAACCGCCAGATGATCGGGCGCCTGGCCTCGCTGCATTTCGCCCCGACCGCGACCGCGCGCGACAATCTTCTTGCCGAGAACGTGGCCGACGACACCATCCATGTCACCGGCAATACCGTGATCGACGCCCTGCAGCAGGTGGTCGCCCGGATCGAGGCCACGCCCGATCTGGACAACCACCTCCGTCAGCAGTTCGATTTCCTGTCCCCCGACAGGCCGCTGATCCTGGTCACCGGTCACCGGCGCGAGAATTTCGGCCCCGGTTTCGAAGACATCTGCACCGCCCTGCGCCAGATCGTCGAGCAAAGCCCGGCGCAGATCGTCTATCCGGTGCATCTCAATCCCAATGTACAGGGACCGGTGACCCGGATTCTCGGTGGCGTCGAGAATATCCACCTGATCCCGCCACAGGACTATCTGCCCTTTGTCTGGCTGATGCACCGGTCGCGGCTGGTGATCACCGATTCCGGCGGCATTCAGGAAGAGGCGCCCGCCCTGGGCAAACCGGTTCTGGTCATGCGCGAGACCACCGAGCGGCCCGAAGCGGTCGCGGCGGGCACGGTGCGCCTGGTCGGGACCGGCAGCGACCGGATCCGCACCGAGGCGCTGCGTCTTCTGACCGACCCGGCCGCCTATGCGGCCATGGCCCAGGCCCGCAGCCCCTATGGCGATGGCCACGCCGCCGCCCGGATCGCGGCGCATCTGGCCGCTTGAACCATTCCCGGACACTTATTCACAAGGAACTCGAGACAGAATGTTCGACCGAATTTCCATGATAGGTCTCGGCTATATCGGCCTGCCCACAGCCGCGGTTTTTGCCGCCTATGGCAACCGGGTGATCGGCGTCGATGTCTCTGCCCATGTGGTGGATACGGTCAATGCCGGACAGATTCACATCGTCGAACCCGAACTGGACGGGATCGTGCACAAGGCCGTCAACGACGGCAATCTGCACGCCACCCTGACCCCGGAACCGGCCGACGCGTTCATCATCTCGGTTCCGACCCCGTTCCGGGGCGAGTTCCAGCCCGATCTGAAATATATCGAGGACGCGGCCCACAGCATCGCCCCGGTGCTGGCGCCGGGCAATCTGGTGATCCTGGAAAGCACCTCGCCGGTGGGCGCCACCCGCCAGCTGGCCGAATGGCTGGCCGCGGCCCGTCCCGATCTGAGCTTTCCGCAACAGGCCGGAGACGCCGCCGACATCCAGATCGCCCATTGCCCCGAACGGGTCCTGCCCGGCCATGTGGTGCGCGAACTGGTCGAGAACGACCGCATCATCGGCGGCATGAGCGCCCGCGCCTCGGAGATGGCCATCGCGCTTTACAAGCTGGTGGTGCAGGGCGACTGCATCGCCACCAGCGCCGAAACCGCCGAGATGTGCAAGCTGGTGGAAAACAGCTCGCGCGATGTCCAGATCGCCTTTGCCAACGAGCTGTCGATGATCTGTGACCGGTTCGGCATCGACGTGTGGGAACTGATCGCGCTGGCCAATCGCCATCCCCGCGTCAATATCCTGCAGCCCGGCCCTGGGGTCGGCGGCCATTGCATCGCCGTCGATCCCTGGTTCATCGTCGCCTCGGCCCCCGAAGAGGCGCAGCTGATCCGCGCCGCCCGCGAACGCAACAACGCCAAGCCCGGCTGGGTGCTGGACAAGGGCAAGGCCGCCATCCTCGAGGTGCTGGCCGAGGCCCCCGAACGCGCGATGTCCGATATCCGGGTTGCCTGCCTGGGCCTGGCCTTCAAGCCCGATATCGACGATCTGCGCAAAAGCCCCGCACTTGAGATCACCCGCGCCTTTGGCCAGCTCGGCTGCCAGGTGCTGGCGGTGGAACCCCATATCAAGACCCTGCCCGCGGATCTGTCGGATCTGCCCATTGTCCTGACCGACCTTCAGCAGGCCCTGGATCAGGCCGATCTAATCTGTATCCTGGTGCGCCACAGCGCCTTTGCCGGGGTGCCCGCCCGCCTGCCGGCAACGGCCCGCCTGCTGGATACCGTGGGCCTGTGTGCCGCCCGGCAGGGAAAGTGAACGCGGCCCGCGCCGGGCACCGAACGCGCGGGATCAGTATCCCAGGCCAAAACGCAGCGCGGCACCGGCCCCGCCCAGCCGGTGCCGGTGCCGTATGGCATAAAGCATCCGTATGACCGGCGCCCGGATCCCGAAGACCCGCCGCAACAGGGCCTGCCGGGCCACCAGCAACCTGTCATCCATCCAGTCGTCGCCGGTGCTTTCATGGGGGTGCGAACCGGTCACGATCGGCACCGACTGCCCGCGCAGGCGGGCCTTAAGCATATCGCTCACAAAGGCGTATTCCTCGCCCACCGGGTAACGGGCCCCGATCCCGAAATTGGGATCGAACCAGATCCCAGCCCGCATCACCCTGCGGCGCCTGACCAACAGCTCGGGGGCGCAGATCCGGCCCGAATTGAACAGGCCCAGGCGCCGGATCCCGGCCCGTCGACCGCAGCGCGGCAGGCGCTCGCGCCGCCAGCCCGCCGCAAAGGTCAGGCGCGGATTGGCCACAAGCAGGTCGCGCAGGGCCAGGATGCCTTGCGGGTCCAGCACCAGATCATCATCCGAAAACAGCACGAACGCCCCGTCCGCCAGGGCCAGCGCCGCATTACGGCTGTAGGACAGGCCCACCGTTTCCAGCGTCTCGAACCGGACATCCCCGCGCGCCTGCAGCGCGGTGGTCACCGTCTTGCCCGGACGCTGGATCAGCACCAGATAGGAGATGCCCGCCATCTGCGGCGGCAGGCTCAGGCCGCCCACGCGCGACCCCAGCGTGGAAATCGCCACGGTCACGCCGGTCCCGGTCCCCTCCGTTTCGGCTGCCCTGACCCCAGCCCGCATCATCACCCCCGTATCAGCCGCCTGACCAGATGGTTCGACAAGCACCATGCCGCCTGGGGCGCCGACAGCCCGGCATGATCCCGGTACAGGCGCCAGGTCGCGCCGAGCGCCCGGAACCGCTTGGCCGACAAGGAGCCCGGCGTTCGGTGATATTCGGCAAGCGGCAGGTCCAGGCCCAGGGCAGGTTCCTTCCGGCTCAGCAAATCCAGCCAGAGGGCATAATCCTGCCGCATCGGCAAATCCGGCATCTCGACCGTACCATAGACCTCGCGGTCATAGATAGCCGTGAGGCATCCGATCACATTGCCCCGCAACAGCTGCGCCCGCGTCACCGAACCCGGCACATTCACCTGCCACCGCCGACCGGCCGCGATCCGCCAGAAACCGGTATAGCTGAGCCCCGCGCCGTGTTCGGTCATGAACGCCAGCTGGCGTTCCAGCTTTTCCGGCACCCAGGCGTCATCGGCATCGAGAAACGCGATGAACCGGCCGCGCGCCGCCGCCAGGGCCCGGTTCCGGGCCGTCGCCGGACCGCCGTTGCGGGCCTGGGCCATGACCGTGATGCGCGGATCCCCCGCCGCCAGCGCGCGGGCGATGGCCAGGGTGTCGTCCGTCGACCCGTCATCGACGACCAGCATCTCCCAATCCCGCAGGCTCTGCGCCTGTACCGAGGCGACCGCGCGCGGCAGCACCGCGGCCGCATTATATGCCGGCGTGATCACGGAAACGCGGGGAAAGGGAGACATGTTCACTCGGATGCTCTTCAATGGCTGGCGCGGTCGACAGGTCGCCAACCGGGCAGATGGCCGGGCAATCGCCGAGATGTACAGAACATGCAAGTCGTCATGAGGTGAGTTGGCATAAAATCCCTTGACAACGCAAGCGCAAGCCCGCCAAACCGGACAGCATCGTCAACAACCACCTTGCACAAACGAAATTTCTGTAACAATAGCTGCAACCCGGGCTCCTGCCCCGGCGACCCTAAATGTTGGCTTGGGCTCGAGGCGAACCACTGTTATCAGACACTCAAAATTCAGAATCGAATGGAAACTATTATATGCTGAACAATAAGCGCATCTTGGTAACCGGCGGCACAGGCTCTTTTGGCACCCGTTTCATCAGCAGGGTTCTGCAGGACTACGACCCCTCGGCCGTCATCGTCTACAGCCGTGACGAACTCAAGCAGTTCGAAATGCAACAGAAATTCCCCGGCGAACATCGCATCCGCTATTTCATCGGCGACGTGCGCGACGAACGCCGGATGATGGAAGCGATGGAAGGCGTCGACTATGTCGTGCACGCCGCCGCGCTCAAGCAGGTTCCCGCCGCCGAATACAACCCGATCGAATGTATCCGCACCAATATCACCGGTGCCGAGAACGTCACCCGGGCGGCCATCGCCAACAACGTCAAGAAGGTCGTGGCCCTGTCCACCGACAAGGCAGCCAAGCCGATCAACCTCTACGGCGCCACCAAGCTGGTGTCGGACAAGCTGTTCGTTTCGGCCAACAACACCGTCGGCTCGCGCGACACCCGTTTCTGTGTCGTCCGCTACGGCAACGTGGTCGGCTCGCGCGGCTCGGTGATCCCGTTCTTCCATCGCATGATCGAGGAAGGCACCGATCACCTGCCGATCACCGACGAGCGCATGACCCGTTTCTGGATCACCCTCGACCAGGGCGTCGATTTCGTCCTGAAATCCTTCGAGCGCATGTGGGGCGGCGAGATCTTCGTGCCGCGCATCCCCTCGACCAAGATCACCGACCTGGCCACCGCCATGGCCCCCGATCTGGAACAGCGTGTCGTCGGCATCCGCCCCGGCGAGAAGCTGCACGAGGTGATGTGCCCCGAAGAGGACGCGCACCAGACCTATCAGTTCGACGAGTTCTTCTCGATCATCCCGACCATCAAGTTCACCGATCTCGACGTCGACTTCTCGGTCACCCGCCTGGGTGAAAAAGGCACGCCGACCGGCCCGGATTTCGAATACAACTCGGGCACCAACCCGGTGTTCCTGAACCAGGAAGAGATCATCGACCTCCTCGAAAAGACCGGGTTCGCAAAATGATACCTTACGGTCGGCAGTGGATCACGGACGAGGATATCGCCTCGGTCGTGGACGTGCTGACATCGGACTTCCTGACCCAGGGCCCTGCGGTCGGGAGGTTCGAGGACAGCATCAAGGCCGCGTGCAACATTCCCCACGCCATCGCGGTCAACAGCGCGACTTCGGCCCTGCATATCGCATGCCTGGGCCTGGGTCTGGAACCGGGCAAGCGCCTGTGGACCTCTCCCAACAGCTTCGTGGCCTCGTCCAATGTGGGGCTGCTCTGCGGGGCCGAGGTCAATTTCGTCGACATCGACCTCGACACCCTGTGCATGTGCCCCGACAAGCTGGCCCAGGCGCTGGCCGAGGCCGAGGCGGCGGGCACCCTGCCCCATATCGTGATCCCGGTGCATTTCGGCGGCCAGTCCTGTGACATGAAGGCCATTCACGCCCTGTCGCAGAAATACGGCTTCCACATCATCGAGGATGCCTCGCATGCGATCGGCGCCAGCTATGACGGTGGCCCGGTCGGCGATTGCCGCTATTCGGATGCCTGCGTCTTCTCGTTTCACCCGGTCAAGATCGTCACCACCGCCGAAGGCGGCGTGGTCACCACCGCCTCCGGCGATCTGGCGACCCGTCTGGACCTGCTGCGCTCGCACGGGGTGACCCGGCAGCCCGACCTGATGACCCGCGAGGGCGACGGTCCCTGGTATTACCAGCAGGTGGAGCTGGGGCTGAACTATCGGATCACCGATATGCAGGCCGCGCTCGGCGCAAGCCAGATGACCCGGCTGACCGAGTTCGTGGATATCCGCCATGCCCGGGCCGAGGCCTATGACGCCGCCTTTGCCGACATGGCCGTGCGGATCCAGAAGCGCGAGGCCGAGAACCGCTCGGCGCTGCACCTCTATCCGATCCACCTGGCCGAGGACGGCCCCGACCGCGCCGCCCTGCGCCTGCGCCTGTTCGAGTTCCTGCGGGAACACGGGGTGGGCGTGAACGTGCATTACATCCCGATCCACACGCAGCCCTATTACCAGGGGCTGGGCTTCCGCGAGGGCCAGTTCCCCAATGCCGAGCACTATTATGCCGGCGCCCTGTCGCTGCCGCTGCATCCGCAGCTCAGCGATGCGGACCAGGCCCATGTGATCGCCATGGTCCGGGACGGTCTGAAAGAGATTGGCCAGAGCTGACCCTTCGGGGTCGGCTCCTGCCGCCAATCGCACCTGTCTTTTCAGCGGCCCGCCCGCCACCCTCCGCGGGCGCGCCAACCCGAGGATTTCATGAAGATCGCCCTTCTCCCCGCCCGCGGCGGCAGCAAGCGCATCCCGCGCAAGAACATCCGCGAATTCGGCGGCAAGCCGATGATCGCCTGGCCGGTCGAAGCCGCCCGCGCCTCGGGCCTGTTCGACCACGTGATCGTCTCGACCGATGACGCCGAGATTGCCGATGTGGCCCGCGCCGCGGGGGCCGAGGTGCCCTTCATGCGCCCCGACAATCTGGCCGATGATTTCAGCCCGACCCGGGTGGTGATCAACCATGCCATCCGCGCCATGGAAGACATCCACGGCCGCCCGGTCGAGATGGCCTGCTGCATCTACGCCACCGCCGCCTTCGTACGCCCCGAGGATCTGCGCGCCGCCCATGCCACGCTGACCGAGCGCGACGACACCCGCTTCGTCTTCGCCGCCGCCACCTTTGCGCATCCGGCGCAGCGGGCCATGGTCGAGACCGGCCAGGGCGGGGTCGAGATGCTGTTCCCCGAACATGCAAAGACCCGCAGCCAGGATCTGGCGGAAACCTTTCACGACGCGGGCATGTTCTACTGGGGCCGGCGTGACGCGTTCATCGACGACCACCCGATGTTCGGCTCGCAATCCCGCCCGCATATCATGCCGCGCGCCCGCACCCAGGACATCGACACGCCCGAGGACTGGGAGTTTGCCGAGGCGCTGTTCAGGTTACTCTGATCAGGTCCCGGACCGGCCTCTGCCGGGCGCAGGAACAGGAGACGCTCCATGGATCAGGACCCTTCGGATGACGCGCGGTTCGACGCCGGGTACCAGGCCTGGCTGAAAGACAATCCGGGCAAGCGGTTCTCGAAATATTTCGAGGCCGTCTATGTGCCGAAGATCGACCGGGGCGTCGCGCATGACAGCCTGGGTCAGAACCTGAAACACGCCGATTGGCGCGAGATGGGCAAGGGGCCTTTCAAGCTGATCAACCGGATCCATGATGCCCTCACCGGCAGCACCGGGGGTCTGCCGCAGGACATGACGGTTTGCGATTTCGGCTGCGGCACCCTGCGGGTCGGCGCCCATGTCATGGCCCACCTGGCGCCGGGGCGCTATATCGGCCTGGATATCGCACAGGCGCTGATCGACAATGGCAGCGCGGCCTGGGCCGATCGGGTCGCAGACCGGCAGCCGCTGCTGGGCACTTTCGAGACCACCCTGGACGCCGCCATCGCCGCCGCGCCGGACCTGGTCTTCGCCTTCAACGTGGCCTGTCACATCCATCCCGACGAAGAGGCGGTCTTCTTCGAGCGGATCAAGTCGCTGCTGCACAAACCGGGCGCGCGCGTGTTCCTGCATGTGATCGAAAACGACAAAACACTGCGCTATCAGGAATCCGGCTGGGCACATCCGCGGGCCTATTACATCGCGCAGATGCACCCGCTGAAATTGCGGCCGCACCCGCTGGAATTCCTCAAGACCGTGGAAAAGCCACCTCATGAGATGGCTGCTACCGTGCTGGTGTTTGAACGGGCCTGATCAGGTTCCGGTCTAGGGTTTTGCCCCCGGTTTCGCAGCGGATTTGCGTCTTGTCGCTGTTTTCGTGCGCGCCGAGGCTTGCCGCTTTGCCACAGTTTTCGTACCTGCAGTGGCTTGCCGCTTTGCCGCCGATTTCACCTCCACGGCGGGTTGCGGCGTTTCCGTGGGCGTTGCCTCCGTAGCAGGTTGCTGCTTTGTCTCCACGGCCGGTTGCGGTTTCGCCTTCGCGGAAGAGCTCCGCCTTGTGGTGGGTTTCGCCTTCGTGGCCGCGCGCCGCTTTGCGGCAGGCTTCGGCGCGGGTTTCGGTTTTGCTTTGACTTCGGCCGCCAGCAAGGCCTCGACCTTTTCCAGATGATCGCGATAGGTTGCTTTGTCCGGCTCACGCCGCACGGCACGCTGCAGAAAGACCCGGGCCTGTCTCAAATCGCCATCGACACGATAGGTGAGCGCAAGCGAGACAAGCGTACGCACATGCCCGGGCTGTTTCTCCAGGATGCCGTGGCAGATCGCCTTGGCCCGGTCGGCCCCCCTAGTACGCCGCAGAGCCAAGCATAACAGCAACAGAAGGTCGACATCCTCACCAGCCCCAATCAGCGCCTGCGACAGGATCGGCACCGCCTCTTCCGGGCGGTCCTGCCGCAAGACGGCTTCCCCCAGCAGGGCCTGGGCCGCCTCTCCATTGGGATAAGTTCGAAGCGCCGAGCGCGTCAGAGTTTCCACCGCGGCCCAATCCGGTTTCTTCTTGCGCGCCTCCAGCAACGCCGCGAAACCCTGCTCCACATATCCCTCTGCCAGTAGCGCCCGACCGGTTCCTTCCCTGACCTTGACGCTTTTGCCGTCGATGAAATCGCGCAACATCGGGCCCAGCCGGGCTTGGCGCGACAGGAAGGTCGGCATGATATGGCCGCCACCCACCATCGAGATCGCATTGACCCGGGTGACCTGCATCAGATCCTGCGCCGCCTTGAGATCGGGCAGATCGCGCTCTCCCACGATCAGTGTCAGATTCGGCGGCGCCTCCTGCACCAGCGGGCGCAGGTCGGGGTATGTGGCCGGTTGTGTGCCGGTGAAATGCGCCGCGCTCTGCGATTGGGGGGCATCCAGCACAACATCGGTGGAAAAGGCCAGGATATCGGCGCCAAGCGCGGCCCCGTAGCGGATCGCCGCATAGCCGCCCATCGAGGTTCCGACCATGTAGATCCTGGACGCCTGCAACACATCCCGCCAGCGCGCCAGCAGGTCGATGAATGCCGCGTCGCTGTCGGCGAAACCGGGGATCCCGTATTGATACCAGTGGTTCTCGCCATTGTTGAAGAAGAACCTGTGCGCCTTCAACTCGCGCCCCTGCTGAAAGAAGTTGAAGGTTCCCGCCAGCAGATCCTTGGCCCCGAAGAAGACCACCATCGGGCGAGAGGCTCCACCCTCCATAGGCAGGATGTGGTGGCAGGGACCGGACAGGCTCGACGGATAGGAGACGAGACCTGTCACAGAAAACCTCTCGGATTATCATAAAGTCCAATCATGCGATCACATCTCCCAAATTTTGCCCATAGCAATAGCACTGCGGGAAATCACAACGCCACCTCCAATCAAAGGTTTCAACAGGTTGTATGATGGCTGATGTTCCAAGGGTTTTCGTGATGGGTTGCGGATTCTTACACGATAAGTCCCACACCACATCCTGTGCGAGGCCAGATGGCCTCGCAGCTTTCGTCTTCTGTATGTCTCAGCCCTTGAGCAGGCTTACGCAGGTCGGCACGCGGCCTTCGATCTCGCCGTTCAGGGCCGCAGCACAGATCTTGTCCTCATAGGTGTCGTAGATCAGGCGCAGATGTTCGGGGCGCCAATCCGTCCCGATCCAGATCTTACCCGAAGTTTTCTGGGGCTGGCCTGCAGGCAAGTCCCCCTGCAGCGTCGCCGACAGCAAGGCCGGGATCTCGTCGGCATAGGCCTTGACCGTCCGCGCGGCCAGATCGTGCAGCCCATCTTCGGCATGCATTTGCAGGGCAGCGTTCTGATGGATCACCGCCCCGCCGTCGATATGCGAGGTGGTCTCATGCATGGTCACACCGGTCATCTGCGGTTCCAGCATGTAGCTGGGCCAGAAATGGGTGGTCACCCCGCGATATTGCGGCGAAAATCCGCCATGGGTGTTCCAGAACGTACAGCCCGCCGCAGCAATCAGTTCATCGCTCAGCTTGTGGCAGCCGTAGGAGAGCACCAGGCGCGGGCCGCAGTCACGGATGAAATTCACTGTTGCGGCATCATTCAGCGTCTGGGGTGTGACATCCAGCGTCCGCAGTCCGGCCGGGACCGAAGGGGTACCAAAGAACCGTTCTTCGGCTTCTTCACGGCGTTTGAAATGCAGGTTGAACAGGCGGGTCAGATCGTCCCCCAACCCTGCCGGCGCTTCTGGCATGAAGGGTTTGCGGCGCTCGATCACCCAACCGCTCAGTAAGCCGGCCTCGGCCAACTGGTTCGCAAGGTACTTGTGGCGCGGGTGATCCCCGGTAATGACAATCATCGACATTGATCAGTGGTCCATCTTTTGGGTGACAATAATATTCTGCTTTTCCAACTCTTTCAGGATCGGCAGAAGAGCATCCGGCCCACACCCGATCCGGTCGGCAATCGCGTTCAGCCCATGTGCGCCATCTGCAAGCGAAAGGAGCATCAGCAGCCGGTTTAGGGTCTGACGCTGATCCACAGCATTATCGCTGGAGTTGCCCCGATTCATTGGTGAGTTGATGGTCGGATAAAGGCCCCGGCGCCCCAGCTGCGGCTCACCATAGGGTTGAGTATTGCGCAGCATCAGGCCATCGTAATCGAAAACCTGCAAGAACTCGGCCAAGGCATCGGCAGCACGTTCGACCTGTTCGATCCGCATGAAGCGCTTGTCGTCGCCAGACGTGTGATATTCGACAAACTGCCCATATACGGTTCGTGCGGCCTGGATGATCGGAAAATTGAAACCCGGTGAGCAGAACTGGCGTTCATCCGACCCCGAGGTCGGCGTGAACGGACGCAATTCGAACCGCTCCGGATAGAGCTCGGCAAAACGCCGCGCCAACAGGTCGATAGAACTGGGCTGTTCCAGCCAGTCGCGCCGCGACAGTTTGAAACTCAGCGTCTCCCGGTAACCGCCAAGACAGGTCAGCACCATGCCGCCCCGTAGCCGGGGGCGCAACTCTTCACCGAACTGCGCCAGATAGGCGATCGATCCCAGCGTCTCGGGGCAGAGCAGAAAGCGGTAGGTGAAATGGCGCCGCGGCAGAGCCTTGATATTCTCATAGAGCCGCAACAGCCCCAAGGGGCCCGACAATTCGTTGTTAGCCATGCTGGGATGGCACAGGTAGGATGAAATCAGCACCACCTCTTCGCTCTCACCTGGCAGATCGCAGGTTGCGAAATTCACCTCCCCCTCAGAGAACGTGGTCTGGATATCGACGGTGTATTCCCCTTCCGGCAAGGTCATACGCTGCCGGTGCGGCAGGCAGAACCCCCACCGCGGGTTGTAGTAGCTTGTCACATAGGGAATGGCATCAGGCAGATGAGGCAGCGAATGCAGGTGCTTTTGCAACTCGTCCAGCGACATCTTGCCCTGAAACGGCTGCGAATAATTCACCAGATGCAGGTTGTGATCCCTGAAGTCGCAGACCACCTCACCGTCGGGCCCGATCAGGCGGGCCGCCTGGACGGACCATTCCAGCGGCACGGTCCAGTCCAGCACCTCACTGCCAGTGGCGACACCGTGCATCTCAAGCGGCATGTACTCCGCGAAAATGTTCAGGCTTTCGCGCAGGTCAGGACCGGTAATGCTCCGGCAGAGTGGGAAGAGTCGGTCGAACAGCTTCGACAAGTCAGCATTCATGTTTATGTGGCCTTATCTGTATTTGAGAATTACGTAACTAGAGATTGCATGCTCGCCCAAGAAAACCCTGGCTCGAATCTTTCTCCAAGGGCACGCCCGACCAGTTCTATGACCGCCGGGTCCGGTGCCACCTGGTGTCTTTTGATATCGTCCTGGAACCAGTAAGGCGGGTAGAGCACCTTGTTGGTCACCGGACGAGCATGATACCGGTAGGCTTGGGTAAAGCCCTCGTTCGCCATGTAATCCAGCCAGACCGCCGCCCGCTCGCGCAGATCGGGGGCCACTTTAGTCGGTTTTTCAAAACGCAGATGCGCCTCGAATTCTTCCCGGTCGCGCACAGTCGCATGACCGATCGGATAGTCGATCGGCGCGAAATGGCTGGCAAGGATACAGGGAACTCCCATGATCCCCAGTTCGATCGCCGTGGTCCCGTTATAGACCAGCCCCAGATCCATTCTGCTCTGCATGTCGTGCATGTCGAACCAGCGATGCCCCAGGAACACGGCATTTTCACCCAAGGGTTCTTCTATCAGGTCCCGGAAATACTCGGTCGGGAAAGTGGCGATCTGGTTGTTCAGCTCATGCGGGTGCGGCTTGATCAGCAACAGCGTGTTGCTGCCTTGCACAGCACGGATACAATGATTGACCCAATCCTTCATATTGCCGTGACCCGGACCGCCATCATAGGGCACCCCGCTATCGCACACCACCTTGCCAAAGGCACAGGCGATCTTGCCGCCCTTGGCCCGCCATTCGTTCAGGCGCTTGTCCAGCGCCTGGGCCTCCTTGGGTCGCCCCGAGGTCCCCTCGGTCGAGCGCTTGACCTTGGTCACCCCGATGAAACGCTCCATGATCGCCGGAATATCGTCCTTTTTCTGTTCGTAATAATTCTCGAAGAACTCGGGGATCGGGAAACTGCCCGAGCGCACCTGCGGGTATTGCGTCACGTTGCGCACAACGAACCGCTGCGAGATATTGGTCGAGAAATTGGTGAAATAGTTCTGATACCCGTTGGCGACCTGCAGGCAGAAGAAGTTCTTGGGATCGCCGTGTTTCTCGCAGAAGAAGCGGAACAGCGAATCCGGCAGGCGATAGCTGAACAGCGCGATACAGGTGGCAGGCAGGTTGCGCTCGCGCGTCGTCTTCAGGGCATATTGCAGCACCCGCGCCTCGGCCCGGGTCCATTCGGCCAGTCCGCCCAGATAATGTTGCAGCTCGGGACACTGCCAGTGGATCGAATAGCGGCGCCGGTTGATCGCCGCGTCTTCCCACAGCGAATGCCCCAGGTCGATCTTGCCCCAGCGCAGGGTCGCATTGTCCGGGTCGAAGACGAAATCCTCCACGTCCGGCATCACCTCGACAACCTCGGAACTGAGCACAATGTTCTGGTTGATCGCGCCGTTCATCACGTCGATTTCCCCGATCCCGGTCAGTTCCCGGGGCAACAACCCCTCGACGATCGGCACCACGGCCCAGCCCCTCCGCTTGAGCTCCAGAAGCACCATCAGCGGATTGCGACGCAAGGCATCGATATTGCGAGGCGCGATCAGAACCACCCCTTTGGGATCTTTCGGCTGCGGCACCGATTTGAAATGCTTGGCGGTCTCGATCAGGAAGCGCAGCTCGCCCACCCGCTTGATCAGGCTGTGGCTGGAAAAGGCGTTCACGGTGCTGGGATTGCTCAGCATCTGCCCATAGACTTCCTTGACCAGGTTCAGCGCCTCGTTGAACCGGCCCTGGCGTTGCAGGATGTTGGCGTAATACAGCAAGCCGCTGCGCCGACGCAGGTTCTTGGGCAGGGCCTTGTAGAAGGCATTGGCCTTTTCATATTCCCGCGCGATCATGGTCCAGCGAAAATAGCTCTGCATATCCCGGTTGATCTTGGGCTTGTGCCCCTCGAGCCGCTCCATGACGCGTCTGGACAGCGGAAGCTCGTTGACATCGCGCGCAATGGTAACTGGCACCGACCACAGGAAGGGCAGCATCTCGGCACGTTCAGACAGCGCCTCCATGCGCGCATGCACCCGGTCGATCTCGTCGCTCAACCCCAGTCGGCGGACCAGCAGAAGATAGTCGCACAGCACCAGAACCATATCCGTGTTCTGGTCCGCGGTCCGGGGCGCGCTGTCGTCGAACAGCGGCTTCAGCTCGGCCTTCATCTCCGCCAGCCGGGTCCGGGCCAGCTCGTACGAGCTGCTGTAATCGGGCACGTGCCGCACGCTGGCGCGCACCATGTCCTGGATCGCCTTGATCCGGGCCTGAAGCGTCTCGGCCTCGGCAAAATCCTTGTCGCAGATCTCGAGATAGGTGTCGCGCATCCGGCCTTGTAGCGCCAGTTCCTTGAAATCCTGCATGCCGGCCACGCCAAAGGACTCCTCGGCCGCCGCGCCGCTCTCCTCCGCCTTGGCAGAGGCCTTCTCCGCCTTGCTCTCCTTCTTGCCCGCCGAAGCGACCACCAGGCTGTCGTAATCGCCATCCTCGCTGGCCCAATCCATGGCCTCGCGGGCGATCAGGTCCACCATCCGCAGACTGTCCTGCAGGATCTTGGTGCGCCGCTTCATCAGCAGTTCGGGCGCGGCCTCGAGATTGGCCAGTTCCTTCACGATCCGGCGGGCAGCCGGGTGATAGGCGCCCTTCATCGCCCGGCACAGGGTGATGATATGGACCAGAAAGATGCTGTCGGGATATTTTCTCTGCGTCTTGAGAGCCGCCGACAGCAGACGGCGGCGCCCGGGTTCGGACACCATCTGCTGCCCGATCAGGTAACCGGCCTTGTAGGGAGCCGGACGGCAGGTCCGCTCCATCTCCGCCATCAGGGCGAACAGCTTGGCATAATCCTTCTGCTCGATCGGCTCGGTCATCTTCTGGCGCAGTTGCCGTGCCTTGTATTCGGCCACGCGGTCTGAATCGCCCAGCCCCTCATAGGCCCGCTCCCGCAGCCGCAGGGTCTTGGGACAGTTCGGCTTGTAGCGGCCGGGCAGATAAAGAATCTGGCTCGCCAGCTTGTAGCGATTATAGCGCAACAGCACCTTGCTCAGCCGCAATGGCGCACCATAGGTCAGTTTCCGGACGACCACGCTTTTGACACGATACAAGCTCTCGCGGAGCATAGCGTTCACCCCGCCTTACGATTTGTCGTCCAGAAGATCCCAGCTCATCGGCGTGCCGCGCTTGACATCCTGCCCGACCCGGCGGCCGATCAGCGCATCGAAATGGCGCGGCGCCAGGCCCAGGCCCGGGCGGATACGGCGCAGGTTCTCGGGCGTCAGCACATCGCCGGCCTTGAGATCGGCACCGATATAGAGCGAGCGCCGCTTGCGACGTCCGGCCTGTTCCGAGGCGGTGCCGCCAAAGGTGATCTTGCCCATGCCCGCCGCGGCGCGCTTGACCTCGGTCACCAGCGCGGTGAATTCATCGGGCTCCAGCGAAAAGGCGCTGTCCACACCGCCGGCGGACCGGTCGATGATGAAATGCTTCTCGATCACCGATCCCCCCAGGGCGGTGGCGGCGCAGGACACGCCGTTGCCCATGGTGTGATCGGACAGGCCGTAGTTGCAGCCGAAGGTCTGGCCGATCAGCGGCATGGTCACCAGGTTGGTGTTTTCCGGGCTGGCCGGATAGCTGGACGTGCATTTCAGCAGGGTCAGGTTGGTACAGCCCGCCGAGCGCGCCGCCTCGACCGCCTCGCCGATCTCAACCGCGCTGGCCATGCCGGTCGAGATGATCATCGGCTTGCCGGTCGCCGCCACGCAGCGGATGAGCGGCAGGTCGATCGCCTCGAACGAGGCGATCTTGTAGGCCGGCACATCCAGGCTTTCGAGCAGCTCGACCGCATCCTCGGAAAACGGCGTCGAAAAGGCCAGGATGCCTTTCTCGCGGGCCCGGTCGAAGATCGGCTTGTGCCACTCGGCCGGGGTCTTTGCCTCTTCATAGAGACTGTAGAGCGTGCGCCCGGTCCACAGCGACTTGGGGTCGGTGATGGTGAATTCGCCCTCGCTCAGATCCAGCGTCATGCTGTCGGCGGTAAAGGTCTGGATCTTGAGCGCATCGGCCCCGGTGGCGGCGGCGGCATCGACGATCTCAAGCGCCCGCTCCAGCGACTGGTTGTGGTTGCCCGACATCTCGGCAATCACGAAGGGGCTGCCGTCATTGGCGATGCCGTGGGTTTTGCTAAGTTCTTCTCTCAGTGTGAGCATGGGCGGTCTCTTTTCAAACGGTTGTTTCAATGTGGCCGGTGCGGTCCGAGGCTGTTCGTGTGCAGAAGTTTTTCCAGATTGGCCAGACGGAGCAAAACTTGCTTCTGGTGGGCGCTGGCCGGCATACTACCGCCAACGCGCCCCCGTTTATATGCCTCAAGGCTGGAGGAGTAGATCTCTGAGACATAATCGCGCGCTTGGAGATCCGCCACGCGTCTCAGCACCACAGAGGTTGCAGGATCAAGCTCGTCGACCAACCGCTCCAGGATCGCATCGACACGCTGCCTCGAGCCTGGCTGGGTCGCTTCAAATTGACCGGTCAGCTCTTCGTTCGGGCGGATCATGGTCCGATAGGGCAATCTCGAAAGCTGCTTGGCATAGGCATAGATTTCCCGCTTCGGCTGGCTCGCGTCGGTCAGCCCCCGCGGCCGCCCAAGCATGTAACGGGTGATCGGACCCGACATGGCCAGAAGCAGCGGGCGGACATTCCGCTCGGACCCGAATGTCGCAATCCGCTTGTTTGCCAGGTGCGAGTAGGTCAGGAACCGCATCATATCAAGCGCCATACGGGGCTTCTGTGCGGCTTCTCCGACATAGGCGTCGAATCTGGCAACTTCCTGATTAAGATAGCTGACCTGATCAATCGGCATGCGATTTGGCACCAGCATATTCGGCACCTGCGACGACAGCATCCCCCGCAAAAGCCCTTTTCGACCGAACTCCGGGTCAATTCTGCCCCCGCCATTCAGGCCTGCATAAAAACTGCTCGTCAGCTTCTGGAAATAGACATCCTCCAGGTAGCTGTCCGTCAGCTGGATGTTTCTTAGAAACGCCTCGTGCTGACGCTGCTGGCGATGTTCGGTTTTGGCCGCCCTCAGACCGGCATCTGATAGATACCCTGCTTCCTGGGTCTCGTTCAGAACAACCATATTGATATTGGCCAGCGCATCGAAATTCTGGCCATGAAAAACGATCGTATCCGTGTCCGGACGATTTATCAGAGCCAGGTGGGGGCCGCTGAAGGCAACGATGTCCTTTTCCATATTGGCAATGATGGCATCATAAATCACCCCATCCGCATAGACATCGTTGGGCACCAGTTCGACCTTGGCCCCAAGAGCCGCAGCCGCCGGCAGGGCGCGCTCCGGACCGTTCGAGGCCGAATGCTCCATGGTCATGAGCTTCAGCATGGGCGGGGGCAGGACTTCGCGCAGCCCCAGAAAGACGGCCACGCTGTCCACACCGCCCGAGAACATGACGGCCGCCTTCATATGCGTTTCCCGCAAGAAGTATTGCTGGACGCTCTGGCTGACCTCGGACATGGCACCGTAGAAGGTTTTGGGCCGCTTCCCCCCCTGTTCATCCGCGTTGCACAAATAGCTGCGGAATTGAACGACCTTGCCACCCTGCACCTCAAGAACGCTGCCCGGAGGCAGGCGTGTCACATCCTTGAACATCGTGGTGAAGGGCAATTGGTTGAAATTGCTCTTGGGCGCGTGGGACAGAAACAGGCTCAGGCCGACAGGGTCCATTTCGACCGCGTCTCCGATCTGCTGCAACACCGGGGAAAGCAGAGTTCCGGCGGCAAACTGCCCCTCTGTTTCAGTAAAGTAGCCGCCGCAATATCCCGGCGACGTGATGATACGCAGCAGATCCTTGTCCGCCCTGTGAATAACGACATAATTGCCGATACTGCGGCAGGCTTCTCCCTCCAGGAAGGTGTCCAGGTCCTGTTTCTTGCACTCTTTCGAAATTTTCCGTCGGGTTTTATGGAGCGGATCGCCAAAGACCTCCACGGCTGCTCCTGGACCGGGCTGGGCGGGTGGATACTGAAATACCTCAACAGACTGGCCCGGAATATCCCGGGCCTCGCGCGCAACTGGCCGCCTCTTGCGGACCTGTTTTCTCCAGTTTTCCCGCGCGCGCCACAGAAATTTTCGCGCCGAGGTTACAATCGATTTGCTATCATTGTGTTTCAAAATACCAGCCCATGTTTTTGTTACTTGTTAAATTCAAAACATATCAGTCCGAAACCGCGCGCATAATTCGGCACATATCCTCAAGCCCCGCGCGCAGGGAAAAGCCCGGCGCCCAGCCGAGCATCCGCTCCGCCTCGTCCAGCGCCATCGCCGTTTCTGGCATCGGCGTGTCGCTGTCGGTGTCATAGCGGATATTGCCCGCGTTGCCGAATACCGCATTGACGGTTTCGGCGATCTCGCCCACCGGGATGGCGCGGCCGCCGCCGATATTGCAGACCCCTGTCGCCGCGCCGCGCAGCGCCGCCAGAAACGCCGCCGTGGCATCGCGCACGTAAAGCTGGTCGATGCGGTAATCGGCATTGCCGGTCAGCACGATGGTTTCCCCCGCGCTGGCCTGGCCTACAAACCGCATCAAGGCGGGCGTGCCCTTTTCACCATGACCATAGACCGCCGCCAGCCGCAGCGCCACCGCCGCCGGCCCGCGGGCCCGGGTCAGCATCTCCAGATGCTGCTCGGCCATCAGTTTCGACAAGGCATAGGCATTGATCGGACGCGCCGGCGCGGTTTCGCGATAGGGCAGGCCGCTGGCGGGCGAATAGACCGCGATGGTCGAGGCCAGCACGATCTTTTGCAGCCCGTTTTCGCGCGCGGCATGCACCAGGTCGCCGATCGCCGCGACATTGGGCTCCCAGAACGGGGCCAGCTCCATCGGCGCGTCTTCGCGGGTCATCCGCCGCCCCGCCAGGTGGATCACCGCATCGGCCCCATCCAGCGCCGCCACCAGGCTGTCGCGGCTGTAATCGGTCTGTCGGTCGTCCGGCTGTTCCGCCGGTCCGCGTCCCAACCGGCGCACCTGGTATCCGGCCGCTTCGAGATCGGCGCACAGATAGCGCCCGATGAACCCCGAGGCGCCGGTGACCGCGATCAGGCCGGATGCGACGGCGCCGCTCATGGGGTCTCCCTCACGTAATAGCCCACCACCTCGAGCGTGCCGTTGACCGGGCGCACCTCTTGCCCCGCCTCATAGCGATACTCGTGATAGATCACGCCCTCGGGCTGGGGGAACCGCCCGGGGTCGAAGGCCGCGCCCGGCGCCATCTGCTGGAACATCAGTTCCATGTCGCGCCCGTGGCGGTTGCCTTCGCCATTGTTGGGCAGCGCCTCGGGCGTACCCTCGCCGGTCAGGCAATCCATGGTCATGGCGATCAGGTCGACCCGCTCGGCCGCCCGGATCAGGCGCCACATGTGGCAGCCATCCAGCCGCGGCGCGATCTCCACCACGCGCGGACCCTCCGGGGTCACGATCATCTGGAAATACAGCACCCCGTCCCGGGTTCCCATCGCCGCGATGATCCCGTCGACCAGTTCCAGCGCGGCGCACTGGTTGTCTTCGCTGACATCCTTGCAGGGCACCAGATGCCCGCGCGGCACGCCAAGCGCATGGGGTCCGTGCACCAGACGCTCGGACAGGACCTTCATCCGCACCTGGCCGCCGCAGACCATCACGTTGCACGAGATCTCGACCCCTTCGAGGAAGCCCTCGACAATCGCCTTGCGGCTGCGCGAGAAGCCGATCGCCTGGCTGATCGCGGGTTCCAGATCCTCGGCCCGGTCGATACGCACCACGCCGCGCTGGCCCTGGGCATCGGTGGGCTTGACCATGCAGGGGAAGTGATCCCAGCCCGCCGCCGCCGCCGGATCGCTTACCTCGACAAAGGGCACCGGGCTCAGGTCGTGCTCTTTCAGGAACGCCCTGAGTGCCGCCTTGTTGTCCAGCAGCGCGATGAAATCGCTGTCATAGAAATGCGGCAGGCCCAGGCGCTCGGACAGGGCCACCACCGAGGTCATCGCGATATCGGACGAGATCGAATAGACCAGATCGACCTGATGGCGCTGCGCCGCCTCGGCCAGCGCGTCCAGGTCGACGATGTTGATCGCCTCGACCACATCGCAATAGGCCTGCCCGGACTCGCCGGCGACCGGAGAGACGCCGATCACGAACCAGCCGCGATCCTTCATGTGGCGGATCAGATCGGCCTGACCGGCATTGGTGCCCAGCACCATGATCTTTTTCATCATACTCAACCTTAGTTTTGTGTCTGGCGAGAAGTAGTGTCAACGGTAGCCCGTTTCCGGTAATTTTCATTCTTGGGCTGCAGCGCATAGGCTTGATTGAAGCGGCCCTCGGCCTGTTCACGTTTTCCCATCTTCAACAGGGTGATACCCAAAGCGTAAAGGGCACGGTGATGATTGGGCCATTGCCGGAGCATTTTGACGAATACTTTTCTCGATTCTTCGTATTCGCCGACACCGCGCAATACGCGACCCCAATCGTAGTTCGCTTCGGAAGATGGATACAATGCCAACGCAACAGCGCTCTGCTCTAGCGCTTCAACATTCTTGCCGATCTGCAAAAGCGCGCAAGCCTTCAGACGGCGCACCTCTTCATGGGTGGGATACAAATTGATCGCTCGCGACAACCTGCGGATGGCCATTTCGTATTTCTTGTTCTTGAAGTGAACATATCCATCATAAAATGCCTGATTGAACCCAGCGATCTCCATCGAGCGCCCAAGTTCTGGAAACTCCGGAAGTTCCTTACCCTCAATCCAGGCCCGTAGCACAGGCTCCAGCCGCTCCCGATTGCGCAAGTACCCAGCTGGCCCATGACCAACATGCTTCATTGGAATGATCTTTGCGCCCGGCATCTTCCTGAGATATTCGGCCGATATAATGTCGACCGGATCATTCTCGCCAATAATCAGAGTCGCATCGAAACCTCCGGGGAAAGCATCCGCTATCGACGGATAGAAGAGTTCCGTGTCTTTATCGGCCAGATGATTGAAACGGCTGTGGGGAAGTTGCAGAACCGTTTCTCCGGCAAAGGCAAGCGCTCGCGCCTTCAACAAGCCCCCAAACAGCAATGCACCGTACCCACCCATGGATTGGCCCGTGCAGAGAATATCCGTTACCCCAGCTTCGCTGCACCAAGTCCGGATCCAGTCAATCGTCCCCGCCAGATCCTCTCCCATCCCCTTTACGCCATCCTGATACCAGCTGTTCTTGAAGCCATTCACGAACAAGATATTGTAATCTGAGACGAGTGCATTACCCACACCCCAGAAGTTGAACAATCTCGGGATACGCCCTGTCGCTGTGAAAAAAATCACAAGCTTGTCAGACTGCTCATTCCTCAACAGGTGAAAATGATCTTCCTGGAACGCGGTCTCGGTCGTCGTCTCTGCAATTGCGGCTGTTCCCTTGGGATCCCATCCGGCTGTTTTCGCCATATTCGACTATCTCCTCCGCATGATTTGAGTTCTGGAAAAAGTTTACTTACTCGAC
The DNA here is from genome assembly GCF_059612905.1 of Ruegeria sp. YKSD163. Taxonomy (NCBI): domain Bacteria; kingdom Pseudomonadati; phylum Pseudomonadota; class Alphaproteobacteria; order Rhodobacterales; family Roseobacteraceae; genus Ruegeria; species Ruegeria sp. YKSD163. Next base: position 34,278 of record NZ_JBXWRM010000022.1, read on the forward strand.
CAAGGCCTCGACCAGCCGTCTGGTCCCCTGCCCGTCCACCAAGCGTCGCCCCTCGGCCGCCATCGCGGTCCGTGCGGCATCATCCTCGACCAGCGCGGCCACGGCCGCGTGCAGTTCCAACGGCGTCACCGCCCCGACCTGGCCAAGATAACGGGCCCCGGTCAGTTCCTGCCAGCCCCGGCAGGGCCGTTCCTGATTGGGGGCCAGCCCCATGAACACGATCGGCAGGCCGCAGATCGCCGCCTCGTAGCTCATCGTGCCACCGCCGATCACCGCCAGATCACAGTCCCGCATCAGCCCCGCCATGTCGGGCGGATTGACATGGAACTCGGCCTGGCCCGCGGGCAGGGCCGCCACCTCGGCGGCGACCGCCTCGCGGCGCGGATTGCCCGCCCCCGACACGATCACCAATGTCACATCCGGCCCCAGACGGCCTGCCAGCGCCGCGATCGCGGTGGCGATAGCGCCCCGGTCGTCGCCGCCGCCAAAGGCGACCAGGACGCGCCGCACCGGGCGCCCGTCGGCCCGCGCGGCGATGCCTGCAAAGGCCGGGCGCAGCACCGCGTAGCGCGGCCCGAACAGGGTCCGGGTGCGGGCCGGCTCCTTCAGCCAGGGCAGATATTGTTCGCGCCGCTCATAGGGGCTGGCATTGACCAGCAGGTCGGGCTGAAATTCCCAGGGGGCACTGGCATCAAACTGCTGCAGCCAGCGCAGGCCCGCATCGCGCAGGATCTGCTGATATTCGGGATCGCCGCGATAATCGTCCATCACCGCATAGGGGGTGCCATGGTCCCGGCACAGCGCCACCAGCCGGGCCGCATCCTCGGCCGAGCTGCCGCGTTCGGGCACCTCGATCCAGTCGGCGAACAAGCGCGCATCCTGATCCGAGCGCAGCGTCTCGGGCGGCCCCAGCAGCACCGCCTGCCCGCCCAGGGATTGCAGATATCGCGCCATTTCCCGGCAGCGCATCAGATGCCCGATCCCCACCGCGGCGGATACAGCACAGCGAAATATCACCTTGTCTGTCACGCCTCGTCTCCTTGCGGACGCGGCTCGCGGCTTGGCTGTTCTGACATATCTTACATAATGATCTTAAAATGAAACGTCTGACATCGGCCCTTCGGTAGGCCGATTTCGGCAAGGTTGCAAATAAATAAATGCGGCCTGCGACCCTGCCGACCGGCCCGGTTCAGACCGGGTCAGGATGCCGTCCATTTGAGCTTGTCGCGCTGCACCTGCTCCACCGGCAGGATCTCTGCACGCTTGTAGGCCAGCGCCTGATCGACATTGCGCACATCCCGGCACAACCGGCGCAGCCCGTCGGGTTCCAGGCTGGCGGCGTGGTCGGTGCCCTTCCAGGTGCGGTCCAGGGTAAAGTGGCGTTCGATATGGGTGAACCGGCCCTTGCCCTCGGCCTCCATCCGGCGGCCAAGCGCCAGCGCGGCCACATCCGCGGCAATGCCCAGATGATGCCCGGAAAAGCCGATGCCCTTGACCGTGGAGCCGAACTTTTCCATCAGATTGCAGATTTCGAACAGGCAGATATCCTCGAAGGCCACCGGATAGCCCGAGGTGCAGCTGTAGATCACCAGATCCCCGGCCCGGCCCCGCTCGGCATAGAACTGCACCAGATCGGCGATTTCCTTGCCCGTGGACATGCCGGTCGAGACATGGATCTCCCCGGCGAAATTCTCGCACAGAAAGTTCTGCATCTCGTAATGCAGGTTGGTGGCCGAGGGAATCTTGAGCATGGTCGGGTTCAGCGCCGCCATCTCGCGCGCCGAGGTCAGATCCCAGACGCTGGTGGAATAGGCGATGCCATGGGCCTTGCAGGTCTCGATCAGCTCCTGGTGCTGATCGGTGTCGAATTCCAGGAACTCGCGATGCGCCCCATAGGTGTCGCCATAGGCATTGGCCGGCACCGGATGCGGGGTGTCATAAGCCTCGGGCGACAGCAGCTCTCGGTTATGGCGTTTCTGGAACTTGGCGACATCGGCATTGCACACCGTGGCCGCGACACGGATCAGCTCCTTGGCAATGTCCATGTCCCCTTTGTGATTGCACCCGATCTCGGCGATGATCTGAACGGGTCGGGTCTCTTGCGTCATATTGAAATCCTAAAAGAATTGGGGGCCGGGATTTTCTGTCCGGACTTGAGCCGAGAGTTACCCCGGACCTTCCATATGTGTCAAACACTCCCCTCGGGCCGGGGCGCCGCATCCGCGTCGATCTCGTGCAGGACCCGGGCGCCCAGATCGGGGGGACAGAACATGTCGTCGACCCAGCCGGGATCGGGCGCCCGATAGCGCAGGTGCAGCAGATCGCGCAGCGGGACGACCAGGTTGCTGGCCTCGAACAGGGCGCGCATCGGCGGCACCAGGGGATCGACATAGGCATCGACATAGTCCAGATGCACCATCGTCGGCACCCCTGCCCGCACCAGGTCCATCGCCGCCGTCGAGGTGCAGACGATCCCGATCGCGGCCTGGGCCAGCGCGCTGTCCATGTCGCAGGCGGTCAGGCGCAGATTGTCCGGCACCGCGAGCGCCTTCATCAGGTCCGGATAGCTGAACCGCTCCCTGTGCACATGGGTGGTGTTCTCTTCGGGCAGGTGGCGCAGCTTGATCCACACGGTCCGCTCCGGGTTGGACCGGGCGAGAGCCGCCATCACCCGCAGCATGTGCAGCCGTCCCCGCCGGGTCGAGGGCGACAGCGCCTGGGCAAAGAAATAGATATCCCCGTCGGGCAGCGCGGGTGGCGTGGCCCGCTCGGGGCGCAGACAGGCCGGGTGCCCGAACCCCACCCGCCGGGCCTTTCCCGGCCCGCCCGGATCCTGCGGCGGCAGTTCCGCGGCCTGCAACGCCCGGAACCGTGGCAGGTAATCGCGGGGGAACAGATAGACACTGTCGCAATAGAGCCGGTTGCGCATGCCCCGGTCGGGAAAGAAATCGAGCCCGGGCAGAAAGGCGATGATCCGGGGCCGGGCGCTGCTCTGGCGATAGGCGGGATCCATCAGCAGATCGGTCAGCACCCGGGGCACCTTGCAGACGATGATGGCATCCAGATCCGGCGCCCGCGCCGCCGCCGTCAGCCCGGCAAGATCCAGCACCGTGTAATCCCCCTCGGGCACATGCAGCGCCAGCTGCCGGGGCGACAGGGCCAGCTCGTCGGCAAAGGCGCCCAGCGTCACCTCGGCCGCCGGGTCGGCCGCGCGCAACTGGGCCCGCATCCGGGTGGCAAAGAACAGGGTAGAATCATCGCCGAACAGGATCAGCAGGCGTCGGGGCCGGGTCATGAACTCAGCTGTCTCCGCGTTCGAAATCTTCAAGGATGCGCTGCTGTTCCCGGTTATGGGCACGGTTGGCCGCCTTCAGATGCGCCGGTGACGGGATCCGTTCATAGATCGGCGCCGCCCGTTTGCCCAGCCGCCAGACCGCCCGACGCAGCCGCCACAACGCCCGACCCAGAGACGAGTTCTTGAGCTGCAAAAGCATCCTGCAAAACCGGTAAATCCAAGATCCACGAAGGATTTACACAGCGCCCCCCGGTTTGTAAAGGTAACCGGACTGCGGCGCCCGGACCCCGCGCCCGCCTGCCCGCGGCGCTTGGGCGCGACCCGACCCCGCGGCGCCAAATGCGCAAGACGACAGAGTATCGACATGACCGGCACAGCCCCCGCCCCCGAGGCCACCGCCTGCATCATCCTGGCCCGTGGCGGGTCCAAGGGCATCCCCGGCAAGAACCTGCGCCCCGTCGGCGGCGTCTCGCTGATCGGACGCGCCGTGCGCGCGGGCCGTGCCGCGCCCTCGGTCGAGGCGGTCTATGTCTCGACCGACGATGCCGCCATCGCCGCCGAGGCCCGCCTGCATGGCGCCCGGATCATCCACCGGCCCGCCGATCTGGCCGGCGACACCGCCAGTTCCGAATCCGGCTGGCTGCACGCGCTCGGCCCGGTGCGCGCCGATCTGCCGGCGCTGGAGCGGCTGGTGTTCCTGCAATGCACCTCGCCCTTCACCACCGGCGAGGATATCGAGGCCTGCCTGGCCGCGATGCGGGGCCAGGGCGCCGATTGCGCGATCTCGGTGATCGAGGATCACTCGTTCCTCTGGCGCCCCGATGCCCAGGGGTTCGGCACCGGCATCAATCATGACGAGACCGGCCCCAGGATGCGCCGCCAGGACCTGCCGCCCGCCTTTCGCGAAAGCGGCGCGATCTATTGCGTGCGGGCCGACGCCTTTGAACGGGTGGGCAACCGGTTCTGCGGCCGGGTGGCGCTCTGCCCGGTGGATCACCCGGCGGTCGAGATCGACAGCCTGCGCGATCTCGACCTGTGCAGCCAGCTGGCGCGCAGCCACGGGCTGGACAGCCCGGCGGCGGATCGTCTCGGCCGTATCCGCGCGGTGGTGATGGATTTCGACGGGGTGCATACCGACAATCTGGTGATCACCGACCAGAACGGGGTCGAAAGCGTGCGCACCTCGCGCGGCGATGGCATGGGCCTCTCGCTGCTGCGCGAGGCCGGGCATTGGCGGCTGATGATCCTGTCGAAAGAGCGCAACCCGGTGGTGCTGCGCCGGGCCGAGAAACTGCAGATCGAGGTCCAGAACGCCACCGACGACAAGGTGGCCGCCCTGTCCGGCTGGCTGTCCCGGCACGGGCTGGACTGGGGCCAGCTTCTCTATGTGGGCAACGACATCAACGACCGCGCGGCGATGGAGCAGGCCGGCCTGTCGGCCTGCCCCTCGGATGCCCATCCCGAGATCCTGGGACTGGCCGACTGGATCCTGCCGCATCCGGGCGGGCATGGCGCGCTCCGGGCCATGGCCGACACGCTGCGGGCGGCACCGCGCGCGGGACAGCCGGACGACCGGAAATGACATCCGACACCTTTGTCGTGGCCGGCGGCGGCCTGTCCCTGACCCGGCTGATCCCCGGCCAGGTGCTGGTCACCGACCGGATTGTCCGCACCAACAATTTCTTCTTCGAGCCGATGCACTATCTGGGCCGCCGGGTGGATCTCGCCTTCATGGGCGGCGATCCGCGGGTGGCGCCCTTCATGTTCGAAACCCTCTGGCGATGCCGCGCGGATTACAACCTGACCGCCTGGAGCAGCCACAACCCCGCCGTCATCCGCGCCGGGCAGCGCCGGTTCGGCGCCTGCTACCGGGTGATGCGCTATCGTGACGCCGCGATCGAGGCCGAGGTCGCCGCCCTGATGGCCCGGCACGACCGCAAGCCGACCACCGGCACCTATGCCGCCCTGATGGCGCATGGCATGGGGGCGCGGCGCATCATCCTGACCGGGATCGACTTCTACAATGGCGGCCAGCGCTATCCGTTCGAACCCGGTCGCCACCAGCGCGACCTGATGGGTCAGGATCTCAACCGCCGGGGCATTGATCAGCACCTGCATGCGCCGCAGCTGGATCTGGATATCCTCTCCGCGCTGATCCGCCGGGGCGATGCCGAATTCCTGCGCAGCGGCGCGGGAACGCCGCTGGACAGCCTGATGCCGCAGGCCCCCGTGCGCACGGGGCAGCCGGTGATCCCCACCCCGCGCACGCCGCCCACCGACTGGGCGTCGCGGGCGGGGCTCTATCCGATCGCCTGGCTGAAGCTGATGCGCCGGGCCAGCGCCATGCTGCGCGGCCTGCGCGGCCAGAGCTGAGATCCGGCCGGAAACAGGCTCTATACAGGCCCTATGAAGGGGGTTTCGCTATTCCACGGTCACCGATTTGGCCAGGTTGCGGGGCTGGTCCACATCGGTGCCCTTTTCCACCGCCGTGTGATAGGCCAGAAGCTGCACCGCCACCGCATAGACGATGGGGGCAAAGGGCCCGTCCACCCGCGGCATCGCCACGGTCTGCCAGATGCCACCGCCGGCCTTGTTGATCCCGGCCGGGTCGCTGACCATCACGATCCGCCCACCCCGGGCCATCACTTCCTGCATGTTAGAGACTGTTTTGTCGAACATGTCATCGTCCGGGGCCAGCACCACCACCGGCATTTCGTCGTCGATCAGCGCGATGGGTCCGTGCTTCAGCTCACCGCTGGCATAGCCCTCGGCATGGATATAGCTGATCTCCTTGAGCTTGAGCGCCCCTTCCAGCGCCAGCGGATACATCGCGCCGCGGCCCAGAAAGATCGCATCCTTGAACCGGGCCAGCTGCGAGCTGATCGCATGCACCTGGGGTTCGCAGGTCATCGCATCGGCCACCTGCCCGGGCACCCGCATCAGATGGTCCACATGCACCGCCAGCGCCGCCTGGTCCAGCACGCCGCGCTGCCGCGCCGCCTGCAAGGCCAGCGCCGCCAGCACCACCAGCTGGCAGGTGAACGCCTTGGTCGAGGCCACCCCGATCTCGGGCCCGGCCAGGATCGGCAGCGCCACATCGCTTTCGCGCGCGATCGAGCTTTCGGCGACATTGACGATCGACACGATGCTGCCCGCCTTGCCCGCGCAATAGCGCAGCGCCGCCAGCGTATCGGCGGTCTCGCCCGACTGGCTGACGAACAGCGCCAGCGTGCGGTCGGAAATCGGCGGCTCGCGATAGCGGAACTCCGAGGCGATATCGACCTCGACCGGCAGCTTGGCGATCTGCTCGAACCAGTATTTGGCGGTGAAACAGGCCAGCGAGGCGGTGCCGCAGGCCACCATCACCACCCGGTCGATCCCGGCGAAATCCAGCCGGGTCTCCAGCAGGTGCTGCCCCTCGCGCTTGCTGAGATAGTATTTCACCGCCTCGGCCAGCACGGTGGGCTGTTCGGCGATCTCCTTGGCCATGAAATGGCGATATCCGCCCTTGTCGGCGGCGGTCGCATCCACATGCACGGTCTTGCGCTGGCGCGCGACCGGCTGCTGGTCGGCATCCAGGAAGTCGGCCCCCGCGCGGGTCACGATCGCCATGTCGCCTTCTTCGAGATAGGTGATCTGGTCGGTCATCGGCGCCAGCGCCAGCGCATCCGAGCCGACGAACATCTCGCCCTCGCCCCAGCCCACGGCCAGCGGGCTGCCCTTGCGCGCGGCCACGATCAGGTCTTCCTCGCCATCGAACAGGAAGCACAGCGCATAGGCGCCTTCCAGGCGTGCCACCGTCTTCTTGGCGGCCTCGACCGGGGTCTCGCCCTGTGCCAGATACCAGTCGCACAGCATGGCGACGGTCTCGGTATCGGTCTCGGTCTCGGGGGTGATCTGCTGGTCGGCCAGGAATTCGCGCAGGTCGCGGAAATTCTCGATGATCCCGTTATGGACCACCGCCACCTTGCCCCGGGCATGCGGATGCGCGTTCTGGGTGGTCGCCGCGCCATGGGTGGCCCAGCGGGTATGGCCGATCCCCGAGGTGCCGGCCAGCGGCTCGTGCACCAGCAGGTCGCTGAGATTGATCAGCTTGCCCAGAGCCCGGCGCCGGTCCAGCCGCCCGCCATCGACGGTCGCGATCCCCGCGCTGTCATAGCCGCGGTATTCGAGACGCTTGAGCCCCTCGACCAGGATCGGGGCGGCCTGGTGATGCCCCAATACGCCGACAATTCCACACATCGTCCGTTCTCTCCGGTTGCTTATCCGTTTTTCACTCTGGCGCATGGCCACGCGACTGCCCGTGCCTTTCCAGCCGTATCAGAGCCTGAAAAGCCGTTTCCCCCACCGCGTGCACACAGCGTGGGAAAGGGCCTGCGCACCACATGCAGGGCGCCTGCGATCATGTCTGGAACCTTCGGCATATCCGAACGCATACGCGTCCCTCTACCGGTCGCTGGAACGATCAAAGCGCGTCTCATTACAAATATCTGTCAATCAGTTAACCGATTTCGGTCTTATCCATAAAGCCGCAGTTTGCCAAGCGCGGATCCCCGGGGCTGAAACTATGTTACAACGCGGCCCCGCGCCCGCCCCCGCAGTGTGAAAGACCCGGCGGTTTTCCGCCGGGCCCGGACATCTGAGCAGACCGTTACAGCACGCCCGCGCGGCTGAAGACCCCGAAGAAGTTGCCGATCACGTTCGAGATGGTGAGCACATCGTTGATCGGCGCCTCGGTCGCCAGCACCAGGTCGTTGGGGTTGATCTGGAAGTTGCGCGCCGAGAACAGCCCGTCGAACGTGGTCAGGTCGATCGAGAACACCACCCGCGTGTTGCGCGGCCCGCGGGTGCCCGGGCTGACCGCCGAGGCGGGATATTCCCGCAGGATCAGCAGGCCCTTGGGGTCGGCCCGGCTGTCATTGACACCGCCGATGATCGACACCGCGTCCATCGCCGACAGGTCATCGCGGGTAAAGGGGTGCAGATCCTCCTTGCCGGTGGCGCCGAAGGACAGGAAATAACGCTGGTCCTCCTCGACAAAGACCTGATCGCCGCCGCGCAGCAGCGTGTCATAGGACGGCGTGTCCAGCAGCCGCTCGACCGAGGTGCCATAGATCGCATTGCCGCGCACCAGGCGAATCTGCGGGTTCACCAGTTCCGCCGACACCCCGCCGCCATCCGACAGCAGGCTGCGGACCGTATAGTTGCGGTCGGGCATCGGATAGGATCCCGGCCGGGCGACACCGCCGACCAGCTCGACCGAGTTGCCGCGGCCTTCCTTCATGCTCAGCTGTACCTGGGCCGAGGGCACGATCGCCTCCAGATCGCTCTGCAACCGCTCGCGGGCCAGGTCCGGGGTCATGCCGATCACGCTGATATCGCCGACATAGGGCACGAAGACGGTGCCGTTCGAGGCCACCCGCACCTGTTCCAGCGGCACCGCGCGCTGCGTCTCGGTGGTCAGCAGGGAGTTTTCGCTGCTGTCCCAGATCTGCAGGGTCAGCGTGTCGCCGGGCTGGATGATCTGGGTCTTGGCGCCCTGGCTCCGGCTCAGCCAGGACAGGTGCTCCTGCCGCCCCGTCGCCGGCCATTGCGACACGGTGGGCAAAAAGGCGCGATTGACCAGATACAGTGCGAATTCGCCGCTTTCTTCCTGGACCTGGTTGATGATCTCGCTGCTGGCCGGGGCGCCGGCCGGCAGGCGGCCGCACCCGAAGAGAGTCAGCAGCACCCCCAGAAGGATGGCGGTTTTTGCAACATGCTTCATCTGTCAGATCGGCCTATGTGTAAAGTTAATGGTTTTTGCCATTGGAGTGTGCGCACAATACCGGCATCGAAGGATCCGTCAACGCTTACAAGAACACCCATGCAATTTCCCGATATCTTGGTTCTCGGAGCGACCGGACGGATCGGCAGAATCCTGCGTAGCGTCTGGAAACCGGAAATATCCCAGAACCATATCCTGTGGCATACGCGCAAGCCCGTGACCGCAGAGCGGCACAACTGGGTCAGCTTCGATCCGCTGACGGAACCCGACAGGCTGATCGCCGCCGCCCGCGGCCGCAAGGCCATTCTGTGCCTGTCCGGCGTGATCCCCGGCCGCGAAAGCCCGGGCACGACGCTGGACGACAATATCGACCTTGCCCTGGCGGCGGTCCGGGCCGGCGCGCAGACCGGCGCCCGGGTTCTGCTGGCCTCTTCGGCGGCGGTTTACGGCAATCAGGCCGGTCTGCTGTCCGAACGGGCCTCGACCCGGCCCACCAATGCCTATGGCCGCGCCAAGCTCGAGATGGAACGACGCGCCACCGAGCTGGCCCGGGCAAGCGGGGTGTCCTGCTGCTGTCTGCGGATCGGCAATATCGCCGGAATAGACGCTGTTCTGGGCAAGTGGACGCCAAAGATCGCGCTGGACCGGTTCCCCGACGGGCACACCCCGAGACGCAGCTATATCGGCCCGCGCAGCCTGGCCCGGGTCCTGTTCGATCTGATGTTGGTCCCCGACCTGCCCCCGGTGCTGAATATCGCGGCCCCCGGCATGGTGGAAATGGGCAACCTGCTGGACGCCGCCGGGCTGCACTGGACCCCGCGCCTGCCGCAGCCGGGCACGATCGCCCAGGTTCAGCTTGACACCACCTCGCTGAACCGGCTGTCTCCGGTGGCGGCCGAAGAGGCCTCTCCGGCCTGTCTTGTTGCGCAATGGCGCAGTTTAGAGCCGGATATCGGGAATATTCAGGACTCAAGATGACTTTTGGCAAACGTCTTTTCGATCTGTTCTTCGCCTCCCTGCTGGTGCTTCTGCTCTGGCCCTTCATCATCGCGCTGCTGGTCTGGCTGCTGATCCGCCAGGGGCGGCCGGTCTTTTACGTGGCCGAGCGGATGAAGGGGATGGGAGAGCCCTTTGCGCTGTGGAAACTGCGCACCATGACCGAGGTCGACGAGGATTCGGGCGTCTCGGGCGGCGACAAGGTCAACCGCATCACCCCCACCGGGGCCTGGCTGCGTTCCAAGCGCCTGGACGAGCTGCCCCAGCTGTGGAACATCCTGCGCGGCGACCTGAGCTTTGTCGGTCCGCGCCCGCCCCTGCGCCAGTATGTCGAGCAGTTTCCCGAGATCTATTCCGAGGTCCTGAAATCGCGCCCCGGCGTCACCGGCCTGGCCACGCTGGTCTATCACAAGCACGAAACCATGCTGCTGGCGCGCTGCAAGACCCGCGAGGAGACCGATCTGGTCTATGCCCGCAGCTGTGTGCCGCGCAAGGCCCGTCTCGACCTGATCTATCAGCGGCGGCGCAATGTCTGCTACGATTTCGACCTGGTGTTCCAGACGATCGGTTTCCTGTTCCACCGCCGCTGACCGGCGATATCAGACCCTGTCAAGGGCCGGACAGGCAGGCCGCGTCACTGCCGGGCATAGACATCCTCGTACCGGATGATGTCGTCCTCGCCCAGATAGCTGCCGGTCTGAACCTCGATCAGCACCATCGGCACCTTGCCCGGATTTTCCATCCGGTGGATCGCCCCCAGCGGCACATAGACCGACTGGTTCTCGCTCACCAGGGTGACGGTATCGCCCACCGTAACCTTGGCGGTGCCCTGCACCACGATCCAGTGCTCGGCGCGGTGATGGTGGCTTTGCAGGCTCAGGGCGGCACCGGGATGCACCATGATGCGCTTGACCTGGAACCGGTCCTCGATCACCAGGCTTTCGAACCAGCCCCAGGGGCGGTGATCCTTGGGAAAGGTCTCGGCCTGTTTGACCTGCTTGCGCTTCAGCGCCGCCACCGCCAGTTTCACATCCTGCGTCCGCCCGGCGGCGGCGACCAGCACCGCGTCGGGCATGGCGACAACCACGGTATCCTTCAGCCCGATCCCGACCACCTGAAGGGTATCGTCCTCAGACCGCAGCAGCGAATTCTCGCAATCGATCGCCGTGGCCTGCCCCGACAGGGCGACCCCGCGCGCATCCCGGTCCATCTCGTGCCAGACCGCATCCCACCCCCCCAGATCGGACCAGCCCTGCCCAAAGGGCACAACGCTCAGATTGTCGGCCTTCTCCATCACCGCGTAGTCGATCGAGATATCGGCCAGCCCGGCCCAGGGTTCGGGCGCCAGACGGAAGAAGCCCAAATCCGGGCGCCCCGTCTCGACCGCCTGCCGCACCGGCGCGATCATCTCGGGCGCATGGGTCTCGAAAGCGGCGAGGATCGCCCCCGGCGAAAACAGGAACAGGCCCGCATTCCACAGATGCCGCCCCGTCGCCATCATCCGGGCGGCAGCCTCGGCATCCGGTTTCTCGATGAAGCGGCGCAAGGGCACCGGGCCGGTAACGGCCCCATCGGACACCGGGCCGGTAACGGCCCCATCGGACACCGGGCCGGTAACGGCCCCATCGGACACCGGGCCGGTAACGGCCCCATCGGGTGCCGCCTCCAGCTCCAGATAACCATAGCCCGTCTCGGCCCGCGTTGGCTCGACCCCGAAGGTGACCAGCTGGCCCTCCTCGGCCGCCGCGACGCCCGAGGCGATCATCCGGCGGAACAGTTCGGGGTCGGGCACCACGTGATCCGAAGGGGCGACCAGCATCAGCCCCTCGGGATCCTGCGCCTGCAGCCACAGCGCCGCCGCCAGGATGGCCGGGGCGGTGTTGCGGCCCTCGGGTTCGATCAGCACCGCCGCCGGGTCGATACCGGCCTCGAGCAGCTGCTCGGTCACGATGAAGCGGAAATCGGAATTGGTCAGCACCACCGGAGCGGCAAAGCCCTCGCCGCTCATCCGCCGGACCGAGGCCTGGAACAGCGAACTGTCCCCGATCAGGCGCGAGAACTGCTTGGGATAGCTCTTGCGCGACAGCGGCCACAGCCGCATGCCCGAACCGCCGCACAGGATGACAGGCGTAATCGTCCGCGCAAACTTCATAGCGTCCATCATCTGGCCCTCCTGCCCCGTGATTTCCCGGTGTGGAATTTCCGACGTGATCTTGCCGGTGTGCTCTTTCTCCCGTGATATTTGCCCCGTCTCGAAATCACAACATCCCAGATCGCACAAACCGCCGCGACCGACGGCGCCTGTTTCCCCGCAAGGGTTTGACCGCAATCCGGATTTCCCTCTAGAGATCACATATGCGAACCACCCTCGTCACCGGCGCCGCCGGCTTCATCGGCTATCACCTGAGCTTGCGCCTGCTGGCGGCGGGCTGGCGGGTGGTGGGGCTCGACTCTCTCAACCCCTATTACGACCCGGCGCTGAAACGGGCGCGGCTGGCGCAGCTCGAGGCCCGGCCGGAGTTTGTCCCCGTCATCGGCAAGCTGGAAACCCCCGGCCTGCTGGCCGATCTCTTTGCCGCGCACCGCCCCGCCCGCGTCATCCACCTGGCCGCCCAGGCCGGCGTGCGCCATTTGATCGAGGCGCCGCGCGATTATGTCGAGGCCAATCTGCTGGGCACTTACGAGCTGATCGAGGCCGCCCGCGCCCATCCGCCAGAGCACATGCTGCTGGCCTCGACCAGTTCGGTCTATGGCGCCAATACCGCGATGCCCTATGCCGAGACCGACAAGGCCGACAGCCAGATGTCCTTTTACGCCGCCACCAAGAAGGCAAACGAGGCGATGGCGCATTCCTATGCCCATCTCTATGGCCTGCCGGTGACGATGTTCCGCTTCTTCACCGTCTACGGCCCCTGGGGCCAGCCCGACATGGCCTATTTCAAATTCACCCGCGCCATCCTGAGCGGCGAAACGATCGACGTCTATAACAACGGTCGGATGCGGCGCGACTTCACCTATATCGACGATCTGGTCGGCGCCATCCTGGGCCTGGCCGAGGCCGCACCCGACACGGTGCCGGTGGGCAATCACGACAGCCTCAGCCCGGTGGCGCCGTTTCGCGTGGTCAATATCGGCGCCAGCCAGCCTGTCGAGGTGATGGCCTTCATCCGCGCCATCGAAACCGCCTGCGGCCAGCAGGCCCGGATGCGGATGCTGCCGATGCAGCCCGGCGACGTGCCCGCCACCGGGCCGAGACCCGGCTCTTGCGCGACCTGACCGGCGCCGGGATGGACACGCCGCTGGCCACCGGCATGCAGCATTTCGTCGACTGGTATCGCGACTATTACCGGATCTGAGCCGGCACCGCAGAGGGGCGTTGCAACAGGCGTCGGATCCGCCGATTGTAAACAGGCCGGAAGAGCAGCCCGGCGCGACAAGAGAGGTAGGGGTTATGCGGATCGCCATGATCGGAACCGGCTATGTGGGCCTGGTCTCCGGCATCTGTTTTTCCGATTTCGGACATGACGTGATCTGCGTCGACAAGGACGCGAGCAAGATCGGCCGGCTGAATGCCGGCGAGGTGCCGATCTACGAGCCGGGGCTTGATGCGCTGATGGCCAAGAACGTGGCCGCCGGGCGGCTGAGTTTCACCACCGATCTGGCCGCCGCCGTGGATGGGGCCGAGGCGGTGTTCATCGCGGTGGGCACCCCCACCCGGCGCGGCGACGGCCATGCGGATCTGACCTATGTGATGGCCGCCGCCGAAGAGATCGCGCAGGCCCTGACCGGCTATACCGTGGTGGTGACCAAATCCACCGTGCCGGTGGGCACCAACCGGCAGGTCAAGCAGGCGATTGCCAAGACCAATCCGCAGGCGGAATTCGACGTGGCCTCGAACCCGGAATTCCTGCGCGAGGGCGCGGCCATCGAGGATTTCATGAAACCCGACCGGGTGGTGGTGGGCGTCCAGAACGCCCGCGCCGCCGAGGTGATGGCCGAGATTTATCGGCCGCTCTATCTGCGCGACTTTCCGATCCTGACCACCGATCTGGAAAGCGCCGAGATGATCAAATACGCCGCCAACGCTTTCCTCGCGACCAAGATCACCTTCATCAACGAGGTGGCGGGCCTGTGCGAACGGGTCGGCGCCGATGTCAAGGAAGTGGCACGCGGTATCGGGCTGGACGGCCGGATCGGCAACAAGTTCCTGCATGCCGGTCCCGGTTATGGCGGCTCGTGCTTTCCCAAGGATACCGCGGCGCTGGCGCGGATCGGGCAGGACCATGCCTTTCCGATGCGGATCACCGAAACGGTGATCCGGGTCAATGACGAGGTCAAGAGCCGCATGGTCGAGAAGATCCGCGACGCGCTGGACGGCAGTTTCAACGGCAAGACCATCGCGGTGCTGGGGGTGACCTTCAAACCCAATACCGACGACATGCGCGAGGCGCCGTCGCTCACCATCGTGCCGACCCTGATCGGCGGCGGCGCCCGGGTGCGGGTGGTCGACCCGCAGGGCCAGGCCGAGGGCGAGGCCCTGCTGCCCGGCGTCAAATGGATGGACGACCCCTATCAGGCCGCGCGCAAGGCGGATCTGGTGGTGCTGCTGACCGAATGGAACGAATTCCGCGCCCTCGACCTCAAGCAGATGGCGCGCAAGATGGAGACCCCGCGCATGGTAGACCTGCGCAACATCTATTCGGAAAAGGCCGCGCGCAAGGCCGGGTTCGAGTGCTATATCGGGGTCGGGCGCTAGAGCGCTTGGCTACTGAAATGTTTCGCGCGCGAAACATCGCGGGGCAGGGTGGGGGCTCTGCCCCCGCCGTGCAAAACGCGGCTCTCCCAGGATATCTGGAGCAAGAGAAAAGACCCTGTCAAAGGGATTTTAGCCAGTCTTCCAGCATCTCGGCCAGACGATCCGAGACGCCCTCGCCCACCAGTTCGATACGACCCTGATCGGGGGTGAATCGCATTTCGATGCCCTGCGTCACCCGGGTGACGATCCGCTCGCCGGCTGCCGGGTTCTGCGCGGTCGAGCGCAGCCGGGGCCGGGCAGGGGGCTCGGGATCGGCCGGCGGGGGCGGGGGGGCTTGCCGCTCGGCCAGGGCCTGGGCCAGGATCCGCATTTCGGCCGGGGCGCTGTCGCGGGGACTGTCCTTGAGCAGCGCCTTGAGCAAGTCGGCAAAGCCCGGATCGCGCACCATCTCGCGCGCCAGCGCCAGACCCAGCTTCTCGGAGATCGCCGAAGGGAAGTAGAGCACCGCGTCGAATGCCTCGACCAGCAGGATGAAGGTGCCGATCTTGGAACGGCGCGAGCGGGTGGTATTGCCAAACAGCCCCTGCAAGGCGGCGCGCTGATTGGGGTAGACCCCTTCCTTCATCGCGCGCACCGCGATGCGGGCACGCTCGTAATGGCTGAGGTTCACCCGGATCTCGTTTTCCTCGACCATCGCGACATAGGCGTCCTGCGCGGTCTCAGGCGCGATCACCATGGCGCGCACTGTGGCGAATTTAGGGTCTGAAGTCTCTTTGTAGAGCCTGCGCAGCGCGGTCAGTCGCCGCCAGCCCGAGATCAGGCCATGGGTGCGCCCGCCAGCGGGATCGGGCAGGGGGACCACCTCGACCGGCATCTGCTGGCCGCGCGCGCGCAGACTGTCGGTCAGCGCGGACATTTCCTCTTCGTTCTGCTCCAGCCGGTCGCGCACCAGATGGCGTTCGTCGATCACGTCAAGCGGCAGCAGCTCGATCATCCGACCTTCGGCCCGCGCCGTGGCCATGACCTGGCTCATCTCGTCCAGCGCCGCCCGCGCCGAGGCATCGCCCGCCACCTGGGCGATCGGCGCCTGACCGGCGCCCAGCGGCATCGACTTGGTCTCGGGCGCCCGCTGGCCCGGCACGGGACCGTCCAGGAAAACCGGTTGTGCCGGGCTCAGTCGCTTGCGTTTTGCCATCTCTACTCTCCGGGTTTGCCCTTGTTAGGCCCTGTTATTCCGCTGCCGCCTGTGCGGCCAGTTCGTCACGTCGCCAGACCCCCAGCAACAGCCGCTTGAACGCCGCATAGGTGGCATCAAAGGTCTCGCGCCCCCGGGCATAGGTCTCGCGGTTGAAATCGCGGTAATCGGCCTCGTAGATGCCATGCACCCGTTCGCCCGCCTGACCGATCAGGGCGGTGAAATCCTGTCGGTGGGGTGAGAGCGTCTTGCCCAGATAAGCCTGCATCAGAGCCGAAAGCTCGCCCTGCTGCGCTCCGTCGAACCGGGTCACCACCGCGCGCACCGCATCCCATTCGAACGCCATCTCGGGCCGACCCAGCGCGCGGGCGGCCATGTTCTCGCCATCCTCGATACTGGCGAAAGTCGAATGCAGCATGTCGAAGAAGCGCCCGGTGGAATCGAACTCCAGGAACGAGGCGCCCAGCGGTACCAGCAGGATATCCGCCGCTGCCAGACCGTTGATGGTGAGGTATCCCAGCGCGGGCGGCGTGTCGATGAAGACCAGGTCATAGTCGTCCAGTACTCCGTCGGCGGCCAGCCGGTCGGTCAGCGCGTCCCACAGCTTCCAGCCGCGCGCGGCCATGCGCCAGACCGGGATCTGGAACTCGGCCCAATAGAGGTTCAGCTGCGCGCCGATCAGGTCGATATTGGGCCAATGGGTGGACTGGATCACATCCCCCGCGGTCATCTTCATGGCCGCACTCAGCGCCTCGTCCAGCGGCTGGGGCGCATCGCCCCGATCCAGCCGACGCTGGTTCTCGACCCGCAGATATTCGCCGTAGTGACGCGCCAGCAGCGGGAAGGCGGTCTGCCATTCATCCTCGACCCGGCCGCCAAAGATCGAGGTCATCGAGCCCTGGCTGTCGAGGTCGATCACCAGCACCCGGTAGCCATCGAGCGCGGCCGACATGGCCAGATGCGCCGCCGTGCTGGTCTTGCCCACGCCGCCCTTGAAATTGGCCACAGCGACCAGTTTCGCAGGCTGCCCGGCGGGGCGGTAGGGCAGATAGTTCTTGGCCTTCGATCCCTGCGCCCCGAAATGCGCGCGCAGGCGCAGCACCTCGTCCAGCGTGAACCACTTGGCGCCGCCCTCGGTTTCCGAACGGCCTTGGGGCAGGTCGGGGTTCTGTTTCAGCACGCGGCGGAAATGGGCCTGGGCGACGGGGATCAGATAACGGGTGATCTCCCAAGTGGAAAACAGGCGCAGCGTCTTGCGCCCTTCCTCGTTCATGCCCCGGCTGGCCAGATCGGCGCGCCCGCGAGTGCAGGCCTCGGCAATGGCGGCAAAGCCATGGGTGCCTGTGGGTAAGTCCAGCTCGGCCAGCGCCGCGTCCGGGTCGATGTTGAAATAGGGGGGCAGGGGGGTGCCGTCCTTGGACATGGGAAATCTGCTCGATGTGCTGCGTTTTCCTTATGATACCGAAAAAGGTGTCACATGGAAGAAAAAGGCGCATGTCATGCGGATTTTCTAAGCAAAATAAGGGGGTGGTGCGGCGGTTTTACCGCATTTCCACCGGGTTGGCGATTTTTTTGTAATGTTAGATCTGTGTTATCTATGTGTTACCGGGCAGAGGATTTGTCATTTTTCCCTTTATAATCAATTGGTAAACCAGAAATTCACAAGGACAGGCGACTCTGAACCCCCGAAAGACTGACTCCGAACCCCCGATCAGGCGACTCCGAACCCCCGTTGTGCGGGCTTGTGGATAACTCTAGGTTGGTGTCACTAAAACCACGAAAGAAAACGAGTCGGATACCGACCGCAAAACAGGCACCAAAGGCAGGGCCATGAGCAGGGCAGTGACAGCAATGGGCGCAGGGCTTTTGCCCGATCGCCACCAGCAGGGCGATTTTTTCGTCTGCGACATCTTCGATGCGATCCCCAAGGACGATATCGCCAGCATGGAACATCCGCTGTTCTCGCTGGCAACCCGGCCCGACCGGCGCATCCTGCAATACGACCACAACGGTACCGAGATCACCGTCATCCCCAGCATGCGGGGCCTGGCCACCATCCATGACAAGGATATCCTGATCTTCTGCATCAGCCAGTTGATGGCGGCGCTGAACGCGGGCCGCCGGGTCAGCCGCACGGTGCAGCTCAAGGCGCATGACCTGCTGATCGCCACCAATCGCGAGACCTCAGGCGACGCCTATCGCCGCCTGCGCGAGGCCTTCGAGCGGCTGGCGGGCACCCGCATCACCACCAATATCGTCACCGGCGAGATCGAGACCACCACCGGGTTCGGCCTGATCGAGCGCTGGGAGATCGTGCGGAAAACCCGCGGCGGGCGCATGGTCAGCGTGGCGGTGACGCTCAGCGACTGGCTCTATCGTGCGGTGCTGTCGAAATCGGTGCTGACGCTCAGCCGCGATTACTTTCGCCTGCGCAAACCGCTCGAGCGGCGCATCTATGAGCTGGCGCGCAAACATTGCGGGCGCCAGCCGGCCTGGACCGTCTCGGTCGACACGCTGCTCAAGAAATCCGGCTCGGCCTCGCCCCGCCGGGTGTTTCGCAAGATGCTGCGCGACATGATCGAGGCCGGTCACCTGCCCGATTACGAGATGACCGAGGAACCCGGCGACCTGATCCGCTTTGCCCCGCGCGGCGGGCTGGTCGAGGGCGAGGCCCGCCCGCCGGTGCTGCGCGCCGAGACGCTGGAAGAGGCCCGCCGCCTGATGCCGGGGGCGGATGTCTATGCGCTCGAGGCCGATTGGCGCGGGGTCTGGGCCCGCACCGGCGCACCGCGCCTGCGCAAGCCCGACGCCGCCTTTATGGGTTGGGTCCGGAAACGGGCAGAAGGATGACAGCCGCGGCCCGGTTTTGCTAAGGATCGGAAAACAGTTCCAAAGAGGCGACGTGTACATGCAGGTGGAAAAGACTCCCTTGTCCGGGGTGCTGATACTGACCCCGGCCCGGTTTGGCGACGAACGCGGATTTTTCAGCGAGACCTGGAACCGGGCGCGGCTGGCCGAACACGGGATCGAGATGGATTTCGTGCAGGACAACCATTCGCTGTCCACCCGGGTGGGCTCGGTCCGGGGCCTGCATTTCCAGGCGCCGCCCCATGCCCAGGACAAGCTGGTGCGCTGCGGGCGGGGGGCGCTATTCGATGTGGCGGTCGATATCCGCAAGGGCAGCCCCACCTACGGGCACTGGTTCGGGGTCGAGCTGAGCGCCGAGAACGGCCGCCAGCTGCTGGTGCCCAAAGGCTTTCTGCACGGGTTTGTCACCCGTGCCCCCGATACCGAGATCTGTTACAAATGCACCGATTACTACGCCCCCGAATGTGACGGCGCGGTGCGCTGGGACAGCTGCGGCATCGACTGGGGGATCGATGGCGACCCGGTGCTGAGCGCCAAGGATGCCACGGCCCCCGCCCTGGCCGAGTTCGACAGCCCCTTTGTCTGGGAGGGCGCGGCATGAAACTGCTTGTCACCGGGGGCGCGGGGTTCATCGGCTCGGCAGTGGTGCGCCGGGCCATCGCCGATGGCCATGCGGTGGTCAATCTCGACGCGCTGACCTATGCCGCCTGTCTGGACAATGTGGCCAGCGTTGCGGATCACCCCGATTACACCTTTGTAGAGGCTGATATCCGTGACCGCGCCGCGCTGGATGCGGTGTTTGCCGAACACGGGCCGGACGCGGTGATGCACCTGGCTGCCGAAAGCCATGTGGACCGTTCGATCGACGGGCCGGGTGATTTCATCGAGACCAATATCACCGGCACCTTCAACATGCTCGAGGCGGCGCGGAAATACTGGGTGGGGCAGGGACGGCCCACGGCGTTCAGGTTCCACCATATCTCGACCGACGAGGTCTATGGCAGCCTGCCCGCCGATCCGGCGGTCAGGTTCACCGAAGAGACAGCTTACGATCCGCGCTCGCCCTATTCGGCCTCCAAGGCCAGTTCCGACCACCTGGTGCGGGCCTGGCACGAGACCTATGGCCTGCCGGTGGTGCTGACCAATTGTTCCAACAATTACGGCCCCTATCATTTCCCCGAGAAGCTCATTCCGGTGATCATCCTGAACGCGCTGGCGGGCAAGCCGCTGCCGATCTATGGCGACGGGTCCAATATCCGCGACTGGCTTTATGTCGAGGATCACGCCGAGGCGCTCTTGTTGGTGGTGACACGAGGGGCCGTGGGGCGGACCTATAATATCGGCGGCGAGAACGAGCGGACCAATCTGGAACTGGTCAGGACGCTCTGCGCCATCCTGGATGACCTGCGCCCGCGCGCTGACGGCAAGGCTTATGCCGATCTGATCACCTTTGTCACCGACCGTCCGGGACATGATGCGCGCTATGCGATCGACCCGACCCGCATCCGCGAGGAGCTGGGCTGGCGGCCCAGCGTCACCGTCGAGGAGGGGCTGGAGAAAACCGTCGCCTGGTATCTGGGCAACGAGGCCTGGTGGCGCGCCCTGCAGAGCCGCGACGGTGTCGGCCAGCGGCTGGGGGTGCGGGCATGAGAGATTTTTCGTCGAAAAATCTCGCCTCCGGCGGGAGTATTTGGGGCGGAATGAAGACAGGGGAGGGGGCATGACCGTTCTGGTATTCGGGCAGACCGGGCAATTGGGGCGCGAACTGGCGCGGTTGCCCGGCACCATCTGCCTGGGTCGCGACCTGGCGGATTTCACCGATCCTTTCGATCCGGTGACGCGGATAGAGGATACCGGAGCAGAAGCCGTGATCATCGCGGCGGCCTATACCGCCGTCGACCGGGCCGAGAGCGAGGAGGAACTGGCCACCATCGTCAATGCGCATACGCCCGGCACCATCGCGCGGGCCTGTGCCGCGCGTGGGCTGCCGCTGGTCTACGTGTCCACCGATTATGTCTTTGACGGCAGCGGTGAGGCACCCTGGCATCCGGATGATGCGACCGGGCCGGTGAACGCCTATGGCCGCTCCAAGCTTGCGGGCGAGCAGGCGGTGCGCGCGGCGGGCGGGGTTCATGCCATCCTGCGCACCTCCTGGGTGGTGTCGGCACATGGGGCGAATTTCGTGAAGACCATGCTGCGGCTGGGGCGGGAGCGGGACCGGCTCACCATCGTGGCCGATCAACTGGGCGGGCCGACACCGGCCGGCGCCATCGCGGCAGCCTGCCTGGAGATCGCCGGCCAGTTGGTGGACGATCCTGGCAAGTCGGGCACCTATCATTTCGCGGGCACCCCGGATGTGAGCTGGGCCAGTTTCGCGCGCGAAACATTCGCGCAGGCCGGGATCGCCTGCGAGGTCACCGATATTCCCAGCTCCGATTATCCCACGCCCGCGCGCCGGCCGCTCAATTCCCGCCTCGATTGCGCCTCACTGGAGGCGGTTTTCGGTATTAGACGTCCCGACTGGCGGGCCGGGCTGGCCGGGATATTGAGAGATCTGGGAGAACGGGCATGAGCGGACGCAAGGGGATCATTCTGGCAGGCGGCAGCGGCACCCGGCTTTATCCGATCACCATGGCGGTGTCGAAACAGCTCTTGCCGCTCTATGACAAGCCGATGATCTATTATCCGCTCAGCGTGCTGATGCTGGCGGGGATCCGAGAGATCTGCGTCATCACCACGCCGCAGGACCAGGACCAGTTCATCCGCACCCTGGGCGATGGCAGCCAGTGGGGAATTTCGCTCAGCTATGTGGTCCAGCCCAGCCCCGACGGGCTGGCGCAGGCCTATCTCCTGGCCGAGGATTTCCTGGACGGCGCCCCCAG
Source organism: Ruegeria sp. YKSD163 (assembly GCF_059612905.1). Lineage (NCBI taxonomy): Bacteria > Pseudomonadati > Pseudomonadota > Alphaproteobacteria > Rhodobacterales > Roseobacteraceae > Ruegeria > Ruegeria sp. YKSD163. The sequence continues at coordinate 56,037 of NZ_JBXWRM010000022.1, forward strand.
CGCGCTGGTGCTGGGCGACAATGTCTTCTTTGGTCACGGGTTGCCGAAACTGCTGGCGGCGGCGGATGCGCATGCGACCGGCGGCACCGTCTTCGGCTATCACGTGGCCGATCCCGAACGCTATGGCGTGGTCGCCTTCGAGGCGGGCATCGCCCGCCGCATCGTCGAGAAACCCAAGGAGCCGCCGTCGAACTATGCGGTGACCGGGCTCTATTTCCTCGATGGCACCGCCCCCGAAAGGGCGCGCGCGGTGACCCCCTCGCCCCGGGGCGAGCTGGAGATCACCGATCTGTTGCAGATGTATCTGGAACAGGGCGCGCTCAGGGTCGAGACCATGGGCCGCGGCTATGCCTGGCTGGATACCGGCACCCATGCCAGCCTGCTGGATGCGGGCAATTTCGTGCGCACGCTGGAAGAGCGGCAGGGGCTGCAGACCGGCTGCCCCGAGGAAATCGCCTATGAGGCGGGCTGGATCGACGCCGATCAGGTGCGGGCGCGGGCGGCGCTGTTCGCCAAGAACGCCTATGGCGCCTATCTGGAGAGGCTGATCCGGTGAAGATCCTCTTTGTCCATCAGAACATGCCGGGCCAGTACCGGGAGCTGGTGCAATGGCTGGCCGCCCAGGGCGGGCACGAGCTGGTGTTCCTGACCCAGCGCAGCCCGGCGCCGCGTATCCCCGGTGTCCGGACGGTGGTCTACAAGCCGCATCACAAGCCCGCCAAGGGCGCCTATGGCCTGTCCAAGACCTGGGAAGAGGCCGCCGGTGCCGGCTTCGGCGCCGCCATGGCGGCCCGGGACCTGGAACGCGAGGCCGGGTTCCGCCCCGATATCGTGCTGGGCCATACCGGCTGGGGCGAGCTGCTGTTCTTCAAGCAGATCTGGCCCGACGTGCCGCTGCTGGGCTTCTTCGAATATTTCTACATCAGCGAGGGCGGGTTGGTCGGGTTCGACCCCGATGACAAGCCCTCGGAACATTCGCCTTTCCTGCTCGAGGCGCGCAACGCGGTGCCCTATGCCAATATTCAGCATGTCGATCTGGGGCATGTGCCGACCCGCTGGCAACGGGATGTCTTTCCCGCCAGTTTCCACGACAAGTTCTATACCTGTCACGACGGCATCCGCACCGACCTGCTGCACCCCGATCCGCAGGTGCAGCTGGGCCTGGGGCGGCTGGACCGGCCGCTGACCCGCAATGACGAGGTCTTTACCTATCTGGCGCGCAACCTGGAACATGCGCGCGGCTTCCATATCTTCATGCGCGCGCTGCCAAGGATCCTGTGCGCGCGACCCCAGGCCCGGGTGCTGATCCTGGGCGGCAACGAGGTCTCCTATGGGCGCAAGAGCCCTCACGAGGGCGGTTTGCGCGCCGAGATGGAGGCCGAGGTGGGCGGGGACCTGGATTGGGAGCGGGTGCATTTCCTGGGCCGCGTTCCCTATGACAAGTTCCGCCAGATCGTACAGCTCAGCCGCTGTCAC
>NZ_JBXWRM010000023.1:0-56523 GCF_059612905.1 Ruegeria sp. YKSD163
CAACCCAAATACGAAACACAGCGCTAAGAGCGCGATATACAGACTTTCAATCCGTCGAAACGAACCAAACCGCCCACATATCTCTTCAGTCATCCATCAATGTCAAAGAGCGCGAGACAAAAAACCAACACGTAGCGCCAAATCCTTCTGGCGCAAACCGCGTCGACCTCATCTCATTTTTTTGTTCCGAAGTCAGTGGCCGAGGCCGCTCGCTCCGCCCAACCCTGCCTCAGCAGCGCCGGTGAAGGGCTATCTACGTTCTCCTCCCGGGACCCGCAACCCCAATTTCACAAAAATCTCACAAAACAGGCAAAAATCTTCATTTTTCATTTATTATCAATTATTTATATATTGGATTTGCAAGCTTGAAAGGAAGGTTGAACACGATCGCGAAGCCGCGAAGCCGCGGAAAACCGATCAAATTTTCAGGGCACCCCCTACATATAGTAGCCCTTTATGCGAGCGCCACCATTCACCTGCTGATCGACAGTGAATCGAGTCACCGCTTCCATTGGCCAAGCCGCGTGACTGGCGAAGGAATCGCACCTAACGTCGACACGGACACCAGCATTCCGCCCCACGAGGGAACACAGCAGACGGGATCGACCGACATGACAGACACGCCCCTGCTGACCTTTGCCAATCGGCTCGCCGTGGCCCTTGATGGGTCCCAGGCTCTGGACGCTCTTTGTGCTCTTGCGCGTGCGAGCGTTCCCGCCCGCCTGTTTACGGTCACGCTGATCGACCTCGATGCGGGGCAGGCGTTGCGTGTCTATTCCAACATGCCGGACAGCTACCCGGTTTCGGGTCGCAAGTCCGTGACGCGGGATAGCTGGTTCCGGCAGGTGATCGAGGAACAGCGCAGCTTTGTCGCCAACACTGCCACCGAGATTGCCGCTGTCTTCCCCGATCAGCCGTTGATTGCCCGCCTTGGATGCGACGCGGTGGTCAATCTGCCCATCGTGTTGGGTGGGCAGACGGTTGCAACGGTGAACCTGCTCGACCGGGCACGCAGCTATCCCGCCAAGGTACTGGATCGGATCGAAGGCACACTGCGCCTGCCGGCCATGGCGGCGCTTGCCGTCTATACCGTGTTGGAAGGTTCCGCCCCCGATTGGTAAGAGCGGGGGGTCGAACCGGTCCAGCGCCGAAAGGCCCGATGAAAATTCGCCGCCGAGGAAAACCCCACATCCTGCGATATCTCTTCGATGCTCTTGCGGCCCTCGCGCAGGTCTCGGATGGCAATGTCGCGACGCAGCGCGTCCTTGATCGCCTGAAAGCTGGTTCCGTCCTCTTCCATCCGCCGGGTCAGGGTACGCCTGCTCATCCCCAACGCCTGCGCCGTGTCGGACAGGGAACAGCCGACCCAGTCGGAACGAAACAGAAAGGCGCGCACCCGCAACGACTGGCTGTGCTCGTGATAGCTGGTAAAGATCCAGTCGCGCGGCGCCCGCGCCAGGAAGGCATCCATCTCGGCGCTGCTGCGTGTCTGTGGCGGCGACAGTTGCGCCAGATCAAAGGACAGGCCCGAGGCCGAAGCGTCGAAATGCACCGGTGCGGGAAAGATCACCGAATAATCCTGGGCAAAGGTGGGACGATCAAAGGCGAAATGCACCGCCCGCACCGGCACCTCATGCCCGGCCAGCCACGATAGCAGCCCGTGCGCCAGTTTCAGGATCAGCATGTGACCAAAGCGCTGCACTTGGTCATCGCCCTGCGGCAGCAACATCAGGTCGATCCGCTCACCCTCAGTGCGCAATTCGAACTGGAAATCATCCAGAAGCAGGTTCCAGAAGGTCGAAAACCGGTGCAGTGCCGAGGGCAGCGAGCCGCTTTCCCGCACCGTGGCCAGCAGATGCTGCAAGGTGCGATGGCGGATCGGGCGACTCCATAATCCGGTCATCTCATCGCCGGTCTCAACCGCAGCGATTTTATAAAGCCGCACGATCTGGTCCAGCGTCACCCGCGCGCCGGGCTGGTTATGGATCGCCCCCAGCCCCGACCGCTCCAGAAAACCGGCCATCTCGGCCTCGGCCGAGCAGCGGCGCAGCGCCGACAGCCAATCCTCGATAAACGGTTGCGAGACGGTCGCCAGGCTGGCGGTATCCGGTCTGCGCATGCTCCGGCCCCCTCATTGGTTTGGCGCGATTGGAAAGGAATTTGTCTCACAATGACGTTGATCGCAAGTTTCGGCTCCTCTAGCTGGCACATTGAAACAGGAATGGAGAATTGGGAATGACCTATCAGGCGCCGGTCCGTGACATCATGTTCGCCATCGAACACCTCTCGCAATGGCCGCAGGTCGAAGCGCTGCAACCCTATTCCGAGATCCAGCTGGACGATGCCCGCGCCGCGCTGGAGGAATTCGGCCGTTTCTGCGGCGAGATGATCGCCCCCCTTTCCACCATCGGCGACACCGAGGGCGCCCGGCTGGAAAACGGCCGGGTCGTCCTGCCCGAGGGCTACAAGACCGCCTATGACCAGTTCGTCGAAATGGGCTGGCAAAGCCTCAGCCACCCGACCGAACATGGCGGCATGGGCCTGCCCAAGGTGGTTGGCGCCGCCGCGACCGAGATTGTCAACAGCGCCGACATGAGCTTTGGCCTCTGCCCGCTGCTGACCAACGGCGCCATCGACGCGTTGTCGATCACCGGGTCCGAGGCACAAAAGGCATTCTATCTCGACAAGCTGATCACCGGGCGCTGGTCGGGTACCATGAACCTGACCGAGCCGCAGGCGGGCAGTGACCTGAGCCGGGTGCGCTGCAAGGCGGTGCCGCAAGATGATGGCACCTATGCAATCAGCGGCACCAAGATCTTCATCACCTTTGGCGAACATGACCTGTCGGAAAACATCGTGCATCTGGTACTGGCCCGCACCCCTGACGCGCCCGAAGGGGTGCGTGGGCTGAGCCTGTTCGTGGTGCCCAAACTGCTCGAAGGTGAGGGCGGCGAGACCGCACTGCGCAACACGCTGGGCTGCGTCAGCCTGGAGCACAAGCTGGGTGTGCGCGCCAGCCCGACGGCCGTGATGGAATACAACAACGCCACCGGCTATCTGGTGGGCGAGGAAAACAGCGGCCTGCGCTACATGTTTATCATGATGACCTCGGCCCGCTATGCGGTGGGCGTGCAGGGTGTGGCGATTGCCGAACGCGCCTATCAGCATGCGCTGTCCTATGCCCGTGACCGGGTACAAAGCCGACCCGTAGACGGATCGGTCCAGGATGCGGTGCCGATCATCCAGCACCCCGATGTGCGCCGGATGCTTCTGAGGATGCGCGCGCTGACCGAAGGCGGGCGGGCGCTTGCCATCGCCACGGGCGGTTGGCTCGACCTGGCCGAACATGGACCCGAAGAGGCGCGTGCCGAGGCGCAGTCCATGGCCGAATTCCTTGTGCCGCTGGTCAAGGGGTTCTGCACCGAGCGCGCGGTCGAGGTCGCCTCGCTGGGTGTCCAGATCCACGGCGGCATGGGTTTCATCGAGGAAACCGGCGTGGCGCAATTCTATCGCGATGCCCGCATCCTGCCGATCTACGAGGGTACCACCGCCATTCAGGCCAATGACCTGCTGGGTCGCAAGGTGCTGCGCGATGGCGGCCGTACCGCGCGCCGCTTTGCCGAGATGATCGCCGCAACCGAGGGTGAGCTGTCGAACGGTGGCGCGGCAGCACAACAGATCGCCCAGCGCCTAGCCGAGGCTCGCGTAGCCTTTACCACCAGCCTCGACCATCTGTTGGCAACCGCCGGGCAGGACCCCAACCGCGCCTATGCCGGCAGCGTGCCCTTCCTGATGCTGACCGGCAATCTGGCCACAGGCTGGCAGCTTGGCCTGTCGGCGCTGGCCGCCGAGGCCGAACTGGCCAAGGGCGGCGATGCCGAATTCCTACAGGCCAAGATCGCCACCGCCGATATCTTTGCCCAGCAGGTGCTGGTCGAATGCACGGCCGAGCACAGCCGTATCACCGATACCGGCGACAGCCTGCTGACCGCAACACTCTGATCCTGAACCCGATACCGGCCCGCAAATCGGGCCAGCCCCCATTCGAAAGGACATGCCCGTGACCCAGGATGTAACCTCTGGCTATACCAACCTCGATCTCGACCTGCGCGACAATGGCGTCTGCATCGTGACGCTGAACCGCCCGACCAAGCGCAACGCACTGGATGTCGCCACCATCGAGGAGCTGGTCACCTTCTTCAGCACGGCCCATCGCAAGGGCGTGCGCGCCGTGGTGCTGACCGGTGCAGGCGAACATTTCTGCGCGGGTCTCGACTTGGTCGAACACTGGAAGGCCGACCGCAGCGCGGACGATTTCATGCATGTCTGCCTGCGCTGGCACGAGGCGTTCAACAAGATGGAATATGGTGGCGTGCCGATCATCGCCGCGCTTCAGGGGGCGGTTGTCGGCGGCGGTCTTGAACTGGCCAGCGCCGCCCATATCCGGGTGATGGACCAGAGCACCTATTTCGCCCTGCCAGAGGGCCAGCGCGGTATCTTCACCGGAGGCGGCGCCACGATCCGCGTGTCGGACATGATCGGCAAATACCGGATGATCGACATGATCCTGACCGGCCGTGTCTATCAGGGACAAGAGGCCGCCGATCTGGGCCTGGCACAATACATTACCGAAGGGTCGAGCTTCGACATGGCGATGGAACTGGCCGACAAGATCGCCAGCAACCTGCCGCTGACCAACTTCGCCATCTGTTCGGCCATCAGCCATATGCAGAACATGTCGGGTCTGGACGCTGCCTATGCCGAAGCCTTTGTCGGCGGCATCGTCAACACCCAGCCCGCCGCCCGCGAACGGCTGGAGGCATTCGCCAACAAGACCGCTGCCCGCGTTCGCCCCAACAGCTGAAACCAGCCGCCCTTGCACACAGGCGTGCTTGCAAGGGCGGCGCAAGGCGCCTACATCTGCGCCCCATGGCCAAGAAGAACTCAGACCCCAATTACAAGGTGATCGCCGAAAACCGGCGGGCACGGTTCGATTACGCGATCGAGTCCGATCTGGAATGTGGCATCATTCTGGAGGGGTCCGAGGTCAAGGCGCTGCGCGCCGGTGGCAGCAATATCGCCGACAGCTATGCCGCTGTGGAAAACGGCGAACTGTGGCTGGTGAACGCCTATATCCCGCCCTACGAGCAGGCCAAAATGTTCAAGCACGAGGAACGGCGACGGCGCAAGCTGCTGGTCTCGCGCAAGGAACTGGCCAATCTGTGGAACGCCACCCAGCGCAAGGGCATGACGCTGGTGCCGCTGGTGCTCTATTTCAATCACAAGGGCATCGCCAAGATGAAGCTTGGCATCGCCAAGGGCAAGAAGATCCACGACAAGCGCGAGACCGAGGCCAAGCGCGATTGGAACCGCCAGAAACAGCGCCTGCTCAAAGACAACGCCTAGGCGCCACGCAGGCAAAAGCTGAGACACTTCTTTCTGGTCGCAAATACTCCCGCCGGAGGCATCCCCGGCTAGAATGCAGAATAATCAGTCCGGGTTGACCACCCGGATCAGCTTGCGCTCCAGCACCCGCAGTACCGATTTCAGGTCCTGCCCCCGTTTCAGCACCTGCCCGTCCATTCCGACCACCGCGTACATGCCCTGACGGTTGCGCAGGCGCGGACGTTTTTCGATCCGGTAAAGGGGATGTTCGGCAGTACGTCGAAAGACAGAGAATACGGCCATGTCGCTCAGCATCGAAATGCCGTAGTCGCGCCATTCTCCCGCAGCAACCATGCGCCCGTATAGACCAAGGATGACGGCCATTTCACGTCTGTCAAAGGCAACCTGCGCCGGGGCCTGACCGGCAGAGAACGGGCTGGGAGGCAACATGTTCATACTCCCAGCTTGCCGGAAATCGCGGGCAAATCAAGCCTGTCGCGATACAGTTCCGTGTGATTGGGGTGGCCCGGCCACATCGCGGCGATGTGTGTCCGGCACCCAGTCAGCCGCCTCGCGGTTCCAGAACCGGTTCGGATTATCCTCGTCCAAGCCCCGGATATGACAGGTTCGCAGAGCCGGCAACACCAGAACCACAGGCTCCTCATAGGGGTGGACATGATAGATCGCGTTCAGCACTGCGTCGAGCCGCGCGGCATCCTCCGACAGAAAGAACGAAAGCTCCAGACAGGGCACGCTCACCGCATCGGTGGTGGGCGCATTGACGCCGCCGGTCAGCGAGCGGAAGCGCTGTTGCCCTGGGGCGGCAAAGGTCACCCGGTCATAGTCGCCCCAGACCAGCGGGTCCTGGGCGATCACCGCCGCGATCACTCTAGGGCAATCCGGCTCGGGCACCTGCACCAGCACCCGCCAGCCTGTCTGGGTCGTGAAGCGGTCGGATGTCAGTACGGGCAGCATGTCCCACCCTCCCATCTGATGCCGAGGATCTGGCGCAACGCTGCTGCACCGGCGGGGGTCACATCCAACCCGCGCTCACCCCGGAGACGCCGAAGCCAATTCGCCGCCAGCGCATGAGACAGCATTTCGCGTCCCACCGGCCCTGCCACATGCGACAGCCGCTCGGTCCAGTCCAGACAGGGCCGCGCCAGCGGCGCGCGCCCGGTCAGGGTCACCCCTAGTTTGGCCCAGCGTTCGGAAGGAACCACCCGGTATTGCACCCCGTCCGGCACAAGATAGCCCTGATCCAGCAACGCCTGGGCGATGGCCACCCCCAGCCGTCCGGCCAAGTGGTCATAACAGCTGCGTGCCTCGAGCATCTTGAGCCGCGCTCCCTTGCGCTGCTGCGCGCGATAAAGGTGATCGCTGGGTGCCAGTGCCGAAAGGGTTTCCAGCGCTTCGGCCACGTCGGGCCCGGCGATGCGGTGATACAGGCAGCGCCCGCTGCGGGTGGCCTGGATCAGCCCCGACTGCTCCAGCCGGCGCAGATGCGCGGTGGCGGTCTGCGCGGTGACTCCGGCGGCGCTGGCCAGTTCCTTGTTGGTATAGGCGCGGCCATCCATAAGCTCGCACAACATCCGCGCGCGGCTGGAATCGGCAAGGGCAGCGCCAAGGATATCGAGACGGGGTGTAAGGGTCATGCGAGCAGACTAGCCGCAAGCACAGCAGGCCCAACAGCGAAAACGCTTCGCTGATGGGCTGAGTGAATTCGCCAGATTTAACCGCCCGGTAACCTGCTTCACAGATGCTGGACCAGCGAAAGAGCCAACCTCCAGAAAGGGCAGGCGCGTGCCCCGACCGATCCAGACCGACATGATACGCAGTCTTTTCACGCGGTTTTGCTTGCTGGGCGCTCTGCTGGTCTGCCTGACCGCTCTTTCAGCTTCGCCGCCTTTGGACGCCGATGAACCGGTGGTCCGGGACGAGGCGGTACTGGCGCGTCAGGCCACCATGCGCCAGGCCAAGGCTGCGCTAGGGGTGCTGATGGACATGATCGCCCAGCGCCGCCGTTTTGACCGGCCTACGGCCCGCTCGGCGCAGGCGGATCTGGTCGAAGTGCTCGATACGCTGCCCGAACGATTTTCGGAACCTCATATGGACAGGCACAGCCGCGCGCGCAGCCTGATCTGGCAGGACTGGGGCCAGTTTTCCGCCTTGGCCCAGGCCGCCGCCCGCGCCGCGCGCGATTTGCGCCCAAACACTCTTCCGGCGCTGCGCCGCAGCCTGCCGGATCTGATGGCCACCTGTCTGGCCTGCCACCGGCACTATCGCCGTGAACGCTAACGTCCCGCCTGCGCGGAAAAAGACGGTTCACCCCCCGCCGGGCACAGGATAGAAGGCAGCCAGAGCAGTTGCCGGAGTCCGAACATGAGCGCCCCCAAACCCGTCGTCCTGTGCATTCTCGATGGCTGGGGCCTTTCAGACGACAAGACCGCAAACGCGCCCTACCTGGCAAAGACCCCGACATTCGACACGATCATGACCGGGGGGCCTCATGCCCGGCTGATAACCCATGGGCCGGATGTGGGCCTGCCCAGCGGCCAGATGGGCAATTCCGAAGTGGGACACACCAATATCGGCGCGGGCCGGGTGGTAGCCATGGACCTTGGACAGATCGACCTGGCAATCGAGGATGGCTCGTTTTTTGACAATACCTCGCTGCGGGACTTCATCGCCAGGACCAAGGCCGCGGGCGGCACCGCGCATCTGATGGGGCTGGTTTCGGATGGCGGTGTACACGGACATCTGAACCATATCGTGGCCGCCGCGCAGGCGATTACCGAGGCCGGGGTACCGGTTGCGCTGCACGCCATCACGGACGGGCGCGACGTGGCCCCGAAATCTGCCTACGGCTATATGGCCGAACTGGAAGACCGCCTGCCCCAGGGCGCCCGCATCGTCACTGTTACCGGGCGCTATTTCGCGATGGATCGCGACAATCGCTGGGAGCGCGTGCAAGAAGCTTATGATGCCATCATCAAAGGCAAGGGGCGCCGCGTCACCTCTGCCCATTCGGCCATCGACCACGCCTATAACCAGTCGGAAACCGACGAATTTATCACCGCATCGATTCTAACCGGCTATGAGGGGGTACGGGATGGCGACAGCCTGTTCTGCCTCAATTTTCGCGCTGATCGGGCTCGCGAGATCCTGCGTGCCATCGGCGAGCCGGGCTTTGCCGATTTCGACACCGGCCCCCGCCCCGCCCTGTCGGCGCTGCTGGGGATGGTCGAGTATTCGGACGGCCACAATGCCTATATGACCACCGTGTTTCCCAAGCGCGACATCGTCAACACGCTGGGCGCCTGGGTGGCGCAACACGGCTTGCGCCAGTTCCGTCTGGCAGAAACCGAGAAATATCCGCATGTCACCTTCTTCCTCAACGGTGGAAAGGAAGAGGCCGAGCCGGGCGAGGACCGTTTCATGCCGAAATCGCCCAAGGTGGCGACCTATGACCTGCAACCCGAGATGAGCGCCCCCGAGGTGACCGAAAAATTCGTCGAGGCGATCGGCGCGGGCTATGACCTGATCGTCACCAATTACGCAAACCCCGACATGGTCGGCCATACCGGCGACCTGAAGGCCGCGATCAAGGCCTGCGAGGCGGTGGACCAGGGTCTGGCCCGGGTCATCGCCGCGCTGGAACAGGCCGGCGGCGCCATGATCGTCACCGCCGATCACGGCAATTGCGAGATGATGATCGACCCCGAAACCGGTGGACCCCATACGGCGCACACACTGAACCCGGTGCCGGTGGCACTGGTCGGCGGCCCGGAGGGCGCGACCCTGCGCGATGGGCGGCTGAGCGATCTGGCGCCCACAATCCTGGCGCTGATGGGCCTGCCGAAACCGCCCGAGATGACCGGAGAGAGCCTGATCACATGATCCGCCGAACCGCGCTTTTGCTGTCTCTAATGATCTGGTCCACCATGGCCCAGGCCGAAGGTGACCCAGCCGAGGCGGCGCAGGAGGCGGCGCGGATGCTCGAAGAGGCCTCGGTCGCGCTGGCCGAGGCGGAGAGCGCGCGCGACCGCGTACGCGCCCTGACCGGCACCGTGCAGGCATACGAGGCGGGGCTGGCCGCGATGCGCGACGGGTTGCGCCGAGCGTCGGTCCGCGAGGGGCAACTGGCCGCGGAACTGAATGCGCGCGAGGGCGAGGTGGCGCAGCTTCTCGGGGTACTCCAGACCATCGAAACCGCGCCGCCACCAGTGCTGATGCTGCACCCGTCGGGTCCTTTGGGTGCCGCGCGATCGGCGATGACCCTGGCCGAGATGACACCGGAATTGCAGGCCCGCGCGAACGCGCTGGCTCGTGATCTGACCGAGGTGCGGACCCTGCGCACACTGCAACAGAACGCCGCGCGCACCCTGCAAGAAGGGTTGACCGGCATTCAGCAGGCGCGGGCAGAGCTGAGCCAGGCCATCGCCGACCGCACCGATCTGCCGCGCCGGTTCACAGAGGATCCGGTTCGCACCGCCATCCTTGTCTCGTCCACCGAAACGCTCGAAGGATTCGCCAGCGGGCTGTCCGAGATCGCCGAAGGCGAGATCGCCGCCTCTTCGGCTGATATCTCGGCCCTGAAGGGCCAGCTTCCCTTGCCGGTGCAGGGGGTTTTGCTGCGCCGCGCCGGGCAGGCAGATGCAGCCGGTATCACGCGAGAGGGAATCATCGTGGCGGCCCGGCCCCGCGCTCTGGTCGCTGCGCCCACCGCCGCGACGATCCGCTATCGTGGCCCGCTTCTTGATCTCGGCAATGTCGTGATCCTTGAACCGCAGCCCGATCTGCTGATCGTGCTGTCCGGCCTGCAAGAGGTCTATGGCGCGGCGGGTGAGGTGGTTCCGGCGGGTACGCCTGTGGGCCTTATGGGCGGTGCAACTCAGGAAATCGGCGCGATTCTGTCAACAAGCGGTGATGGCTCTGGTACAGAGCGATCAGAAACGCTCTATATAGAGGTCAGAGAGGGCGACAGCCCGGTGGACCCGGAAACGTGGTTCCAAACCGACAAGGATGGATAGACGAGCATGAAAAAAGTCGTTTTGGCCGGACTGGCAGGGACTCTGGCGGGGATCATCGCCACAACCCAGGTTGCCGGACCGCTAGTCGCACAAGAGGCAAAGGCAAATTCCAACGTGTACGAACAGCTCGACCTGTTCGGTGATATTTTCGAACGTATCCGCGCGCAATATGTCGAAGAGGTCGATGCAGGCGAATTGATCGAGGCAGCCATTGACGGCATGCTCACCTCGCTCGACCCACATTCCAGCTATCTCTCGCCCGATGACGCGGCGCAGATGCGGGTGCAGACCCGAGGCGAATTCGGGGGCCTGGGCATCGAGGTCACTCAGGAAGAGGGCTTCGTCAAGGTCGTGTCGCCCATCGACGGCACCCCCGCCGATGAGGCCGGGATCGAGGCGGGCGATTTCATCACCCATGTGGATGGCGAAAGCGTTCTGGGTCTGACCCTGGACAAGGCGGTCGACCTGATGCGCGGCCCCGTGGGCAGCGAGATCGTGATCACCGTGGTGCGTGAGGGCGAGGACGAACCCTTCGACGTCTCGATCATCCGCGATACCATCAAGCTCACCGCCGTGCGCGCCCGGACCGAGGGCACCAGCGTGGTTCTACGCGTGACCACCTTCAACGACCAGACCTATCCCAACCTCGAAGAAGGGCTCGCCAAACAGGTCGAAGCCGCGGGCGGCATCGACAAGGTGAACGGCTTCGTGCTTGACCTGCGCAACAACCCCGGCGGTCTGCTGACGCAGGCGATCAAGGTATCGGATGCCTTCCTCGACAGCGGTGAAATCGTGTCTACGCGCGGTCGCAACCCCGAAGACGGCGAGCGGTTCAACGCAACACTTGGCGATCTGGCCCAAGGCAAGCCGGTCGTGGTGCTGATCAATGGCGGTTCGGCCTCGGCCTCGGAAATCGTGGCCGGCGCCTTGCAGGACCATCGCCGCGCCATCGTGGTAGGGACCAAGAGCTTTGGCAAGGGATCGGTGCAGACAGTGATGCCGCTGCGTGGTGACGGCGCCATGCGCCTGACCACCGCACGCTACTACACGCCGTCGGGACGGTCGATCCAGGCGCTGGGTGTCAGCCCCGACATCGTGGTCGAACAACCGCGCCGCCAACCCGAAGCCGAGGAAGAGCGGGTCACTCCGCGCTCGCGCTCGGAGGCCGATCTGCGCGGACGCCTGAACAATGACAGCCTGAGCGAGGATGAGATCCGCCAGATCGAGGAAGACCGCGCCAAGGCCGAGGCCACCGCCGAACTGCGGCAAGAGGACTATCAACTGGCCTATGCCATCGACATCCTCAAAGGTCTCTCGGCGTTCGCCCCGGCAGACTGATCCGAGCAGACCGGACCTCACGGCCGCATCACCTCACGGTGGTGCGGCCGTTTTCGGTTAGGCTCCTACCGAATGCGCAAGCTGTGTCCTGGGATCAACTTGTCTCCAGACAATGCCTGCGAAAGGCGCGCTTGAGCATGTCAAGCTCAGCACGCAGCAACTCCACCTCGGCACGCAGATCATCGGGAACGGATTCGCCCGCGATCAGGGTAAAATCGCCCAGCTTCGTCTCGGTTTCACCATCGGCAATCAGAAAGGTTTGCACCCCGTCGGCGACGGCATAGTCCGGCACCGGGATGGTCAGGGTCCAGAAGCTGCTGTCGGTGCCCTCCACCAGCTCCACATCCGGGACTGGCAGATCAAGATGGGTGACCAGGATGTTGGGGCGCTTGCCGGTTGTGGGGGCGCCGGTCAGCCGCCCCTCCCACACACCGTTGCGCAGGCGGATCTTGGTCAGGGTCAGGTCGCTCATTCTGTCACCTCTCACAGGGCCGCGCGCCGATGGCGGCAGAATGTCAGGTCGCGCAGAATGACCTGATTCATCTCGGGCGCTTCAAAGATCAGGTCCAGCCAGATCTTCTCGATCCGTTTCTCGTTCAGCCGCGAATAGGCCAGATCGAATTCCACCATCACATCCTGTTCGTGTAACGGCAATTCACGCACGATCTGTTCGGTATTGGGGCCGTGGCGGATGTTGAGACGGGCAAAGATCTCCAACGGTTTCTCGCTTTCGATGATGGTATCGACCCGCAGCAGATGCGCCCGCGTCATCCCCTCTGTTGCCGTATCAGGCAGGTCGATCACGAGCGAAAGGAACGAACCGTCGAACTTGAAAACATCCATGCGCAACCCGTAGGGCGCCAGGTCAGCCTCACGCAGGTTACGCAGCTGGCGCAGGGTCAGCTCGGAGAATTCGCAATCGTGAAACAGCGTCACCTCGCCCCCCAGGGTCGACCGCGTCGGTACCGAGGACAGACCCGGCGATGCCAGCGGCCCTCGCCACAGCTCAGGTCGCCAGGACCAGTCGGTCCCATGCGGCTTGGGAAAGAAGGACGAGCCGATCAGCGGCAGCGCCAGCCGCCCGTCGGCCACGTTGATCAGCCGGTCCAGATGGGTGCGCAGGTCGCGCGCCCGGTTACGCTGGCGACGCAGCTCGGACAATGGGGTGGACAGCGCATTGCGGGCAGCCCGGCGCCAGCGCCGCATCTCCCGCAGATGAAACAATCTGTCCAGAACCCTGCCCATTCCCGTCCGCCGCTATTGGTTTCGCGCTGTTTTCTCTGTTTAGCGAAAGGATGTTAACTAAATAAACCCAATAACTCGATCCCTTGGGAAAAATTCTTGTTATGGAAACAATCCGCCGCCCAACCGCGGCCCCCCCCCTCGCGGGGGCTACCTTGTAATCGGGCCAGTCAGCGCTTACCGTCCAAAGGGCGGCTAGGGTCGCACAGTCGGCATCAACGCCGTTCAGGGTCAGCCGCGGCAAGAGGTGGGTGATGGAGCCTAGTCTGTTTTCCTTCATCTGGAAACATTCAAAACGCCAGCAGATTGCGTTGCTGGCGCTGACGGTGATCTCGTTTCCCTTTCTTTACGCCTCGCTCGAACTGCCCAAGCGGATCATCAACGATGCCATCGGCGCACAGGTTGACCGGATCGACCTGTGGGGCGTCGAGCTGAGCCAGATCGAATACCTGTTCGCGCTCTGCCTCGCTTTTCTCGCGATGGTGGTCCTCAGCGGGCTGATGAAGATGAAGATCAACACCATGAAAGGGGTGTTGAGCGAGCGCATGCTGCGCCGTCTGCGCTATCAGCTGATCGCGCGGATGATGCGCTTTCCACGCACCTACTATACGACCACCAGTCAGGGAGAGCTGGTGTCGATGATCACCTCAGAGGCCGAGCCGATGGGTGGGTTGATGGGGGATGCGGTGGCGCAACCGGTGTTTCAGGCCGGACAGATGCTGACCATCGTCACCTTCCTGTTCATGCAGAATGTCTGGTTCGGACTGGCCTCGGTGGCGCTGATCCCGCTTCAGGCCTGGCTGATCCCGCGCCTGCAACGGCAGATCAACCTGCTGAACAAGGCGCGTATCCAGCAGGTGCGCCACCTGAGCTCGGAAATCGGTGAAAGTGCCGCGGGCATCGCCGATCTGCGCACCAATGGCGGCTGGCGCTATCGGCTGGCACAGATCACCGACCGGTTGGGGCGGCTCTACGAAATCCGTTTCCGGATCTATCAGAAGAAATTCTTCATGAAGTTCCTGAACAACCTGATTTCGCAGATGACACCGTTCCTGTTCTATTCGGTGGGCGGTTATCTGGCGATCAAGGGCCAGATCACGGTTGGTGCGCTGGTCGCGGCACTGGCGGCCTACAAGGATCTGTCCAGCCCGTGGAAAGAGTTGCTGACCTATTACAACCAGGTTCAGGACATGTCGCTGCGCTGGCAGGTGGTGACTGAACGCTTTGCCCCCCAGGGCATGATTCCCGCGGCACTCTTCGACGGCGAACCCGACGAGGTGCCACGTCTGACCGGCGCGATCGAGTTGCGCGACGTGACAGTGCATGATCAGGACGGCAACACCATCCTCGAAGACATCGACCTGACGATTCCGCCCGGTGCGCGGGTGGCGATCCGGTCGGACCGGCCCGCCGAGCGGGCGGCTCTTGCCCAGTTATTGACGCGCGAGATCTTGCCCAGCAGGGGCGAGGTGGTGATCTCGGGGCATCCACTCAGCACGCTGCACCAGACGGTGATCGCAGCCCGGATCGGCTATGCCCATTCGCGCCCATATCTGTTCGACGGCACACTGGGTGACAACCTGCTGATGCCGCTGCGCACCCGGCCGCAGATCGACCCCTTGGCGCCTGCCAGGCCGGACCGTCGGCTGGTCGAGGCGGTCCAGGCCGGCAACAGTGGCGATACGCTGGATGTCGACTGGATTGACCCGAGCCTCGCCGGGCTGACCGACGGTGACCAGATCCGCGATTGGTGGTTCCAGCTGGTCGAGGCGATGGGTCTGGACGAATACATGTTCCGCCGCACCCTGCGCAGCCGGATCGACCCACGCCTGCATGAGAGCCTCACCGCCGAGATTGTCGCCCAGCGCGACATCGTTGCGCGCCGCCTGTCTGAACGGGGGCTGGCCGCGATGGTACACCGGTTCGACCCGGACCGTTTCAACCCAGCGGTACCGCTGGGGGGCAACCTGCTTTTTGCCGCCCCGGCGCGCGAGATATCGCAAGAGCAACTGATCGGTGACGGACGCTTCATCCAGATGCTTCGGGACGAAGGGTTGGCCGACGAGGCAATGGAAATGGCGCTGGGTGTGGTCGCAACCCTGCGCCAAACCTTTGGGCGCGACGGGACCCAGCACCCGCTGTTCCGGCGCATGGGTATGGAGGACACGGTCTATCTGCGCCTGCTCGACATTGCGGACCGCCACGCATCCGGCGGCGTCGAGGCGTTGTCGGACGAGGAGCGCGCCCAGCTGATGACCGTGCCATTTCTGCTGACGGCCGAGCAGATCGGCCCCGCCTTCCCCGAGGAGTACAAGGACAAGATCCTTGCCATCCGCCGCGACCGTGCCAGCCGTCTGCGCACCCTGGTCGGCAGCGATTTCGTCGCCGTCGGTCCGCAAGTTTATATCCCCCGGCTCACCGTTCTGGAAAACGCGCTTTTTGGGCGGGTCTCGATTGTTGCGGGCGCCCAGGCCGAAGCAATCGAGGACACGGTCGCCGAAGTGCTGGCCGAGGCGGGACTGCGCCGCCGTATTGCCGCGCTGATCTATGATATGCCCGCCGGTCTGGGCGGCGCCAATCTGCCAACAGTCTTTCAGGAGCGCGCCGCGTTTTCCCGCGCCAGCATCAAGCGGCCCGATATCCTGATACTGGACAATGCGCTGGCCAGCCACGACTCCGAAAGCCGCCTACGGACAAGGCAGCGGCTGCGCGAGTTGTTGCCCCGTGCCATCATGATCTTCATGGAAGACAGTTTCGCCAATCCCGAAGCCTACGACCTCTTTGTCGAGATCAAGCACGGCCGTATCGACGGCGTGACCAGGGCCCAGCCAGACCTTGCCGCCGGTGCCACCGCCGATCTGGACCGCAAGCTGAAGATCATCACCGCGACACCGCTCTTTGCGCGGTTGGATGCCCGCAACCAGCGGTTACTGGCCTTTTCGGCGCAATGGTATCGGGCTCAGGCTGGACAGGTCATCTTTTCCAGCGGACAGACCGCCGACGCCGCATATCTTTGTCTGTCGGGTCGAGCTGCGCTGCGCTGGCCCGAGGATGCACCGGGCGAGCGGCCCATTACACTGATCGAACCGGGCCGACTGATCGGCGATCTGTCTATCATCACGCGCCAGCCGCGCCCGATGGACCTGATCGCCGAGACCGAAAGCCGGTTCCTGCGTATCGGTGCCGAGGAGTTTCGCGCCGTCATCGAACACGATGCCGGTGTCTCGCTGCATCTGTTGCAAACCGTGGCAGGACATCTGGTCGAAGCCGGCGACATCCTGCGCGCGGCACGGATCAATATCACCGACTTCACTGGCCAATCACTTCGCCCGGCACCGCTCCCGAACGGCGGAAAGGAGCCCGATGCCTGATCGCCGCACCTATGCCCCGCATGAACAACTGGTCGCGCCAGGGCGGGCCCGGCCCGAGCTGTGGCGACTGATCGCCGGGCTGATCGCCATCGGGGTCATCGTGATGGGCGCCAATATGGTGCTCTACGGGTTGGTCAACATGCTCGCCAGCCCGGAATGGTCCACCGGCTTCACCAGTGGCACCACGGCCGATGGGTTGTTGGTGCTGCTGGCCAGTTTCGGCTTTGTCATCCTGGGCGTTGGCATCGCCGCAAGGCTGTTTCAACACCGCGCACCGTTGGGTATCATCGGCCCGCCTCGTCTGGCGTTGCAACAATTCTGGCGAGTGTTTCGCCTGCTGCTGGTGCTGGGGGCGCTGCTCTTGATCCTGCCCCCCTATGACATGGGAGCGCCGCTGAAAGAAAACCTGCCGCCGGGGCGTTGGCTGTTATTGCTGCCGCTGTCGATCCTGGCGCTGCTGATCCAGACCGGAGCAGAGGAGGTCCTGTTTCGTGGCTATGTGCAACAGGCGCTGGCGGCACGCTTTCGTTCGGCGCTGGTCTGGATGGTGCTGCCCTCGGTCCTGTTCGCCCTCGGCCATTACCTGCCGCAAGAGGCGGGAGGCAACGCGCTGCCCATTGCGCTGTGGTCCGGGGTGTTCGGCATCCTGATGGCCGATATCACCGCTCGCGCCGGCACGCTGGGCCCGGCCATCGCGCTGCATCTGTTCAACAACATGATCGCGCTGCTGATCGTCTCGCTGCCCGACAACCTGTCGGGCCTGTCGCTGTATCTGCTGCCCTATTCGATGGCCGATACCGAACATCTGCGCGCCTGGCTGGCTGTCGATTTCGCCACCATGTTCGTCACCTGGCTGCTGGCTCGGCTCGCCTTGCGACGCTGATTGCATTTCCGCGCACATCACCTTATTTGACGCGGGTGCAGCATCACGGGGAGTCCACATGAACTGGATCACGAATTACGTCCGGCCGCGGATCAACTCGATCTTCTCCCGGCGCGAAGTGCCCGAAAACCTCTGGCAGAAATGCGACGAGTGCGGGACGATGCTGTTCCACCGGGAGTTGGCGGATAACCTGAATGTCTGCACCCAATGCGGCCACCACATGCAGATCACGCCGCGCGCGAGGTTCCAGGCGCTGTTTGACGGCGGCATCTTTACAGAGGTCGAGGTACCCGAGCCGGTCGCCGACCCGCTGCATTTCCGCGACCAGAAGAAATATCCCGAACGGATGAAGGCGGCCCAGAAGGGCACCGGCGAGAAAGAGGCGATGCTGGTCGCCACCGGCGAGATCGGTCGCACACCGATCGTGGCCGCGGCGCAGGATTTCTCGTTCATGGGCGGTTCCATGGGCATGTATGTGGGCAACGCGATCATCGCGGCGGCGCAAAAGGCGGTTGACCTGAAGCGCCCTCTGATCCTGTTCTCGGCAGCTGGCGGCGCCCGCATGCAAGAGGGCATTCTGAGCCTGATGCAGATGCCGCGCACCACCGTGGCGGTGCAGATGCTGAAAGAGGCGGGCCTGCCCTATATCGTTGTACTCACCCATCCGACCACGGGCGGGGTGACCGCGTCCTATGCCATGCTGGGTGATGTGCATATCGCCGAGCCCAACGCGCTGATCTGTTTTGCCGGACCGCGCGTGATCGAACAGACCATCCGCGAAACACTGCCCGAAGGATTTCAGCGCGCCGAGTACCTGCTGGATCACGGCATGCTGGACCGGGTGATCAAGCGCACCGACCTGCGCGAAGAGCTGATCACCGTCACCCGCATGTTGCTGAACCTGCCGCCCGCGGTGCGCGGCGACCTGCCTGCGCCCGAGACGGCCACGCCCGTCAAGGCCGAAGAACAGCCTGCCCAGACCGCGAAACCGTCCAAATCATGACCAATCCCGGTTCCGACCTCATCCTCCAGCGGATGATGGCGCTGCACCCCAAGATCATTGATCTGACGCTGGATCGGGTCTGGCGCCTCTTGGCCGCGCTGGACAACCCGCAGGACCGTCTGCCGCCGGTGATCCATATCGCCGGAACCAATGGCAAGGGCTCGACCCAGGCGATGATCCGCGCCGGGATCGAGGGCGCCGGGCTGAGCGCGCATGCCTATACCTCGCCGCATCTGGCACGGTTTCACGAACGCATCCGGGTGGCCGGAGAGTTGATTTCGGAACCCGACCTGGTGGCGGTTCTGGACGAATGTTATGCCGCCAATGGCGGCGAGACGATCACCTATTTCGAGATCACCACCTGCGCCGCGCTACTGGCCTTTGCCCGCACGCCCGCCGATTACACCCTGCTCGAGGTCGGTCTTGGCGGCCGTCTCGACGCGACCAATGTGATCGCGCGCCCGGCACTGTCGATCATCACCCCGATCTCGATGGATCACGAACAGTTCCTTGGCGACACGCTGGCCAAGATCGCCGGCGAAAAGGCCGGGATCATCAAGCGCGGCGTGCCGGTTGTGGTTGGCCCCCAGCCCGACGAGGTGTTGGAGGTGATCGAAGCCACCGCCGCCCGACTCGGCGCCTCAGTGCTGGCCCATGGCCAGCACTGGCATGTGCGGCAGGAACGCGACCGCCTGATCTTCGAGGACGAGACCGGCCTGTGTGATCTGCCGCTGCCCAACCTGCTGGGTGCACACCAGATCGAGAATGCCGGTGCGGCGCTGGCCGCGCTGCGCCACTTGAACCTGGACGAGGCGGCCTGCGAGGCGGCGGTGACCAAAGCCATTTGGCCCGCCCGGATGCAGCGACTGAAGACCGGCCCACTGGTTCAATCCGCGCCCCAGGCCGAGCTCTGGCTTGACGGCGGTCACAACCCGGCCGCCGGCATCGCGCTGGCTGACCTGCTGGCCAGCCGGCCCGGCCGCCCCACACATCTGATCTGCGGCATGCTGAACACCAAGGACGTAACCGGTTATCTGCGCCCGCTCAGCGCCCAGGCGGGTAGCCTCACCGCCGTGTCGATCCCCGGCGAAGCGAACACCCTGACCGCCGATCAGACCGCCGAAGCCGCCCGGTCGGTGGGCCTCGCCGCGAGCACCGCGCCGGATGTCGCCACCGCGCTTGCCCGCATCGTCGAAATCGAGCCCGAGGCCCGCGTTCTGATCTGCGGCTCGCTTTACCTGGCCGGGAACATCCTGCGCGAGAACGGCTGAGAGCCAAGACGCGGCGGGAGAGGCGCTCTTGCCCGTCGTCAGCACCCTTGCTGTTCAAGAGAGGGGGCTTGGTTCCAGCCTAGTCGAGAACGTAGTTTACCGGTTCAAGTTTCGGGGGCACATCGCGACCCAGTGCGTTACAGACCGAGATCTCCATCACCCGGCACATGGCGCTGAGCGGCACCGAATTCGCCTGCTTGCGGAACGGATGTTCCAGTTCATGCGTGACCTCGGCAAATCCGAAGAAAACATAAGCCACCACCGCAGCCACCAAGGGTTCGAACCAACCGGCATCGTCGAGCAGGGCAAAGGGCAGAAGCAAGCAGTAGAGATAGGTCGTGCGCCAGACCAGCAGCGAATAGACAAAGGGCAGCGGTGTGGTCAGCAGCCGCTCGTTCCCTGCTTGGGCGATGGGAAAAGCAGCCAGCCGTTCGGCCAGAGCGCGCTGACCGAAGCCATTGATGCGCCCGTCTTCCGCCATCTCGTTCAGGCGGGTTGCGATGTCCTGTAGCGCGGCATTAGGCGGATTTGCATTCCGCATCAGCACCTCGGCCGCCTCTGCGCCAACCCAGTGCTGCAAGGTTTCAGTCACCTCATCACCGCGCAGCTGGGCGCGATGCAGATGATGAAAGGCCAGTATACGGGTCAGGATGAATTCTTCATCCGCCCCTTTGCCCGCAAATATCCGCAGCTCCTGCGCAAGGCTCCGTACATCCGAGACCATCCGTCCCCAGATTCGCCGCGCCTCCCACCAACGTTCATAAGCGGCGTTGTTCCGAAAACCGAGAAAGAGCGACAACGACAGACCAAAGACCCCCATCGCAGCAATCGAGATCTGCGGCATCGCGACAACATACCGATGCAGCATAAGGACCAGAAGCGCCCAGAGCGCGGAGCCAATGATGTTGGGCAGAATGCGCGGCACCACTGACCCGCTCACGATCAGGAAAATCTCTCGTCGACGGGGTGTTTCACGGACGATCATCGCCTGCCTGCCCCCAATCCTTGTCCTGCATTTCGCGCAGGCGCGAGGCGGTGCGCTCGAACTCGAACGTTCCTTCGCCCTCGACATAGAGCATTTCCGGCTCGGCGGCGGCAGAGCAAATCAACCGTACCCGCGCCTCGTAGAGCGCGTCGATCAGGGTGACAAAGCGTTTGGCCTCGTTGAAGTTGTTACGGCTCAGACGCGGGATGTCCTCGAGCACCAGAACCTTGACCGCCCCGGCAATGGCCAGATAGTCGCCCGGCCCAAGCATCCGCCCGCACAGGTCATAGAAACTGGCCCGCCCGATACCGTTGCGAAAGGCCGGCAGTTCCACGTCGCGACCAGTGACCTTGAGGATCAGCGGCGTACTTGCGCCCCCGGTCAGGTCGCGCCAGATCGCCTCGATCTCGCCACGCGCCGCAGGTCCGATAGGCGTGAAATAGACGCGGCTCCCTTCCAGTCGGTTCTGCCGGTAATCGGTGGGCGAGATCATCTCCCACACCCGCATCCGCTCCTTGATCAGCTCGATGAAGGGCAGGAACAGCTGCCGGTTCAGCCCGTCCTTGTAGAGGTCGTCGGGGATCCGGTTCGAGGTGGTCACCACCACCACGCCCGCCGCGAACAGCGCCTCGAACAGGCGTCCCACGATCATCGCGTCGGTGATATCGGTGATCTGCATCTCGTCGAACGCCAGCACCTTGACCGAGCGGATTACCGCATCGGCGACAGGGGCCAGCGCATCGGCCACGCCCTTGGCGCGCGCCTCGTGCATGCCCGCATGGATCTCCTGCATGAAGGCGTGGAAATGCACCCGGCGCACCGGCACCGTATTGCCCAGCGCCTCGACAAACAGATCCATCAGCATCGACTTGCCGCGCCCGACCCCGCCCCACAGGTAGAGGCCTCGCGGCGGCAGCGGCGCCTTGCGGAAAAGCCCGCGCTTTACTGGGGCGCTCAGCGCTTCGAAAATCCGGTCGAACTCTGCCAACGCCGCTTCTTGCGCGGTATCGGCATGCAGGGCGCCCTCGGCCACACGGGTGGCGTAAAGATCGGAAACAGCGGTCATTTTGCAGCCATACCCAACCAGCCCCGCCTTGAAAAGCGGCCCGCCCGGCGCGGGTCATCAATTTCCGTGAATGATGCGTCAAAAACTCCTGAATTGACGCCGCCGCGATTGGGCTTAGGGTCCGCCGGACAATACCACGGAGACTGCCATGGACCGTTCGGCCCGCCTGATCAATCCGATCCTGATCGTCAGCTGCGTCATCATCACCGTCAGCTTTGCGGTCCGGGCCTCGTTCGGCGTGTTCCAGATCCCGATCGCTGAGGAGTTCGGCTGGCTGCGCTCGGATTTTTCACTGGCCATCGCCATTCAGAACCTCGCCTGGGGCATCGGCCAGCCAATCTTTGGCGCCATCTCGGAAAAGATCGGCGACCGCAAGGCGATCTTCCTCGGTGCGCTCCTTTATGCTGGCGGCATGGTGCTCAGCGCCTGGTCGACCACACCGCTTGAGCATCAGATCTATGCCTGGGCGGTGGGTTTCGGCATCGCGGGCACCGGCTTTGGCGTGATCCTTGCCGTGGTCGCGCGGGCGTCAAGCGACGAGAACCGCTCGATGAGCCTCGCCCTCATCACCGCCGCAGGCAGCGTCGGACAGGTGATCGGCGCGCCCACGGCGGAATGGCTGCTGACCTTCCTGCCTTGGCAACAGGTGTTCATCGTCTTTGCGGTGGCTATTCTGGCGCTGGTGCTGACGCTGCCGATGCTGCGCGCGCCCGAACCCGCCAGTAAGGCAGAGCTGCAAGAAAGCATGGGCCAGATCCTGTCCCGCGCCTTTCGCGATCCGTCCTATACGCTGATCTTTCTGGGCTTTTTCAGCTGCGGCTATCAGCTCTCGTTCATCACCGCGCATTTCCCCGCCTTCGTGACCGAGATGTGCGGGCCGATCTTGCCCGGCGGCGTACTGCATTCGATGGGGATCACCACCACCTCGGCGCTGGGTGCGGTGGCGATCTCGCTGGTGGGGCTGGCCAATATCGCAGGCACCTTGACGGCGGGCTGGGCGGGCAAGCATTTCCCCAAGAAATACCTGCTTGCCGGTATCTACACCGCCCGGACCGTGATCGGAGCCGCATTCATCCTGCTGCCGATCACGCCCCTGTCGGTGATCCTGTTCTCGGTGGCAATGGGCTCGCTCTGGCTGGCCACCGTGCCGCTGACCTCGGGCCTTGTCGCGCACCTCTACGGGCTGCGCTACATGGGCACGCTCTATGGCATCATCTTCCTCAGCCACCAGCTGGGCGGGTTCCTCGGCGTCTGGCTCGGCGGGCGGATGTACGACCTTTATGGCGATTACACCATGGTCTGGTGGATCGGGGTGGGCGTCGGCGCCTTCAGCGCCATCGTCCACCTACCGATCCGCGAGAACAGGGCGCCGCTGCCCGCCTGATGGCGAGTGGCAGGGTCAGCCCTGCCACTTGTCCAGGATATAGCGGCTGGTCATCAGGTCCAGATGCGCGCCGCCGCCATTCTTGAACACGGTTATGTCGTCGCGCGACGCTTTGAAAGCGTCAAGATCGTAGTAATCCGCCACCACATCGGCGCGGGTGATCACGCCATCGGCCAGCGGCATCATCAGCTCGCCTATGTGGTTCACGGTGGTGTCGAAACTGTCGACAAAGATGCGCGCACGGCGCATCGCCTCGTCGTCGGCCTCGCGCATGTCGGGCCGATAGGCGCCGATCAGGTTCAGGTGCTGACCGGGACGCAGCCACTCGCCGCGAATGACCGGTTCGCTCGACATGGTGGCAGTGACGATGATGTCGGCCCGGTTCACCGCCGCGGCCAGGTCATCGACCACCTCCAGCCCGTCATACCGCGCCGCTACCTCCTCGGCCTTGGACCGTGTGCGGTTCCACATCTTCAGGGCCGCTTTGGGGAACCCTGCCCCAAACGCCTCGCACAGCGACAGCCCCACGGTGCCAGCGCCCACCACCAGCAGCTCGCGCGCGTCAGGGTCGGCCAGCCGCAGCGCCGCCAGCAGGCTGTCGCCCGCCGTCTTCCACTTGGTCACCAGGTGGAAATCCACCAGAGCCGACAGCGCCCCGTCATGGTCGCTGTAAAGATTCACCGCCCCGTTGATCATCGGATCGCCACGCTCGGGGTTGCGGGGAAAGATATTGGCGGTCTTGACCGCGATGCCCAGCCCGTCGATCCAGGCCGACCGCGTCAGCATCGTATCAGGATCGCGATACAGAAACGTATCGCCGATCTTCGCCTTGGGCAGGGTATGGCCATCGGCCAACGCCCGCGTCAGCTCCAGCCAGTCCAGCTTGGCTTCGCCCTCGGCAAAGGGAATATGGGGTATGCTCATGCGGCCTCTCCTTCGGTCAACAGCCCCTCGGCCACCAGGCGTGCGGCCCAGCCCTGAGGCCCGGTGAAATGATGTACCTGCCAACCGCGCATTCGTGCGGCATCGATATTCTCGACCCGGTCATCGGCGAATAGCAAGGTCCCGGGCGCCAGCCCGCAATCATCCTCGACCGCAGCATAGATCGGCGCGTGCGGCTTCACCAACTGCATCCGACCCGAGACATAGGCCCGGTCGAACTCGGTCAGGAACGGATAGACCGTGCAGGCATAGTCGAAATTCTGTACCCCGAAATTGGTCAGCGCAAAGACCGGCACGCCCTTGTTTCTGAGTGCCCTGAGCAGGCGCACCGAATGCGGGATTTCAGGCGACGCCAGTTCGATCCAGTTGTCGTGCCAGTCCCTGATCTGATCGCGCCATTCGGGGTATTTCTCGGCCCAGGCATAGATCGTATCGGTGAAATGATGGCCCTGATCGACCAGATCGTTCATCCCGTGCAGATCAACCTCGGCAAACATCTGCCGCCGTCGTTCCTCGCCCAGAACACGGTCGTAATATCGCTCGGGCTTCCACTCGATCAGCACATTGCCGATGTCGAAAATCACCGCCTCGATTGTCATCTGAAATCTCACTTGCCCTGAATGCATGCGGACCGGAGGTCCTGCGTCGGACTGAACCAAGAGCAGGCCGGATGATCAACCCGAAACATCCGCCCCAACCCGTGAAACGAAAAACCCCGGCTGCGCATGGCAGCCGGGGTTCGATCTGTTACAAGAGCGAGGTCGCTCAGAGGCCGGTCGACACGTCGATCGTGTTGCCCTCTTCGAGGGTCACATAGGCCTTTTTCACGTCTTTCCGCTTGCCCAGCTGGCCGCGGAACCGCTTGACCTTGCCCTTGGTGATGGTGGTGTTGACCGCCTTCACCTTGACACCAAACAGCGATTCAACCGCTTCCTTGATCTGCGGCTTGTTGCTGTCCATCGACACTTCGAACACCACGGCGCCGTTTTCGGATGCCATGGTCGATTTCTCGGTGATGATCGGCTTGCGGATCACGTCGTAATGTTGTGCTTTCGCGCTCATTTCAGACGAGCCTCCAGTGCTTCGACAGCCGCTTTGGTGAGCACCAGGGTGTCACGCTTGAGGATGTCATAGACGTTTGCGCCCATCGACGGCAGGATATCCAGACCTTCGATGTTGCGCGCGGCGCGGGCGAACCCTTCGTTGACCGCGGCGCCGTCGATGACCAGCGCGCGCTTCCAGCCCAGGTTTGCAACCTGCTTGGCCAGAGCTGCGGTCTTGCCTTCGGCATCGGCGTTCTCGATCACGACCAGCTCACCTGCCTTGGCCTTGGCCGACAGCGCGTGGCGAAGACCCAGCTTGCGGAACTTCTTGGTCAGGTCGTGGCCGTGCGACCGCGGGGTCGGACCCTTG
This sequence comes from Ruegeria sp. YKSD163, assembly GCF_059612905.1. Lineage (NCBI taxonomy): Bacteria > Pseudomonadati > Pseudomonadota > Alphaproteobacteria > Rhodobacterales > Roseobacteraceae > Ruegeria > Ruegeria sp. YKSD163. Next base: position 25,317 of record NZ_JBXWRM010000023.1, read on the forward strand.
TAGACGCCACCGTGACGGAAGGTCGGCGATTTGCGCGAGCCATGGCGTGCGCCACCGGTGCCCTTCTGGCGGTAGATCTTCTTGGTCGAGTAGCTGACTTCCGACTTGGTCAGAACCTTGTGGGTGCCGGCCTGCGCATTGTTGCGCTGCCAACGGACCACGCGGTGCAGGATGTCCGCACGCGGTTCCAGCCCGAACAGGGCCTCGTCCAGGTCGATGTCACCGGCCTTGGAGCCGTCGAGTTTGATCACATCGAGTTTCATGCTTCACCCCCTTCGGCGGGCGCTTCGGCAACAGGTGCTTCGGTTGCGGCCGATTTCACAGCAGCCGGGAAGGGCAGGCCTTCCGGTGCTTTCTTCTTGACGGCATCCTTGACGGTGACCCAGCCGGACTTCGGACCGGGCACGGCGCCCTTGATGAAGACCAGACCACGCTCGGCGTCGGTTTTCACGACTTCGAGGTTCTGGGTGGTGACACGGGCAGCACCCATGTGACCGGCCATCTTTTTGCCCTTGAACACGCGGCCCGGGTCCTGACACTGACCGGTAGAGCCGTGCGAACGGTGGCTGATCGACACGCCGTGCGAGGCGCGCAGACCACCGAAGTTGTGGCGCTTCATGGCACCGGCGAAACCCTTACCGATCGAGGTCCCCGACACGTCGACCTTCTGGCCGGTCAGGAAATGCTCGGCCGAGATCTCGGCGCCAACTTCGATCAGCGCGTCTTCGGACACGCGGAACTCGGCCAGCTTGCGCTTGGGCTCGACCTTCTGTGCGGCGAAATGGCCGCGCATGGCCTTGGACACGCGCTTGATCTTGGGAGTGCCTGCACCCAGCTGAACGGCGGTATAGCCATCCTTCTCGGTGGTGCGCTGGGCGACGACCTGCAGGTTGTCCAGCTGAAGAACGGTCACAGGGATCTGCTTGCCGTCTTCCATGAACAGCCGGGTCATGCCGACTTTCTTTGCGATAATACCGGAACGCATTTTCTACCCTCCGATCTTACGACTGCAGCTTGATCTCGACGTCCACGCCGGCGGCGAGGTCGAGCTTCATCAGCGCGTCCACCGTCTGCGGGGTCGGATCAACGATATCCAGGAGCCGCTTGTGGGTGCGGATCTCGAACTGGTCACGGCTTTTCTTGTCGACGTGAGGGCCACGGAGAACCGTGAACTTCTCGATCTTGTTCGGCAGCGGGATCGGGCCGCGCACTTGCGCGCCGGTCCGCTTGGCAGTGTTGACGATCTCTTGCGTGCTGGCGTCCAGAACGCGATAGTCAAATGCCTTCAGCCGGATACGGATATTTTGGCTTTGCATTGTCATGCCTTTTTGTCAGGCGTTGGGGTTGAGAGGAGGATCCGCGCGCATCGCGAACCCTCGTCGAACCCAAACGGCGGGAATCACCCCGCCGCCAAATTCTCATCGAGAACCCGCGCGCTATACTAGGGGTCGGGATGGCTGACAAGGGGTTTTGGCCCCCGGCGGCGGGATGCGGACGCTTTTCCCCCAAATACCACCCGCCAAGGGGATTGCCGGCCGGATATCAGCCCTGTGCATCCCTTTGCGCCGCGCGAATCTCGCGCTCCAGCGCGTCCAGAAACCGCGCGCGGTCGGCCTTGGAAAAGGGTTTGCCGCCACCGCCCGCGCCCAGCGGGTTGGCGGCGCGCAGGTCGGCCATCAGGTCGCGCATCGCCAGTTGCTGGCCGATATTGGCGGGGGTGAAGGCCTCGCCGTTGTGACGCAGCACCCGGGCGCCCGCCTCGACGCATTTGGCGGCCAGCGGGATATCCGAGGTGATCACCACATCGCCGCGCCCGGCGCGCTCGGCGATCCACATGTCGGCCACGTCCGGCCCGTCGGGCACGATCACGGTTTCGACCAGCGGATTTTGCGATGGGCGTAGCCCCCCGTTCGACACCACGGCCATGCGCAGCCGGTGCCGGGTGGCAACCCGCTCGGCCTCGGCCTTCACCGGACAGGCATCGGCATCGATATAAAGCGTTGTCATTTCTCTTTGGCCGAGGGTTTCTTGTCGGCGGTCTCGGCTTTGCCGTTCTTGCGCCTTACCTTGAACTCCTCGGGGATCGGCATCCGGTTGAACGCATCCAGACCGGCGGTGCGATAGGCCTCGGCCAGAGTCGGATAGTTGAACGTGTTCTGCACGAAATAGTCCACCGTGCCTTTCAGGTTCATCACCGCCTGGCCGATATGGATCAGCTCGGTCGCGCCCTCGCCCACGATCTGCACCCCCAGCACGCGACGGGTCTTGAGGCTCAGCAGCATCTTCAGCATACCATGTTCCAGCCCCATGATATGCCCGCGCGAGGTCTCGCGGAATCGCGCCACGCCCACCTCGTAGGGGATGCCGCGTTCCTGCAACTCTTCCTCTGACATGCCGCAGGTGGACATCTCGGGCACCGAATAGATGCCATAGGGGAACCAGGGGCTTTCCGGCAGGGTCGGCGTTTCCAGCGCATGACAGGCCGCGACCCGCCCCTGCTGCATCGAAGTCGAGGCAAGCGAAGGATGCCCGATCACATCGCCGGTGGCATAGATATGGGGTACCGACGTCTGATAGGTCTTGCGATCAACCGTGATCCGGTTGCGGTGATCGGTTTCCAGCCCCACCGCATCCAGGTTCAGGGCCGAGGTCGCGCCCATCCGACCAGCGGCGAACAGCAGCATCTCGGCCCGGATATGGCGGCCATTGGCCAGGCTGATCTCGATATGGCTGCCAGTATCCTCGATCTTCTCCACCGCAGAACCCAGCCGCAGATCGACACCGTTCTCGCGGATCTGATGAGTGAATTCCTGGATCAGGGTGCGGTCGATGAAGTCGAGAAAGGTCTCGCGCGGTTCGATCAGCGTCACCCGCACATCCAGCGCCGAGAACATGCTGGCATATTCGACCCCGATCACCCCGGCGCCGATCACGGCCAGCGAACGCGGGATCCGCTCCATCTCCAGAAAGTCGTCGCCATCGACCACCGTCTTGCCGTTGAAAGGGACGTAATCGGGGCGATAGGTCTTGGTTCCGGTGGCGATCAGGAACTTGGCGGCGGTCAGGCGCGTGGTATCGCCCGCCTCGGTCGCGACCTCGATCTCGTGCGGGCCGACAAAGCGGGCCAGCCCGTTCAGCGTGTCGATATGGTTGCGGTTGAACTGGTGCTCCAGCACGTCGACCTCGTAATCGAGCGTCATGTGCAGCCGCGCCTTGAGATCCTCGGCGCTGATCCGGTCCTTGACCCGGTAGGAGCGCCCGTAAAAGCTGCGCTCGCGCCAGCCTGACAGGTTCAGCACCGTTTCGCGCAGCGTCTTGGACGGGATGGTGCCGGTATGGACCGAGACACCGCCCAGCCGGTCCTTGCGGTCGATCACCAGCACCCGGCGTTTCAGCTTGCCCGCCTGGATCGCTGCGGCCCGGCCCGAGGGGCCGGAACCGATGATGATCAGGTCATAGTCGAACGTACTCATGCCGCCGCTCAATCGCGATAAAGCGCTTCGGCGTGGAATGACACGTGGTCTTCCATGAAACTGGAGACGAAGAAATAGGAATGATCATACCCCGGTTGCAGCCGCACCGTCGCCTGCTGGCGGCGTTCGGCGATGGCGGCGGCCAGCGCCTCGGGGCGGAGCAGGTCGATGAACTGATCGCTGGTGCCGGTGTCGATCAGGATCGGGCCATCAAAACCCGCCTGTTGCATCATCAGCGATGCGTCATGTTTCGCCCAGGCCGCCTCGTCCGAGCCCAGATAGGCGGTCAGCTGCTTGCGGCCCCAATCGCTGCCCGTCGGGTTGGAAATCGGCGCAAAGGCCGAGACCGAGCGATAGCGGCCCGGCAGGTTCATCGCCAGCGTCAGCGCCCCGTGCCCGCCCATGGAATGACCGGTGATCGCCTGCCGGGCGGGGTCGATGGCGAAATGTTCGGTCAGCAGCGCGGGCAGTTCCTCGGCCACGTAATCCCACATGCGGAAATGCGGCGCCCAAGGCTCTTGCGTCGCGTTCACATAGAACCCGGCTCCCTGACCCAGATCGTAATCCTCGTGATCCGCAACACCTTCGCCGCGCGGCGAGGTATCGGGAAAAACAAGGGCAATTCCCTGCTCGGCGGCCCAGCCTTGGGCGCCCGCCTTGACCATGGCGTTTTCATGGGTGCAGGTCAGACCCGACAGGTACCACAGCACCGGCACCGGGCCGTCCTTGGCCTCGGCCGGCAGGAACAGGCCAAAGGTCATGTCACAGCCGGTGGCAGTCGAGGCATGGCGATAGACCCCCTGAACTCCCCCGAAACAGGCGTTTTCCGAGACGGCTTCGATCATGACACGGTCCTTTCCCTCTGGTTTCACGCAATGGCTAGCGGTCTGGGGCTCAGAGGTAAAGCATGCTGGCCGATCCGCCCCGTCTTTTTGCGGCACTCGGCGGTGTCGCAGCGGCCCGCTTGACTTGTTCCGGACCTGCGCCTTTGATCGCGATCAACCGCAGGAGGCGACATGCAAAACCAATTCGACAAGGAACTTCAGGATCGGCTCGTCCGCTATGCCGCCATCGACAGCCAGAGCGACGAGACCGCGACCACCTCGCCTAGCACCGCCTGCCAGTTCGACATGCTGCACCTGCTGCGCGACGAGTTGACCGAGATGGGCGCGCAGGATGTGGAACTGACCGAGTACGGCGTCGTTTTGGCGACGATTCCGGGCACCGCACCGGGGCCGACCGTTGGGTTCCTTGCCCATGTGGACACCGCGCCGCAGTTCAACGCCAGCGGGGTCAAGCCGCGCGTGATCAGCGGCTATAACGGCGGCGACATCACCTTTCCCGACGATCCCGCTTTGGTGCTGTCGCCCGCCGAACACCCCTATCTGGCGGAAAAGATCGGTTATGACCTGATCACCGCCTCGGGCACCACGCTGCTGGGCGCCGATGACAAGGCGGGCGTGGCCATCATCATGACCATGGCGCGGCATCTGCTGAACAACCCCGATATCGCGCGCGGTCCGATCCGCGTGGCCTTTACCCCCGATGAGGAAATCGGTCACGGGGTGAGCGAGCGCCTGCCCGGCGATCTGCGTGCCGATTTCGCCTATACGCTGGATGGCGGGCAAGTGGGCGAGATCGAGTATGAGAGCTTCTCTGCCGACCGCGCGGTGGTGACGGTGACGGGCGTGTCGATCCATCCCGGCTGGGCCAAGGAGAAGATGGTCAATGCGATCCACCTTGCCTCGAAGATTGTACAAACCCTGCCACAGGCAACGATGACCCCCGAAACCACCGACGGGCGCGACGGCTTCATCCACGCCACCGATATGGAGGGCGGCTCGTCGGAAATGGTGATCAAGTTCATCCTGCGCGATTTCGAGCGGGACGGGCTGGCCGCCAAGGGAGAGCTGCTGCGCCAGGTCTGCGCCGCCGTGCAGGCGGGCGAGCCGCGCGCGACAATCAAATGCGAGATCTATCCGCAATACCGCAATATGCGCTATTGGCTGGAAAAGGACATGACACCCGTCGAGCTGGCCCGCGCGGCGGCCGAGGCCGAAGGGGTCGCGCCAATATCGGTACCGATCCGGGGCGGCACCGACGGCTCTCGCCTGACCGAAATGGGGGTGCCGACACCCAATGTCTTTACCGGCATGCAATGTATCCACGGACCGCTGGAATGGATTTCGGTGCAGGACATGGCAACCGCTACCCGCACCTGCCTGAGACTGGCGCAGATGGCGGCAAAGGGCTGAGGGGTGGTCATGGCAAGCGAACTTGAAACCGAGCGCGACAGGTTCGCAGCCAGCCACCCGGAAACGCGCCAGATCGTCAATGGTCGCGACTGGGGTCTGATCCGGGTGGGGCAAAGCGGCCCTGCGCTGGTGCTGATCCCCGGCACGCTGGGCCGGGCCGATATCTTCTGGCAACAGATCACGGCGCTGTCGGATCAGGCGCGCATCCTTGCGGTCAGCTATCCTTCCTCGGGCGGGATCAGCGATTGGGCCGCGGATCTGGCGCAGATGATCGCGGATGCCGGAATACAGGGCGCGACCGTGCTCGGCTCGTCGCTGGGCGGCTATCTGGCACAGTATCTGACTGCCACCGAACCGGCGCTGTGCGGCGGGCTGGTGGCGGCCAACACGCTGGCCTCGGTTCGCGGGATCGACCAGGTGCCGCCCTATGCGCTGGACCTTGCCACCACGCCAATCGACGACCTGCGCGCGGGGTTCGAGGCCGGGCTGAGCACTTGGCAGGCACCCGACCACCCCTATCGCGATCTGGCGCCGCTCTTGCTGCAAGAGGTGCGCACACGCATTCCGGAAGGCGAATTGCGCGCGCGATTGCAGGCGCTGAAAACCGCACCCGACCTGCCCGCGCAAAGCCTGCCCCGCGACCGCATCTTTACGGTTCAAAGCGATGACGACCACCTGATCGCCCCACCAATGCGCGAGGGCCTGCGCGCCGCGCTGGATCCTGTTCGCGCCTACAGGTTCCGGGCGGCCAGCCACTTTCCCTATGTCACCCGTCCCGACGCCTATGCCGCGTTGCTGCGCGAGGTGCTGGGCCTGCCGGCTGGCCAAACGATCTGGCCCGCCGGAGAGGAGAGCCTGATATGAGGATCATATCCGCCGAAGAAATCCGCCAGCACCTGTCGATGCGCGACGCGATCGAGGTGGTGGAACAGACGATGATCCGGGTCTCGGCCGGGCAGGCCAACCTGCCGCTGCGCACGGTGATAGATATCGACGGCACCAACCGGCTGGGCGTGATGCCCGGCGCGCTGAGCGATCCGACGCTCTATGGCATCAAGGTCCTCAGCCTGTTTCCCGGCAACCCCGCCAAGGGGCTCAGCTCGCATATCGGTACGGTGCTGCTGTTCGATGCCGAGACCGGGAAGCCCCGCGCGGCACTGGATGCCGATGCGATCACCGCGATCCGCACCGCCGCCGCAACCGCGGTGGCAACGCGGGCGCTGGCCCGGTCTGACGCACGGGTGCTGGCGCTGATCGGCACGGGCGAACAGGCTGAAAGCCATATCGAGGCGCTGACGCTGGTTCGCGAGATTGCCGAGATCCGGGTTGCCGGGCGCAACCCCGAGCGCGCCGACGCATTTGCCCGGCGCATGGCCGATCATTATCCCGGCATCACGTTCACCGCTGCCACCGATGCCGAACAGGCGGTCAGCGGGGCCGATATCGTCTGCACGCTTACGTCTTCGCCCTCGGTGGTTCTGCATGGCGACTGGATCGGGCCGGGCGCGCATGTGAACGCGGTCGGCGCCTCGATCCCCTCGATGCAGGAAATCGACGAAACGCTGCTGCTGAAATCCGAGCTGTTCGTCGATTACCGCCCCTCGGCCTTTGCCCAGGCGCGCGAGATCAACTCGGCGCTGGAAACGGGCGCGATGACCGAGACGCATGTCAGGGGCGAGATCGGAGAAGTGCTCTCGGGCAAGGTTCCGGGGCGCTCCGGCGCCGATGCGATCACACTCTACCGTTCGCTTGGCATCGCGGCGCAGGATCTGGCCTGCGCCGATCATGTTTGCCGCGCCATCGGCTAGCAGACGCCCATCTGGCCGCGACATAGCCGGTATTCGCAGCATTCACGCCGTCAGGCATGGACAAATGCGCCTCTCTTCGTTAGATGGCCCAATCTTTGCGCCGGGGTGAGTCCCGCGCCCTATTGGACATTCCCCTGATGACTTCCCCCCTTCTCGATGCCCTCGCCGAGCGCGGCTTCGAAACGCTGACCGATGTACAACAGGCGGTCACCGACCCCGCGTTGGCCAGCGCCGACCTGCTTGTCTCGGCCCGGACCGGATCGGGCAAGACCGTGGGCTTTGGCCTGGCCATCGCCCCCACCCTGCTGGGTGAGGCCGAAACACTGGGCCCGCCTGCAGCACCGCTGGCGCTGGTCGTGGCCCCCACCCGCGAACTGGCCTTGCAGGTCAGCCGCGAGCTGACATGGCTCTTTGCCAAGACCGGCGGGCGCATCGCCACCTGTATCGGCGGCATGGATGCCCGCACCGAGCGCCGGGCGCTGGAACGCGGCGCCCATATCGTCGTCGGCACGCCGGGGCGCCTGCGCGACCACATCACGCGCGGCGCGCTTGATCTGGCCGATATCCGCGCCGTGGTGCTGGACGAGGCCGACGAGATGCTTGACCTCGGCTTTCGCGAGGACTTGGAATTCATGCTGGGTGAGGCGCCCGAAGACCGCCGCACCCTGCTGTTCTCGGCAACGGTCTCTCCCGCTATCGCGGAACTGGCCAAGACTTATCAGCGCCAGGCTGCGCGCATTTCGACCCTGGGCGGCGAACGCCAGCATGCCGATATCTCTTATCAGGCGGTGCAGGTTTCGGGCGGCGACGGTGAACACGCCATCATAAACCTGCTCAGGTTCCACGATGCGCCCACCGCCATAGTCTTTGCCAATACCCGTGCCGCCGTGGCGCGGCTGACCGCGCGTCTGGCCAATCGCGGCTTTGCCGTGGTCAGCCTGTCGGGAGAGCTGAGCCAGGACGAGCGCAGCCATGCGCTGCAGGCCATGCGCGACGGACGGGCCCGCGTCTGCGTTGCCACCGACGTGGCCGCGCGCGGCATCGACCTGCCCAACCTCGACCTGGTGATCCATGCCGATCTGCCGACCAACACCGAAGGGCTCTTGCACCGGTCGGGCCGCACCGGACGCGCCGGGCGCAAGGGGATCTCTGCGCTGATCGTGCCGGACAAGATTTCCAAAAAAGCGTCGCGCCTGCTGAAATGGGCCAAGATCGAGGCCGAATGGACCCAGGCCCCCACGCCCGAGGACATTCTTGCCAAGGACGAGGCGCGGCTCCTCTCCGATCCGCTCTGGACCGATCCGGTAGAGGACGAGGAAACCCGCATCGCCGCAGGCCTGATGGAACAATTCACGCCCGAACAGATCGCGGTGGCCTGTCTGCGTCTTTACCGTGCCGGGTTGACCGCGCCCGAGGAACTGAACCAGCCTCCCGCGCGCGGCGCTCCGTCGGCTGCGGCAAGTTTCGGCCCGTCGCGCTGGATCTCGCTCTCGGTCGGACGCGAACAGCGGGCCGAACCGCGCTGGCTGCTGCCGCTGTTGTGCCGGGCCGGCAATCTGGAGAAAAGCCAGATCGGCAAGATCACCATGCAGGCGCAGGAAACCCATGTGGAACTGGCCGAAGCGGCGGTTCAGGGGTTCCTCGACCAGATCGGCCCGTCCGGTGTTGTCGAGGGTGAGATCACCGCGCGACTGCTCGATAGCCCTCCCGCCGACACTCCGCGTGCACGCGCGCCCAAGAAGAGCCGAGACCGTGATTTCGAGCGGCCTGCTCCAAGAACACCGCGCGCGCCCAGAACGGAAACCGCATCTGAAGCTTCGCATGATGTCCGGGCCCAAGACTGGACGGAAGCGAAAAATCCTGTCTCCGAACCTGCGGCACCCCGGAGCAAGCCAAAGCCGGATACCGGGACCAGGGACAAGGGCGCGAGGCCTGCAAGGGCCGTGACATCCAAGCTATCGAAACCGGCGCACGCTCGACAAAAGCCGGCGGAAAAGACGGATCAAGCGCCCAAGCGTTCGTCCAAATTCAGCAGCCCCAAAGCGTTCCGCCCAGCGCGAACTGACGATGCGAAACCGCGCCAATCAGAGAGCAGTCAGGGTGAAAAACGCTATCGTGCAGATGCGCCCAAGGGCGCCAAACCCTTTCGTTCGGACAAGCCGCAGGGCGGTGGAGACAGACCCAATCGCTCGGACAAACCGCAGGGCGGCGTAAAGCCTTACCGGTCTGACAGATCGGATCCCGGCAAGTCGTTTCGCGCTAAGAAAACCGAAACAGGAAAGCCTGCCCGCCAAGGTAAACCGTTTGCACGTCCAGCGGGAAAGCCGTTGAACAAGGGTGGTGACGCACCGCCGCGCCGCAAGAAATGACGACAGCACCCGCCGACGACAGTCGGCGGGTGATCAGAGCTCTATGTCGGGAAGGCTGTCAAACGCCGATTTCAGGGCCGTACCCCAACCCGAGGAAATAGCCTGGAAATAAGGGTCGTCGGCGTCGATACGGCGGGACAGACCACGCACGCAGCTGCCTTCCTCGTAGAGTTGCAGGTCCAGCGGCAGACCCACCGAAAGGTTGGCCTTTATGGTCGAATCGAAACTTACCAGCAGCAGCTTGACCGCCGCCTCGAAACTCATGTCCGGCTCGTAGGCGCGCACCAGGATCGGGCGACCATACTTGGTCTCGCCGATCTGGAAATAGGGCGTGTCCTCGCCCGCTTCGATGAAATTCCCCTCGGGGTAGATCAGGAACAGGCGCGGCGGGCTACCTGCAATCTGCCCCCCTACGATCAGGGTCGCGTTGAAGGCCGCATCCGCCCGCTGCCCCTCTTCCGAATTCGAGGCAATCACCTCACGCAGGGTCTGACCGACCAGTTGCGCCACCTGGAACATGGTTGGCACCTCCATGATCGACGGTTTGCGATCGGCGGGTGCTTTGGTGCGTTCCTCTAGGATCGAAATCACCGACTGCGTGGTCGCCAGGTTGCCTGCGGTCAGGACGGTAATGCAGCGCTCGCCCGGGTTCTCGAAGGTGGACATCTTGCGAAAGGTCGAGATGTTGTCGACACCGGCATTGGTGCGCGTGTCTGACATGAAGAGAAGCCCGCGTTCGAGCCGCATCCCTACGCAATATGTCATCGCATGCCTTTACTGCTGCTGGACCTGAACCTGCACCGAAAGCGCCTCGCCTGCGGTGCCGAATCGTGTTCCAGATACCGGAGCAGCCTCGGCATAGTCCAGACCGGTCGCGGCCCTGACATATCGAGTGTCGGGGGAAATGCCGTTCGAGACATCAAAACCGACCCATCCAAGCCCTTCGATCCAGGCCTCGGCCCAGGCGTGGGTTGCTTCCTGGTCGATGCGATCGTTCATCATCAGGTAACCGGACACGTAGCGGGCCGGAACATCCAGATGCCGGCAGCAAGCGATGAAGACATGGGAATGGTCCTGACACACGCCATGCCCGGCATCCAGCACGTTTTCCGCGCTCCAGCCGACATCGGAACGTCCGGTCTCATAGGTCACCGCCGCGCGGATCGCTGCCGAAAGACCATGCAGCCAGGCAAGGCTTCCGGGTTCACCCTCGACACCGCTTGCCAGGCGACGCACCAGCGGCCCGGCACGGGTGACATCGGTCGAACGCAGAAACATCCACATCGGCATGAACCCACCATGCTGGCCGATCACGCCATGGTTGTCCTCTACCTCTACCGTCCCTTCGCAGTGCACCGTGATCTCGGTCGTGCCCGCGTCGAAACTGATCAGATCGACCGTATTGTGGTGCTGGTCCTCGAAGCTCAGCTGCTTCTGGCCACCCTCCACACGTACCGTCCAGTCAAGGACCGTCTGTCCATGCCCGGTCTTGGGTGTCAAGCGCAGCTGTTGCAGGGCATAGGGCACCGGCTCATCATATGTGTAGTGGGTGGTATGATTGATCTTGAGGCGCATGGGTCAGTTATAGAACCTGTAATCGATTTCCGTCTGGCCACCGAGAGCGGATAGCGACTTGAGGAAATCGGTGATGAACTCGTGCAGCCCCATTTCGATGATTTCATCGATGTCACGGGACATGGTGTGATCGGCCAGCTGGTCGCACATCGAATGACAGCGCAGCCGCACGCCGTAGTCGTCCGCCAGATAACCAAGGTTCGACCGTATCTTGTCGACGCAGAATGCGAGACTGCGCGGCATGCGGCGGTCAAGGATCAGGAACTGGGCGATCTCGCGCGGGCGAGGGTCTTGGCCAAAGGTCATGTGAAATCCGCCCTCGGCGGAAACAGACCGCAAGATCGTCTGCCATTGCACGTTGTCCAAAGAACTGCCCACCGAAACGACCGAAGGCAGCAGCACATAGTATTTCACATCAAGGATTCGCGCGGTGTTGTCCGCACGTTCGATGAAGGTGCCGATCCTGGCAAAATCGTAGATGTCATTGCGAAGCATCGTGCCGTGCATCGCCCCGCGCACAAAGGCCGAGCGTTGGCGGATCAGGGTCAGAACATCGGGCAGATCACGCTCAGGTACCTTGCGCTTCAGGGCCTCTTTCAACGTCATCCAGTTTTCGTTGACGCTTTCCCAGGCCTCTCGCGTCAATGCGGTCCGCACCGTCTTGCCGTTGTTGCGCGCGGCTTCGGCCATATTGAGCACAGACGAGGGGTTGTCCTTGTCCCGCAGCATCCAGTCTATGGCGCCGTCACGGGTGACCTCCGGGCCATGGGTTTCGACATAACCGGCATATGCGCCGGCCGATTGCAGCACACTGGTCCATTCGTCGTCGACCGAACCGGACCTGGTAAGCGCGATGCGCTGGCCTGCCTCGATCAGGCGCGCGGTATTCTCGGAGCGCTCGAGATAGCGGAACATCCAGAAGAGCCCGCCGGCGGTCTTTCCCAGCATGTTCTAGTCCTCCAGCACCCAGGTATCCTTGGTGCCGCCGCCCTGCGACGAGTTCACCACCAGACTGCCCCGTTTCAGCGCCACACGGGTCAGCCCACCGGGGGTGATATCGACCCCCTGCGGCGATACCAGCACGAAGGGGCGCAGATCGACATGGCGCGGCGCCAATCCCGCCTTGGTAAAGATCGGGACAGTCGACAGAGACAAGGTCGGCTGGGCGATATAGTTGCCCGGATTGGCTTTCAGCTTCTTTCGGAACTCGCTCACCTCGCGCTTGGAGGCGGTGGGACCGATCAGCATTCCATAGCCGCCCGACCCGTGCACTTCTTTCACCACCAGCTCGGTCAGGTTGTCCAGCACATAGGCCAGGCTGTCAGGTTCGTTGCAGCGCCACGTCGGCACATTCTTAAGCAGTGCCTTTTCCCCTGTATAGAACTCGACGATATCCGGCATGTATGAATAGATTGCCTTGTCATCGGCGATCCCTGTCCCCGGGGCATTGGCGATGGTTATGCCGCCAGCGCGGTAAACATCCATGATGCCAGGTATGCCCAAAGCCGAGTCGGGGCGGAAATTGAGAGGGTCGAGAAAATCGTCATCTACCCGTCGATACAAGACATCAATGGTCTTGTATCCACGGGTCGTGCGCATCGCCACGCGCCCGTCAATCACCCGCAGGTCGTGCCCCTCGACCAGTTCCACACCCATCTTGTCAGCAAGGAAGCTGTGTTCGTAATAGGCCGAGTTGTAGATGCCCGGCGTCAGCACCGCGACGGTGGGCTTTTCCGAGGCGGAGGCGGGCGCACATGCCGAGAGCGATCGGCGCAGTTGCCGGGGATAGTTCTGTACTGCTTGCACCCGGTTCTGCGAAAACAGCTCGGGAAACATGTGCAGCATGGTTTCCCGGTTCTCCAGCATATAGCTGACGCCCGAGGGGGTGCGCGCATTATCCTCAAGCACAAAGAACTCGTCCGGGCCCGTCCGCACCAAGTCTATACCGACGATATGGGTGTACACTCCGCCCGGTGGCGAGACCCCGATCATCTGCGGCAAGAATGCTTCATTGCGCGAGATCATCTCGGCTGGCAAACGGCCCGCCCGCACGATCTCCTGGCGGTGATAAATGTCATGCAGAAAGGCGTTGATCGCGCGGACCCGCTGTTCGATCCCGCGCGCCAGCCGCGACCATTCGCGACCAGAAATGATACGCGGAATGATATCGAAGGGGATCAATCGCTCTGCGGCCTCGGCACGTCCGTATACGTTGAAAGTGATGCCGGTCAGACGGAACAGCCGTTCAGCCTCTGCCTGTTTCTTGCGCAGGCGACCCGGATCCTCTTGCTCGAACCAGCCGTTGAAATCGGAATAGGCCTCGCGCAGCGCGCCGTCCCGACCCCACATTTCATCAAAGATCGCGTTTTCCATGCAAGCAAGTCTAGGCAGGTCAAGGGAAAACACAATCTCCGTTTTTCGGTCAATGGCACCGTCATGGGCGTCTGCCCAATAACAGTGCAATCTTACCGGCTCAGGGTTCAGAGCCCGAGCACATCGACCATGTCGTATTGGCCAGGGACCTTTCCCTGACCCCACAGCGCGGCCTTGAGCGCGCCGCGCGCGAACACAGCGCGGTCGGTGGCAACGTGGCGCAGCACGATCCGCTCGCCCGGCGCGGCGAAAAGCACATCATGTTCGCCCACGATGTCGCCGCCACGAATGGCGTGAAACCCGATATGGCCGCGCTGGCGCGCGCCGGTGATGCCATCGCGGGCGCGGTCGGCCACATCGTCCAGACGCACGCCGCGCCCTTCGGCGGCGGCCTCGCCCAGCATCAGCGCGGTCCCCGAAGGCGCATCGACCTTATGATGGTGATGCGCCTCGATTACCTCGATATCGAAATCCTCGTCCAGCGCGGCGGCCACCTTCTTGGTCAGCTGTACCAGCAGGTTGACGCCAAGGCTCATGTTGCCCGCCCGCACGATCACCGCATGACGCGCCGCCGGTTCCAGCGCCGCGATCTGTTCCGCCGTCATGCCGGTGGTGCCGATCACATGCACGCAACGCGCCTGCGCCGCGAGGGCGGCAAATTCCAGCGTCGCGGCGGGCGCGGTGAAGTCGATCACCGCCTGCGCCTGGGCAAATGCCTCGAGCGGGTCGTCGGTCACCGCAACGCCCAGCGCCTGACCGCCCATCGCCTCGCCCACATCGCGCCCGATCCAGTCGTGCCCGGGGCGTTCCAGCGCGCCCACCAGCCGCACCTTGTCGCTGTCGGTGACGATCCGTACCAGCATCTGGCCCATGCGTCCCGAGGCGCCGGTGATCACGATACCTGGAATATGAGTCATGGCATGGTCCTTCATTTCCTGCGCTTGATGCCTCCTACCGTGTTCGGCACCGCTTGGCAAAGCTTCGCTTTGCGCTTAGATCGAAGCCATGGCAAAGAACAAGTTCCACGATGGCCCCGGCCCGTCTCAGCGTCAGCTGCGTGTCGGCGAAGTGATCCGCCGCACACTTTCTGAGGTGCTGGCGCGCGGCGACGTGCATGACCCCGACCTGAACCGGATGTCGATCACCGTGGGCGAGGTGCGCACCTCTCCCGATCTCAAGATCGCCACCGCCTATGTGCTGCCGCTGGGCGGCAAGGGGCAAGAGGACGTGGTGCAGCTGCTCGCGCGCAACAAGGGAGAGTTGCGCCGGGTTGTCGGCAAGAAGCTGGGTCTGAAATTCACCCCCGAGCTGCGGTTCCGGCTGGACGAGACATTCGACCGGCTCGACGATACGCGGCGGATGTTCGATCAGGACGCGGTGCGCCGCGATCTGGACGAGTGATCCGGGCGGCGGCTGTCCTCGCCTTATTGACCGGCGCAGGTCAGGCAGCGGCGGTGGATTGCCGCGACCTGACCCATGACGGCAACCTTTATACCGTGTGCGAGGTGGATGCCCGCAGCGCGGATCTGCGGCTGTTTCTCAATGACGCGGACGGGACACTGCTGGGTCAGTTCTCGACCGTCGACCAGACGCTGCGGACCGAAGGCAAGCGGTTGGCCTTTGCCATGAACGCGGGCATGTATCACGACGACCGCTCGCCCGTCGGCCATTATGTCGAGGACGGGATCGAACAAAAGCGGGTGATCACCAATGCCGGGCCGGGCAATTTCGGCCTGCTGCCGAACGGGGTGTTCTGCCTGCGTACGGGCCGGGCGGATGTGATCGAAACGCTGGATTATCAGGCAGCGAAACCTGAATGCCGATTTGCCACCCAATCGGGGCCGATGCTGGTGATCGACGGGGCGCTGCATCCGCGGTTTCTGCCCGATTCGACCTCGCGCTATATCCGAAACGGGGTCGGCACCAGTGCCGACGGCGCGCGGGCGGTGTTTGCGATTTCGGGGAACTCGGTGACGTTTCACGAATTCGGAACCCTGTTCCGCGATGTACTGAAAACGCCAAACGCTCTCTATTTCGATGGCAACATCTCGCGCCTTTACGCGCCGTCGTTGAATCGTGCCGATCTGGGCTTTTCCATGGGCCCGATCGTTGGCGTCGCGGTCGACGATCGCTGAGCCAAATCCACGCAGCATAAATTGACAGCCCGGCCCGGATCAGATAGGTCGCGCGCCTCAGATCTGGACGAGGGCAGGATGGCACGCAAACGCAAGGGACGCGATATTTCGGGATGGCTGGTGGTGGACAAGCCCGCCGGCATGACCTCGACCGCCGTCGTAAACAAGGTCCGCTGGGCGCTGGGCGCCAACAAGGCTGGGCACGCCGGAACCCTCGACCCCGAGGCCACCGGCGTTCTGGCCATCGCGCTGGGCGAGGCGACAAAGACCGTTCCCTATATCACCGACGCGCTCAAGGCTTATGTCTTTACCGTGCGCCTGGGCCAAGCCACCAATACCGATGATGCCGAGGGCGAGGTGATCGCCTCCAGCGACTTGCGCCCCACTGATGAACAGATCAAGGAAGCGCTGGCACCGTTCCTGGGCGATATCATGCAGGTCCCACCCAAATTCTCGGCTGTCAAGATCGACGGCCAACGCGCCTATAAGCTGGCCCGCGACGGCGAAGATGTGGAACTGGCCGCCCGCCCACTCTGGGTCGAGGAACTGCTGATGGTGGACCGGCCCGACGCCGACCACGTTGTACTGGAAATGACCTGCGGCAAGGGCGGCTATGTCCGCTCGATCGCCCGCGACCTGGGTGTCGCGCTGGGCTGTCACGGCCATGTGCGCGGACTGCGCCGCATCTGGTCGGGCCCGTTCGAGGCCGAGGAGGGCATCACCATCGAGCAGATCGACGAGATGGCCAAGACGCCGGAACTTGACAGCTATCTGCGTCCGCTGGAGGAGGGTCTGGCCGACCTGCCCGAGCTCAAATGCAGCGCGGAAGGTGCCCAGCGCCTGCGTAACGGCAATCCCGGCATGGTCTATCCCGGTGACGCTGAATATGGCGACGAGGCCTGGGCCTCGTTCGAGGGGCGCGCGGTGGCGGTGGGAGTATACAAGTCCGGCGAGCTGCACCCGTCGCGCGTCTTCGCCTTGTCCGAGTAACCTCCGGGGCGTGACGCAAGGCGCAGCGCGTGCTAGGGCACGCCCATGATCACCCGTACCCATACCAAGGGCGACGCACCGTCGACCGCCATCTATTCCGACTGCGAGCGCTACCGCTACAGCCTGACCCGTGTCTGGGATCCAGCCGGGCGAAAGGCGCTGTTCGTGATGCTGAACCCTTCGACCGCGACCGAGGTGCAGAACGATCCAACGGTTGAACGCTGCGAGCGGCGGGCGCGCACACTGGGCTTTGGCGCCTTTCAGGTGACCAATATCTTTGCTTGGCGCGACACCGATCCCCGCAAAATGCGCGCTGCCGCCGATCCGGTCGGGCCAGAGAACGATGCGGCCATCCTGGCGGGCACCGAATGGGCAGATCAGATCGTCGCCGCCTGGGGCACGCATGGCGCCCATCTGGACCGGGGACCGGCAGTCGAACGCCTGCTGCGCGGCACCGGGCTGCCGCTGTTCCACCTGGGACTGACCAAGGACGGGCATCCCAAGCATCCGCTTTATATCGGCTATGCCCAGCAACCTGCGCTCTGGCCTGAACCCGGCACTCGTTAACCATCCATCCTGAACAGCTTTGACGAACCCCTTGCAATAGTGGGATATTTGCGGACAGGGGTGACGTGTGTCTGGAGTAGTGGGATGTTGATGCTCGCAGGTCTGTTGGGGCTGGCCGCTGTTGGCGGTGTCGTTCTCATGACGGGGGGAAGCGAAGAAAACGGTGATGACGAGCTTCTGCCGGAAGAGGACCAGCAGGAAAGCGAAAGCACCGAAACGCTGGGCATGATTTCCGGCGGCGCCGCGCCTGAACCTCTCTTGATGTCGGACGCCATCATCGGCGCTGACGGGCTTGTCCTGTCCGGCGGCAAGGCGGGCGACGTTCTGACCGGCGAAGACGGGGACGATCAGATCAACGGATATGACCTGAACGACACCATCGACGGGGTCGAAGGCAACGACACGCTGCATGGCGTCGACGGCGACGACGAGATCCGGGGCGGGGACGGGTTCGACCTGTTGCATGGCGAGGACGGCGATGACAGCCTGGATGGCGGCGCAGGCAATGACAACCTGTTCGGCCATTTCGGCGAGGACAAGATGCAAGGCGGCAGCGGCGACGACACCCTTTATGGCGGGCAGGATGACGACCTTCTGGATGGTGGCGACGACAACGACGCTTTGCATGGCGGATATGGCCACGACACCCTGTCCGGCGACGCGGGTCGGGACACCTTGTTCGGCGGTTTCGGCAATGATCTGATCCTCGGGGTCGAGGGACAAGATGGCACTCCGGCCGCGCCCGAAGACCAGGCGGTCGATTATCTCAATGGCGGGCAGGGCGACGACACGATCTGGGCCGGGGCAGGCGACATAGTCACCGGTGGCGACGGCGCCGACAACATCATCGCCGGCGACTGCTCGTCGGATGGCGCCCCCATCGAGGTCATGGATTTCGACTCTGACGAGGACCGCTTGATGGTGATCTGGGACGGCCCCGAGGGGCAAACCCCCGAGATCGAGATCAGCAGGGATGCCGAGAATCCCGACATCAGTCGAGTCACCGTGGACGGGCACGAGGTTGCGCTGCTGCGAGGTGGTGCACCAGACGGTGTCGGCGATATCGTGCTGGCACGTCCGGGCGACCTGCCTCTTGCCGGCACCGCCGCCTGAGCTGCACGCGCAGAAAGCCTTTGCTCTCTCTGACTATTCCGCGTATACGCGCGCATCCGCATCGGAATCGCTCTGATGCCGACCCTCTCCATGGGCCTGTGCTGGACGACATCCCGGCCTGCGCCATTCACTCTAACCTGACAAGGAGACCCCGATGTCGATCACTGCCGAAGAAAAAGCACGCGTGATGAAGGAATATGGCACCAAGGAAGGCGACACCGGTTCGCCCGAGGTCCAGGTTGCCATCCTCAGCTCGCGCATCTCGACCCTGACCGAGCATTTCAAGACCCACAAGAAAGACAACCACGGCCGCCGTGGTCTTCTCAAGCTCGTGGCTCAGCGCCGCAAGCTGCTGGACTATCTGAAAGGCAAGGACGAAGCCCGCTATCAGTCGCTGATCGAGCGTCTGGGCCTGCGCCGTTAATCGGGTCCGAAATCGGATTTGGGAAAGCGCCCGCCTCTGGCGGGCGTTTTTCGTTTCCCGATGCCGATCCGGTCAGGCCCCGTAGCGCGCCAGAAATGTATCGACGGCGGCCAAAGCCACCTCGTTGATCTCGGCCTGGGTGAACCGGGTCTGGATGCCAAATACGGCACGTGTCCACAGACGCGTCTTGCACAGTTCCAAGAGCTGCTCGGCGGCCATCGGAACATCGCGGATCACCAGTTCGCCCTTTTCCACCGCCTTTTCCAGATACTCACAAATCTGGCGCTGCCCGTTCTCGGGACCCGCCGCATAAAAGGCACGCGCCAGTTCGGGGAAACGTTCACGCTCGGCGAGGCAGATGCGGAACACCTGCTGCGCAAAATCCGACGTCAGAAATGCCACCAGTTGGGTCGCGGTGATGGTCAGCACCTCGCGCGCGGGGCGCGTTTCATCGACCATCGCCAGAATGCGCTCGGCCATCAGCTGACACTCGGTCTGCGCCACCTCGACGAACAGCAGCCGTTTGTCGGGAAAGTAGCTATAGAGCGTCGCTTTGGAGACCCCAGCCGCGCGGGCAATGTCATCGACATTGGCACCTTCGAACCCGTCGCTCATGAACACGTCGCGCGCACCCCTGAGCACCTGGTCGAATTTGCGTCCCGTGCGCAGGATGGTCGCAGCCTGGGTCATTCCATCTCCACTGATATTCGGTTTTTTCAACCTATTTTGCGACGGGTGGAATTTCAACGATTCGGGCGAAACGGGTTGCAACCGCGTTGGCCCGCGCTATCTTGGAATCATTCTAAAACAGAGGTCGAGCATGCGGTTTCTCTCCTATCGCAAACACTTCCGCGATCTGTCGGAACAAGAGGTTATCGCCTTGGCGATCTCGTCTGAAGAGGACGATGCTCGCATTTACCGGTCGTATGCCGAGATGTTGCGTGCCGACTACCCGGCCACGGCCAAGTTGTTCGACGGCATGGCCGCCGAAGAAGATCAGCACCGCGCCCAACTGATTGCCCTGCACGAACGACGCTTTGGCGCGGTGATCCCGCTGATCCGGCGCGAGCATGTCGCAGGCTACTATGCGCGGAGACCCGTCTGGCTGGTCGAAAACCTCGGGATCGAACGAATTCGCACCGAGGCGACCGCGATGGAGCGCGATGCGGAGCGGTTTTATCTGGCCGCTGCCGCCCGCTCGACCGATGCCGCCACCCGCAAGCTGCTGGGAGATCTGGCCGCTGCAGAGGCGGGGCATCAGGCCACCGCGTCCGACCTTGAGTCGACCCATCTCGACGACGAGACCCGCGCGACAGAAGAAGCAACCGCCCATCGCCAGTTCATCCTGACCTGGGTACAGCCGGGGCTGGCCGGGCTGATGGACGGGTCGGTGTCGACACTGGCACCGATCTTTGCCACCGCATTCGCCACCCAGGATACCTGGACAACCTTTCTGGTCGGTGTTGCCGCCTCGGTCGGGGCCGGCATCTCGATGGGCTTTACCGAGGCCGCCTCGGATGATGGCGAATTGTCGGGCCGGGGCTCTCCGATCAAGCGCGGCTTTGCCTCGGGCATCATGACGACGCTGGGCGGGCTGGGCCATGCCCTGCCCTATCTGATCCCCGATTTCTGGACCGCGACCAGCATCGCCATCTTCATCGTGTTTTTCGAGCTTTGGGCCATCGCCTGGATCCAGAACAAATATATGGAAACGCCGTTCTTCCGCGCGGCGTTCCAGGTGGTGGTGGGGGGTGCGCTGGTATTGGCCGCCGGGGTTCTGATCGGCAGCGGCTAGCGGCCTTGTCATCCGGTCAAATCATGTTACCAATTTCGAATGGTCGAGATCTTTCTGCGCACATTGCCGTTCTTCGTGATCATCGGCCTGGGATTCTGGGCCGGTCGCACGCGGTTTTTCACGCCCGAGGCGACCGCCTATCTGACCAAGTTCGTGTTCTTCTTTGCCCTGTCGGCGATGCTGTTCCGGTTTGCCGCCACCCTGCCCTTTGCCGAAATCTTCAACGGGCAATTGGTGATGGGCTATCTCTGGGGCACCGCCGGGGTCTATGGCATCGCCTCACTGGTCGCATTCCTGCGCAAGCTCGACGTGCCGACCGCAGCGGTCGAGGCGCAATGCGCAGCCATCGGCAATGTCGGCTTTTTGGGCCTGCCGATGCTGGCCATGCTGTTTGGTGAGGCGGCGATCGGCCCGGTGATGCTGGTCCTGTCGGTCGATCTGATCGTGTTTTCCTCGCTCATCGTGATCCTGATCAATGGCGGGCGTGACGGGCGGCTTAGTCTGGGGACGCTGCGCCTGATCGGTCTGGGGCTGCTCAAGAACCCGATGATCGTCAGCATCACCGCCGGACTGATCTGGTCGTCGCTGCGCTTGCCGATCCCCGGACCGCTGAACGATTTTCTGACCATTCTCGGTGGGGCGGCGACCCCCGGCGCGCTGTTCGCCATTGGCGCCTCGCTGGCTGGACGCTCGGCCGAACGGGTGCAGATCGCCGCCTGGCTGAGCCTGTGCAAGCTGATCATCCA
Organism: Ruegeria sp. YKSD163; assembly: GCF_059612905.1. Lineage (NCBI taxonomy): Bacteria > Pseudomonadati > Pseudomonadota > Alphaproteobacteria > Rhodobacterales > Roseobacteraceae > Ruegeria > Ruegeria sp. YKSD163. Next base: position 46,940 of record NZ_JBXWRM010000023.1, read on the forward strand.
CCCGGTTCTGGTGGCACTGGCGGTCTTGTGGGTGTTCCCGGTCGATGCGTTCTCGGCCTCGGTCGCGATTGCCGCCGCAGCGCTGCCGGTGGCGGGCAATGTCTATATGCTGGCCGCCCATTACGGGGTGGCGCCACAACGCGCCTCTGCGGCGATCCTGCTGTCCACTGCCGTGTCGATCCTGACCGTACCCGCCTTTATCGCCTGGGTCAGTGCCGTCTGATCAGCAACGATTGCGGTTCGGATGATGATATTATATGCGGTGTTTTGAATGCATTAGGAGATCTCTATGTTTCCCGCCCGGTTCGCTCCCCTGCTCTCTGCCGCGATCATGTCCGGCCTGATGTCTTGTATCGTGACATGCGTGGCCACCGTCCGAGCTGTCGGAGTAGCTCCGGGCATGGCCGCCAAATGGATGAGCGCCTGGATGCTGGCCTGGCCCATCGCGCTGGTGGTGCTGCTGTTCGTGGCGCCGTTGACCCGTCGTCTGGTCGCCGCCCTGGTGCGCAGCGAAACCTGAACCCGGCCAGGTCAGGTTGACGGGGCGCCACGCGAACCGCGTGCAGCGGACGCTAATGTGCCTCGGCCCAGTTGGCGCCCCGGCCCGCATCCACCACCAGCCGCACATCCAGTCGCACCGCCGGATCAGCGGCGCCCTCCATCACGTCGCGAGCTGCGGCGATGGTGTCCTCGACAGCGTCCTCTGCCACTTCGAACAGAAGTTCGTCATGCACCTGAAGCAGCATTTTTGCCGGCAGGTCGCGAATGGCATCCGGCATCCGCACCATGGCGCGGCGGATCACGTCGGCCGCCGTGCCCTGAATCGGGGCGTTGATCGCGGCGCGGCGGGCAAAGCCTGCATGTGGCCCCTTGGCGTTGATCTCGGGCGTATGGATGCGCCGGCCGAACAGGGTCTGTACATAGCCATGCTCCTTGGCAAAGGCGATGGTGTCGTCCATGTAGGTCCGGATGCCGGGGAAACGCTCGAAATAGCGGTCGATGAATTCCTGCGCCTCGGCGCGCGGAATGCGCAGGTTGCGCGCCAGGCCAAAGCCCGAGATGCCGTAGATCACGCCGAAGTTGATCGCCTTGGCGCGACGGCGGATCTCAGGCGTCATTTCCGCAAGCGGCACGTCGAACATCTCGGACGCGGTCATTGAGTGGATGTCGAGCCCGTCGGCAAACGCCTGTTTCAACGCCGGGATATCGGCGATATGGGCGAGGATGCGCAACTCGATCTGGGAATAGTCGAGGCTGAGCAGAACATTGCCCGGCTCGGCCACAAAGGCCTCGCGGATGCGGCGGCCTTCTTCGGTGCGGACGGGGATGTTTTGCAGGTTCGGGTCGGTCGAGGCCAACCGCCCGGTATTGGCGCCAGTGATCGAATAAGAAGTATGGACCCGCCCGGTATCGGGGTTGATATGGGTCTGAAGCGCGTCGGTATAGGTCGATTTCAGCTTGCTCAGCTGCCGCCAGTCAAGGATGCGCGCGGGCAGCTCGTGTTCGGTCGCCAGATCCTCGAGCACATCCGCCGGGGTCGAATACTTGCCCGTCTTGCCCTTCTTGCCACCTTCGAGCGACATCTTGTCGAACAGGATCTCGCCCACCTGCGCGGGCGAGCCGACGTTGAACGGTTCGCCGGCCAGGTCGTGAATCTCGGCCTCGAGCCCCGCCATCTTTTGCGCAAATGCGTTCGACATCCGACTTAGAACATCGCGGTCGACCTTGATGCCATGCATCTCCATCTCGGCCAGCACCGGCACCAGCGGGCGTTCCAGCGTTTCATAGACTGTGGTGACCTGCGCGCGGTGCAGCTGCGGTTTGAACAGCTGCCAGAGCCGCAGGGTGATATCGGCATCCTCGGCGGCATAGGCGGTGGCCTCGTCTATCGGTACCTTGTCAAAGGTGATCGCCGATTTGCCCGAGCCCAGCAGCGGTTTGATCGGGATCGGCGTATGGCTGAGATAGCGTTCGCTGAGCGTATCCATCCCATGCCCATGCAGCCCGCCATGCATGGCGTATGACAGCAGCATAGTGTCATCGATCGGCGACACCGCAACGCCGTAGCGGGCAAAGATCTTGGCATCATATTTCATGTTCTGCCCGATCTTGAGGATCGCGGGATCCTCGAGCACCGGTTTCAGCAGATCGAGCGCCTCTTGCAGCGGCATCTGCTCATCGGCCAGCTTGTCCGAGCCAAAGAGATCACCCGCGTCGCCATCGCGATGGGTCAGCGGGATGTAACAGGCGGCACCCGGCTCAATCGCCAGCGAGATACCGACCAGATCGGCGGTCATCTCGTTCAGGCCAGTGGTTTCGGTATCGACCGCGACCCAGCCCCGCTCGCGGGCTTGGGCGATCCATTTTTCCAGTGTCGCCGCATCGCGCACGCATTCGTATTTTGACGCATTAAAGGGCGGCTGTTCGGGCGCGGGCGCATCCTCTGTCGCGGGGGCCGGGGCCTCGGTAATAACCGGCGCTTCGGCACCCAGCTTGTCGGCGATCCGCTTGGTCAGGGTGCGGAACTCCATCTCGGCCAGAAAGCCCAGAAGCGTATCGGGGTCCGGGTCGCGCAGTTCCAGATCGTCCAGCGTGAAATCGAGCGGGGTGTTGGCGTCGAGCGCGACCAGACGTTTCGACAGTTCGATCTGCGCGCGCATGTCGATCAGGGTCTGGCGGCGCTTGGGTTGTTTGATCTCTTCGGCGCGGTCCAAGAGGTCTTCGAGCGAGCCAAATTCGTTGATCAGCAGCGCCGCGGTCTTGACGCCGATGCCGGGGGCGCCGGGCACGTTGTCGACGCTGTCGCCTGCCAGCGCCTGCACATCGACAACGCGGTCAGGGAAGACGCCGAATTTCTCGAACACGCCGTCGCGGTCGATGCGCTTGTTCTTCATGGCGTCGAACATCTCGACCCCGTCGCCCACCAGCTGCATCAGGTCCTTGTCGGAACTGACGATGGTCACCCGTCCGCCCGCATCGCGAGCCTGATGCGACAGGGTGGCGATGATGTCGTCGGCCTCGTACCCTTCCAGCTCCTTGCAGGGGATGTTGAACGCCTCGGTCGCCTGGCGGGTCAGCGGGATCTGCGGACGCAGGTCCTCGGGCATCGCCTCGCGGTTGGCCTTGTAAAGGTCGTAGAGGTCGTTGCGGAACGTATGGCTGCCCTTGTCGAAGATCACCGCCAGATGGGTCGGCGCATCGGGACCATGATCACCATCGACATAGCGTTGCAGCATGTTGCAGAAGCCCGAGACCGCCCCGATGGGCAGGCCGTCGGATTTGCGCGTCAGCGGTGGCAGCGCGTGATAGGCACGAAAGATAAAGGCCGATCCGTCGATCAGATGCAGATGGCAACCCTTGCCGAAAGTGCTCATGCCCGTCTCTCCCTCATTCGCGCGACGCTCCTGTCCTGCCACGGAACGGAGCGGGTTTCCAGCAGCCAAAGGCAACACGGTCGTTTGGCGCGGTCAGGGTCATACGAGCGGTGACGGAATTTTGAAAAAATTCCGGTTCAGAAAATCCCATTTTCTGAATCATTTTCTTTGCAAGAAAATGATTGCGCCCGTCAGTTGGACTCGCGCCCCTTCAATACGTATTTGCAATCGCAATAGGGGCATTCGACCCAACCGTTATCCTCGGGGATCTGCAACCAGACGCGCGGGTGTCCCAAAGCGCCTTCGCCCCCGTCACAGGCAACGCGGCTTTTTTCAACGATCTTGGTTTCCGGCGCTTGGATGGTCATCGCGGGGGCCTTTCTTCAGGTTGTCGGCACTGCGGACATGGATTAGGTCCGTTTATGAGCGACAAGGCGAGCAGGAGCAAGAGCCGCGCATGACCGAAGACGCAATCCGGATCGAGGGTCTGACCAAGACCTATCGCGGCAGTCACGGACAGCCGGAAAAGCAGGCTCTGAAAGGGATCGACCTGAGCGTGCCGCGCGGCTCTGTCTTTGGCCTGCTGGGCCCGAATGGGGCGGGGAAATCCACTTTGATCAACATCCTTGCCGGGCTGGTCACCAAGACCTCTGGCAGGGTCACGATCTGGGGGTTTGACCAGGATCAGAACCCGCGCCAGTCGCGCGCCGCCATCGGGGTGATGCCACAAGAGTTGAACCTCGACCCGTTCTTCACCCCGCGTGCCGCGCTGGAAGTTCAGGCCGGTCTATACGGTGTGCCCAAGTCGCGGCGCTGGAGCGACGAAATCCTCGCCATGATCGGCCTGACAGACAAGGCCGAGGCCTATGCTCGTACCCTGTCTGGGGGCATGCGACGGCGGCTGTTGCTGGGCAAGGCGCTGGTGCACCGACCGCAGGTTCTTGTGCTGGACGAACCCACCGCCGGGGTCGATATCGAGTTGCGCCAGATGCTTTGGAGCAATGTGCGCAAACTGAACGACGAAGGCATGACCATCATCCTGACCACCCATTACCTGGAAGAGGCACAGGAGATGTGTGATCAGATTGCCATCATAAACCAAGGTCAGGTGGTGGCGCGGGACAGCACCGCCAACCTGCTCGACCGCCTCGACGCGCGCGCGATGATAATCTTGCCCGAGGGGCCATTGACCAACATGCCCAAGGGTCCGGGGATCGAGGCCGAAGCGCGCGCCGACGGCACTCTGGCATTGCGCTATCACAGCCAGAGCACCAGCGCGGAGGCTGTGCTGGAAGCGGTCCGCTCCGCTGGCATCCGCATTCGCGACGTGCGCACCGAACAGGCCGATCTCGAGGATGTTTTCCTGGCACTGACGTCATCAGCCTGACCTGCCCCGATCATACCCGGTCGATCCGTGCCTGGTAACAGTTGTTGCGGGCCGATCGCACATGCGCATAGGCAACATCAGGTCGTCTCAGCATCGTCTTTGCCGCCTCTAGCAAACCGTCCGCCAGCACCACCTGCCCTGTGCCATAGACGATGCGGTCGTCACGCCCATAGCCCTTGATCAGGTAGTCGGGCGAACTGGTCAGCACCTCGGGCAACGGGGTGTCCTCGGCATGGCGGTTACAGGGTTCGGCGCAGACAAAGATCGGCCCTGTCTCGGCATAGGGGTGCAGCCCGTCAAACGGGCGATGCGCCAGGATCAGCATCGGCGCCCCCTGCGGTATGTAGCGCAGGCAATGACGGCATGGGTTGCCAACCCCGTCTGATAGGGCGCGTTCGGGGTGGTTGCCATAGGCGTCGGTTGCGCCTTTCTGCCAGGCGCGGACGGTTTCAGTTGCCAATGCGGTGATGCGGATCATGAGGCTCTCCTGTCTGAACACAGCGCTGGTATCGCGCAACAAGCCTGTGACCGCGACCCGGTTCCTGCGGGTTCAGCCGCAGGACAGCCGGGTCACCATTCCCGTCTTGTCCGTCGAGACGTTCAGTCGATTGGGTCTGTAATCCTGCGTGACAAGACTATCGGGGCCGATCACGCGGGCGCCTTCGGGTAGAAGGTAACTGATTTCGGCAACCGGCTGTCCGACGATGTCCCCAAGTTCATCCCCCTTGCAAAAGCTGAGATCGACTGGCGCCGGCTCCTCTGTGAGAGGTTCCTCGACCTGAGCTGCACAGGCGACGATCAACAGAAAGATCGGGATAAATCGATACATTGGCGTTCCTTTTTTGACAAATGTCGGTTCCGTGTGGTCAGGTGCGGTCGGAACCTGACACGAAACCGGTATCAAAGAAAACCGGCTTCAGGGTCGGGACGCAAAGGATCGGGACAAGGAGAGACGAGATGCGGACGCGCGCGGCGGTAGCGATTGAGGCGGGCAAGCCCCTGGAAGTGATGGAGGTGAACCTCGAAGGGCCGAAGGCCGGCGAGGTTCTGGTGGAGATCAAGGCGACCGGCATCTGTCACACCGACGAATTCACCCTCTCGGGCGCCGATCCCGAGGGGCTGTTCCCGGCCATTCTGGGTCACGAGGGCGCGGGCGTGGTGCTCGAAGTCGGGCCCGGCGTCACCAGCCTGAAACCCGGCGACCACGTGATCCCGCTCTACACCCCCGAATGCCGCCAGTGCGAGTATTGCCTGTCGGGCAAGACCAACCTGTGCCAGGCCATTCGCACGACGCAAGGCAAGGGCCTGATGCCCGACGGCACCACCCGGTTTTCCATGCTCGATGGTACGCCGATCCTGCATTACATGGGCTGCTCAACCTTTTCCAACCACACTGTCCTGCCCGAGATCGCGCTGGCCAAGGTGCGCCCGGACGCGCCGTTCGACAAGATCTGCTATATCGGTTGTGGCGTCACCACCGGCATCGGCGCGGTGATCAACACCGCCAAGGCCGAGATCGGCTGCCGCGCGGTGGTGTTCGGCCTGGGCGGCATCGGTCTGAACGTGATCCAGGGCCTGCGGCTGGCGGGCGCCGACCAGATCGTGGGCGTCGACCTGAACCCCGACAAGGTGGAAATGGCCAAGCGCTTTGGCATGACCGATTTCGTCAACCCGACCGAGGTCGAGGGCGATATGGTGGCGCATCTGGTCGAGCTGACCAAAGGCGGCGCCGATTACTCGTTCGATGCGACCGGCAATGTGCAGGTGATGCGCACCGCGCTGGAATGCGCGCACAAGGGCTGGGGCGAGAGCATCATCATCGGCGTGGCGCCGGCGGGGGCCGAGATCTCGACCCGTCCGTTCCAGCTGGTCACGGGCCGGGTGTGGAAGGGCACCGCATTCGGCGGCGCCAAGGGCCGGACGGATGTGCCCAAGATCGTGGACTGGTACATGGACGGCAAGATCGAGATCGACCCGATGATCACCCACACGCTGAGCCTCGACGAGATCAACAAGGGCTTTGACCTGATGCATGCCGGCGAAAGCATCCGCTCCGTCGTCGTCTACTGAACCCATACCGGCGCCCAAAAAGGGCGCCGGTCACGAGGGGTGCGGGCTCATCATATGGATGGCGCCATCGGCATCGGGTCTGTGAGACGCTTACCGGGCGGTTGATTCGCTGGCCTCTTTAACTTCTTCGGCCACCGCCTCAACCGCGTCTTCGGTGGCGACCTCCGACTCGAACTCGACTTCATCAGCCTCGGGCGCCTTCTGTTCGATGGCGCCAACAATCAGCGGCAGCATGTTCGCCGTTGTTGTCGCGCTGATATCGGTATCCTGTGGCGCCCGCCAGCTAAGCGTATCGAAGCTGTTGCAGTTCCCGCAAACCGGTGCCCATGCGGCATGGATATGCTGGCAGCTGTCGCAGACCCATTGCGGCCCGCGCGGCGCGGTCAACGCACGCGCCAGCCAGCCCTGCACCACCGCGTCCGAGGCGCCCTCGCCCCGCTCGATCGCGGCCATCAACGTATAGGCGCGCGCATCGGGGGAGTGTTCCAGCAGATCGCCCAGCGCCCGGCGCGCCTCGGGGAAATCCTCGGCGACGATGTTCAGCTCGGCCATCATCAGCCGGGTTTCTGCGTGCTGCGGATGTGCCTTGGCCAAGGCGGCGAAACGCTTGATCCGCGCGGCGGGCATCTCATCCGGTGCGATCTCGGCAAAAGCATGGGCCAGATCGGGATGCGGCTGTACCTGCCAGGCCTTGGTCAGGATCTTGGCCGCGTATTTTGGTTTGCCCTTGGCAATATGGGCGCGGGCCGCCATGGCCGCCGCCGGGATCAGGTCGGGGGACAGGCGATTGGCCTCGATGGCGCGTTCCTGTTGGTCGACACTTGCGGTCTCGGACAGAAGATCGCGCGCCTCGGAGAGCGCCAGCACCGCATCGCGACGCTTGTACACGTCGCGCGGCAGCGTGCCGGACTTCAGCTTCGAGGTCAGCGTTGCCCGCGCGCCGGCCCAGTCCTGGGCCCGGGTTTGCAGCGTCAGCAGAACGTCCTGGGTTTCTTCGTGGCGAGGCTTCAACGCCAGCGCCTTTTCGGCCAGCTTGCGGGCGGTCTCGTCATCGCCCTCGGCCAGTTTCTGCTTCATGATCCCGCGCACCCCGACAAACCGAGTGCTCTGATCGGTGACCAGCTTGCGATAGGTTTCTGCCGCCTTCTTGGTGTCGCCAGTCATCTCGGCGGCCTGCGCCACCAGCAGATTGGTCAGTTCCGGTTTCTGCAACAGCTTCTCGGCGCGCGCGGCCTTGGCCATGGCGATCCGCCCCTCGCCCGAGGCCAGCGCCATCAGCCCCTCGGTCAGCGCCTGATAGCCGCGTCGTTCACGCCCCCGGTCGAAATAGCGCGACAGGGCGGTTTCATCCCCGTTGAGGAATTTCAGCGTGGCGATCAGCAGCGTCAGCAGTTTGAAGAACAGCCAGACCGCCACCACCAGCAGACCGAAACCGATCACCGATTGCAGCGGCCCCAGCGTGTATTCGGTGCCTGCGACGGTGATCTGAACACCGCCGCTTGCCTCCATCAGGAAACCGGCGCCCAGTGCCAGCAATGCGATGATCGCGACGAAAACCAGGATCTTGAGCAATGACCACAGCATGGGCTGTCCTTCAGTTCGAGTTCAGGCTTTGCGCCAGCGTATCCGCTGCCGCAATCGCTTGGTGGCGGCTGCTGGCCTGGGCAACCCAGTCAGCAAGGGCCGCCTGCGCCGTCTCGGGCAAGCCCGCGACAAGATCAAGCGCCGATGCCAAATCGCCAGAGGTCACCGCCGCCTCGGCCCGCGACAGCACCGCGTCGGGGTCATCACCCGCGCGGGGCGTGACCGAGCGGGCGCCGGTCTGGCGTTCCAGGAAAGCCAACAGGCCGGTGCCCTTGGTCGTTTCCCGCAGGTCGGCGAGCGCGGCCCGGGCGGCGGGCGGGAAGGTGTCACGCAACACAGCCAGCGAGGCGACTCCGTCGGCGGCCGGGCCGGACAATGCCGGGGGGATGTCGATCCCGGCAGCGGTCAGCGCCGCCAGCGGTTCGGCATAGGGTGCACCTGCCTCAAGCTGGCCACGCAGTTGCGCCAGAGCACCGCGATTGGCGGCCAGTTGCGCATCGGCGGCGGCGGTTGCCTTCAGCGCCTGCGCATCGGCCACCATCTGTTCGACCTCGGCACGCTGCGCCGCCAGCGCCTCGCGCGTGCGGGCCAGTTCGGCATCGTAGGCGGCAACTACCTCGGGCGAGGCACCTTCGGCGACCGGGCGGGTTTCAATCTCGGACAGGCGGGCAGCCAGTGCCGTCAGGTCCTGCGCATGGCTATCGGTACGGCTGGTCAGGTCCTTGGCAGTGGAGGCAAGCGGTGCAAGCTGGGCGGAGAGATCGCCCAGTTGTGCGGACAGGCCCGAGGTATCGGGCATTTCGATCTTGCCGATATCGGATTTCAGGGCGCTCAGCTCTGCCTGCTGCCGATCAAGTTTCGATTGAAGCGCAGCAATAGCCTCGGCACCGTCCGATACGCGCAGGCCTGGGGGCAGCAGAGGGTCAATCAGGTCGGCACGTCCGGCCAGAAAACCCAGCACTGCCGCGACGATGCCGCCGATCAGGGCCGGGGCGAAACCACCGCGCCGCGGCTCGGCCTGTGGCGCAGGCTGTGGGTCATGCTCGGGCGCGTGGGTAGCTTCGGCTTCGGCTTCGGCTTCGGCTTCGGCTTCGGCTTCGGCTTCGGCTTCGGCTTCGGCTTCGGCTTCGGCTTCGGCTTCGGCTTCGGCTTCGGCTTCGGCTTCGGCT